>NZ_CP072308.1:1200000-1500000 GCF_017726655.1 Agrobacterium tumefaciens
GCGAGCCGAGGAAGACCGCCATGGAGATCAGCCCCCACCAGTCGAACTTCTTCCAGAGCGACTTTTCCGGCTTGTCGAAATCGATCAGGCTCCAAGTCAGGATGGTGACGATGATGCCGGGAATGATGTTGACGAGGAACAGCCAGTGCCAGGAAAAGGCATTGGAAAGATAACCGCCGACCGTCGGGCCGATGGTGGGTGCAAGCGTGGCGACCAGGCCGATGATCGGTGAGACGACCGAACGCTTCGATGGCGGGAAGATGGTGAAGGCAGCCGCAAAGACCGACGGGATCATGCCGCCGCCGATAAAGCCCTGGATCGCACGATACACGATCATCTGATCGATATTGGTGGCGGTGGCGCAGAGCGCGCTCGATATGGTGAAGCCAGCCGCACAGGTGGCGAACAGCACGCGCGTGGACAGGATGCGCGCCAGCGTGCCCGACAGCGGGATCATGATCACTTCGGCGATCAGATAGGAGGTCTGCACCCAGGCGATCTCATCCGAGCCGGCGCCGAGGCCAGCCTGGATTTCCGCAAGCGAGGCGGAGACGATCTGAATGTCGAGAATGGACATGAACATGCCGAAGACCATCGCGAAGAACGCGATGAGCCTGCGCCTGTCCATCGGGGGATCGGCGGGGATGGACGCCCCGCCCGTACCGACAACCGTAGCCGCCATGATCTTGACCTCAACGGCGCATCAGCGATGCGCCTTACTTGGCTTCCGGGTTAACTTGCGCCGTTCTGGTGCCTTCCGGCGCCGTACGGGTATCGACATCGACAACGACGCTGAGGCCGGCGCGCAGATTGTGCTTTGCGAGGTCTTCCTTGGAGAAGACGATACGAACCGGCACGCGCTGGATGACCTTGGTGAAGTTGCCTGTCGCATTTTCCGGCGGCAGCATGGAGAAGACCGAGCCCGAACCGGGCGAGATCGACTGCACCGTGCCTTCAATCGTCGCATCGTCAAAGGCATCGACATGCACGCGCACCTTCGAACCGGGTACGACGCGGGCAAGCTGCGTTTCCTTGAAATTGGCGTCGATATAAAGCTCGTTCATCGGCACCAGCGAAGCCAGGCGCTTGCCGACAGAAACGAGATCGCCGTTCTGCACCGCCAGATTGCCGATGACGCCGTCATAGGGCGCCTTCAGAACCGTAAAGGACAGGTCACGGGCGGCCTTGTCACGGGAAAGCTGCAGCGAACGGATCGTGCTCTCGGCTTCCTCACGCTGGGCGCGCAATAGTTCGACATTGGCCTTGGCGGAGGAGATGGCGGCATCGCCGGCGACGACATTCGCCTTTGCCTGATCGAGCGCGACCTGCGCATTGTCGGACGCGGCGACCGTGCCGACATCTTTCGCCTGCAGCTCGCTCGCGCGCTTCTGGGTGATTTCCGCACCACGCAGTGCGGCATCCAGTGCGCCCTTTTGGGCCACGGCCTGCTCGAGCGCCGCTTCGCCGCCAATGATCTGGGCGTCGATACGCTTCAGCGACAGTTCCTCGGTGCGGATCTGCGCTTCGGCCTGCTCAAGAGCAATGCGATAGTCGCCATCATCGAGCGTCACCAGCGGATCACCCGCCTTGACTTCCTGGTTTTCGATGACGTTCACCTTGGCGACGTAGCCCGAAACCTTCGGCGCGATGACGGCGATATCGCCTTCGATATAGGCATCATCCGTCGAGACCAGAAAGCGGCCATCGACCCACCAGTTGTAACCGTACCAGCCGGCGCCAGCCAGCAAGGCGATCGCAATGACGGGAAGAAGCTTCGAGCGCTTCTTCTGCTTCGGCGCAGCCGTCGTCTGAGCAGGCGGCGCAGCCGGTGCCTCAGCCGGCTTTGCGGGAGAGGTCTCGGTCTTGGCGGAGATATCCGCCTCTTCCGCATCGTTGACGGCGCGAACCGCGCTATTCTTCTGGGCCGACATGAGAATGTACCGTGATAGATTGAAGAAAGTTTTTCGAACTGAACCGTTCGGTTCGATTGACTTAATCTCTTTCCTGACACATATCAAGTGTTATCGAACCGATTGGTTCGACGTTCGGTTAATTTTTTTTACGCCGTTGTGGTGCTATGAGGCGGCAGGGATGGCAGGCGAAGACAGGGATATGGACACGGAAACGGAAACGGTCTGTCCGGGCAACACCGCCGGGCGTTTTGCGGCAGGCGAAGACCCGGCCAAACGCGACCAGATTCTGGCGGGCGCGTGGCGCGTGTTCAAGCTCAAGGGCTTCGATGCGGCGAGCATGAACGACATCACGCGGGAAGCCGGCGTTTCCAAGGGCACGATCTATGTCTATTTCTCCAACAAGGAGGATTTGTTCGCGGCCCTCGTCGACCAGCATCGCCAGGAATTCGCAACGTCCATGCGCAACATCCTGGCTGGCACCGAGGAGGTGCGCGAAGGCCTTAAACAGTTCGGCAAGGCCTTCGCGAACAAGATGATCTGTTCCGATATGGTCCCGGCCATGCGCTCGGTTATCGGCGTCATCGACCGCATGCCCAAGCTCGCGCAGCGTTTTTTCATCGCCGCGCCCAACAATGTCCGTACCGTGCTTCAGGATTTCATCGAGCACCACATCGCGCTTGGCCACCTGAAAGTGGATGATGTGGAGCTGGCTGCGCGGCAATATATCGAGCTTTCCACCGGCACGTTTTTCAAGCTGCGGCTCTTCGGCGAAATCGACGGCCCGGTTCCGGAAGAGGAGCTGGACCGGGTGATCGCCAGCGCCATCAGGGTATTCATGGCCGCCTACGGAACCGACAAGGCCTGAGATCATTCAGCAACGGCGCAAGCGCCGATACGCGGACTGCGCGAAATTTCGATGAAATTATGCGCATCGGAGACGCGATCTCCTTGTTTCTCGCGTATTGCGCTATAAATTCCACCCACCGAATATTCGGCTAGCCTTGTTGCTGAAAGGAAAATTTCCCTGATGGAGTCCGTTCTCCCTCTCCTGTCCGACCCCGCCGCCTGGGTGGCGCTCGTCACGCTGATCGTCATGGAGGTCGTGCTTGGCATCGACAACCTGATCTTCATCTCCATCCTCACCAACAAGCTGCCGCCCGAACAACGCGAGAAAGCTCGCAAGATCGGCATCGGTCTCGCGCTCATCATGCGCCTTGGCCTGCTCGGCACCGTCGCATGGATCGTGCAGCTCACAACACCGGTCTTCGAAGCCTTTGGCCATCCCTTCTCCTGGAAGGACATGATCCTGATCGCCGGTGGCCTGTTCCTGGTATGGAAGGCGACCAAGGAAATTCACCACAACGTCGACCCGGAAGATCACAAGGAAGACATGGTGGGTGGTCCGGCCGCGATGAATTTCGGCGCCGCCATCGGCCAGATTCTGCTGCTCGACCTCGTTTTCTCTGTCGACAGCATCATCACCGCCGTTGGCATGACACCGCATCTGCCGATCATGATCGTCGCCGTCATCGTCGCCGTGACAGTGATGCTGCTGGCCGCAACCCCGCTTGCCAACTTCATCGAGCGCAATCCCACCATCGTCATGCTGGCGCTCGCCTTCCTGATGATGATCGGCACGACGCTGATCGCCGAAGGCATGGGCTTCCATGTTCCCAAGGGCTACGTCTATGCTGCCATGGCGTTTTCGGCGTTGGTGGAACTGCTCAATATGCTGGCCCGCAATGCAAGAAGCCGCAAGAAGGCAGGGACGAAAACGGTGCATTGATCGCACTCTCCTCCGTCATGCCGAAATTGATCCGGCATCCAACCAGCCCAAGTCCTTGGGCTGAAAAAACTCCTCTCGCCGCGCAGACGCGCGACGGCTGGATGCCGGCTCAGGGCCGGTATGACGAAGAATGCATGAACCTTCAGGTCCAGCCAAGGAACCGCCTCACCCCACCTTGCGTTCTTCGAAGTCATCACCGATAGAGCCCTCTATCGGTGCCTCACCTTCGAAAGCATGAGCCAACATGACGACAGACCAGATTCTCGCCTTTACCGTCATCGCCGGCATGATGGTCGCGTTCATCTGGGACAGGTTCCGTTACGACGTCGTCGCGTGCAGTGCGCTGCTGGTGGCGATTGCACTCGGCGTCGTGCCTTTCGACAAGGCGTTTTCGGGTTTTTCCGATGATATCGTCATCATCGTCGGCAGCGCGCTGGTGGTCAGTTCGGCGGTGGCGCGTTCAGGCATCGTCGACATGACGATCAAAAAATATTTCCCCGAAATGCACTCCAAAGGCCTGCAGCTTGCCTTTCTGATGATCGTCGTTGCCGTCATGTCGGCCTTCATCAAGAATATCGGCGCCCTCGCCATCATGATGCCGGTTGCCTTTCAGTTCGCCCGCAAGTCCGGCAGCCCCGTTTCCTATTATCTGATGCCCATGGCATTTGCCGCGCTTCTCGGCGGCCTGATGACGCAGATCGGCACCTCGCCAAACATCGTCGTCTCCCGCCTGCGAGAGGAGATGACGGGGCAAAGCTTCTCCATGTTCGACTTCACGCCTGTCGGGGCCGGCCTCACCGTCATCGGCATCATCTTCCTGACCTTCGGTTACCGGTTGCTGCCGGTGCGCAACCGGGAAAAGGCCTCGGTGGAGGATATTCTCGACCAATCCGCCTATACAGCCGAAGCGACGCTGCCCGCAGACAGCACCTTTTCGGAAAGGCCGCTGCGCGAGCTCCTCAAGCAGGCGGATGGCGATGTCATTGCCAGCACCATCCTGCGCGGACCGAGGCGCATCTCGCCCTTCCCCGACGTGAAGCTGAAGGCGGGCGATACCGTCATGCTCGAAGGCAGCCCGGAGGGCCTCGATCGCATCGTATCGCAGGCAAAGCTACTTCTCTCGGGCAAGCCGCTGATGGAGAACGGCCAGAAAGCGCCTGACCTCATTTCGATGGAAGCCGTCATCAGCAATGAATCGGTTCTGAACGGCATTTCGGCGCGCGAACTCGCACTCTCCTATACCCGCGGCGTCAATCTCATCGCGGTCAGCCGGCGCGGCCAGCGCGTCAGCCAGCGGCTGTCGGAACTGACATTGCAGGCCGGTGATGTCATCCTTCTACAGGGCGGCCGCAAGAACCTGCCTCAGGTTTTGCAGGAATTTTCGCTGCTGCCGCTGGCGCAGCGGGAAATCCTGCTTGGCGTTCAGCGCCGCGCATTTCTGCCGGTCATCGTGCTTGCCGCCGCCATGTTGGCCGCCGGCAGCGGGCTGGTCCCGGTCTCGGTCGCCTTTTTCGCGGCCGCTTTCCTGATGATCGTGGTCGGCGCCATTCCGCTGACCGAGGTCTATAAATCCGTCGATGGGCCGATCCTTGTGATGCTCGCCGCCCTCATTCCCGTCAGCGACAGTCTACGCACCAGCGGCGCCAGCGAGTTGATCGCAGGCTGGCTCGGGCATGCGGCGCAGGGTCTGCCGCCTTTCGCGGCGCTCGGCATGATCCTGCTCACCGCCATGGCGGTAACGCCCTTCCTCAACAATGCCGCCACGGTTCTGGTCATGGCCCCCATCGCCGCAGGTTTTGCCACCACCCTCGGCTTCCGGCCGGAGGCCTTTCTGATGGCGGTGGCGATTGGCGCTGGCTGCGATTTCCTCACCCCCATCGGCCACCAGTGCAATACGCTGGTCATGGGCCCGGGCGGATATCGTTTCAGCGACTATCCGCGGCTTGGCCTGCCATTGTCGATCATGATCGTCATCGTCAGCATCCCGATGCTGCTCTATGTCTGGCCGGTCAATTAAGGCCGGACGCTAGTGCCCGGCAGCGCCTCAGATTCCATATTTCCTTGACGCCTGCGGCAGAATATGGCCTAAGCCGAAGCCGAACGGGAATATGAAAAAGGCGCTTTCTTTTCGCCTTTCGACATGATGTCCTGCCGCATCCAAACGAAAACTCCGTGATATCTGGGTAAAACGCTCCGATGTCACTGCCACGTCCACGACGAGTGAATTTCATGACCACTTCCGGCGTTCGCGTCCGCATTGCACCTTCCCCCACCGGCGAGCCGCATGTCGGCACCGCCTATATCGCGCTGTTCAACTATCTCTTCGCCAAGAAACACGGCGGCGAGTTCATCCTGCGCATCGAGGATACCGACGCCACCCGCTCGACCCTCGAATATGAGCAGAAGGTGCTGGAAGCCCTGCGCTGGACCGGCCTTACCTGGTCGGAAGGCCCTGATGTTGGCGGCCCTTACGGCCCGTATCGCCAGTCCGAACGCAAAGCCATGTACTGGCCCTATGCCGAAGAGCTGCTCGAAAAAGGCCATGCCTTCCGCTGTTTCTGCACGCCCGAGCGGCTGGAGCAGATGCGTGAAGCCCAGCGCGCCGCCGGCAAGCCGCCGAAATATGACGGCCACTGCCTCAACCTGAAGGCCGAAGAAGTGACCGCCCGCGTTGCCGCCGGTGAAGCCAACGTCGTGCGCATGAAAATCCCGACCGAAGGCTCGTGCGATTTCCATGACGGTGTTTATGGCGATGTGTCGATCCCGTGGGATTCCGTCGACATGCAGGTGCTGATCAAGGCCGACGGCATGCCGACCTATCACATGGCCAACGTCATCGACGACCATCTGATGAAGATCACCCATGTGGCGCGCGGCGAAGAATGGCTGGCGTCCGTGCCCAAGCACATCCTGCTTTACCGTTATTTCGGCTGGCAGGAGCCGGTGTTCATGCATCTTTCGCTGATGCGCAACGCCGACAAGTCCAAGCTTTCCAAGCGGAAGAACCCGACCTCGATCTCTTATTACTCCGCGCTCGGCTACCTGCCGGAAGCGCTGATGAACTTCCTCGGCCTGTTCTTCATCCAGATCGCCGAAGGCGAAGAGCTTCTGACCATGGACGAGCTCGCCGCGAAGTTCGACCCGGAAGCGCTCTCCAAGGCCGGCGCCATCTTCGATATCCAGAAGCTGGATTGGCTGAACGGCCGCTGGCTGCGCGAAAAGCTTTCGCCGGAAGAGTTCATTGCCCGTACACTGGAATGGGCGATGGAAAATTCCCGCCTGACCGAGGGCCTGAAGCTTGCGCAGAGCCGCGTCTCCAAGCTCGGTGAGCTGCCGAACCTTGCCGGCTTCCTGCTCGCAAGCGATGCTGGCCTCACGCCCGCTTCCTTTGCCGGGCTGAAGAGCAAGCCGGAAGAAATCCACGAGATCCTCACCACCGTTGCAGCAGACCTCGAAAAGATGCCTGACTGGAACGTGGAAGCCATCGAGGCCGAGCTGCGCGATGTGGCGGAACGCACCGGCAAGAAGCTGCGCGTCGTCACGCCGCCGCTTTTTGTCGCCATGTCCGGGTCGTCGCGCTCGCTGCCGCTGTTTGACTCGATGGCGCTGCTTGGCCGCTCCGTCGTGCGCCAGCGCCTGAAGGCTGCGATTACCGTTGTGGCCACGATGGTTGGCAGCGGAAGCTGATGATGACGTGCTGGCGGTGACGGCAGCACACTGAAATATACCCCTATGCTTGGGGTACCCCCCTCTGCCCTGCCGGGCATCTCCCCCACAAGGGGGGAGATCGGATGCTGGACCCGCTCGCTCCATGGGCAAGGTGCCAGCCGCTTGTCGATCTCCCCCCTTGTGGGGGAGATGTCCGGCAGGACAGAGGGGGGTGATCCAGAGCGCCACGGGTAACCGCAACGAACAAGCCCGCTAAAGGCAAACACGATGACCGACACCAAGACCGAAACCACCGCCCTTTCCTCCGACGCGACAGAAGTGCGCCGCCAGAAACTTGCGCTGCTGCGCGAGCAGATCGGCGACGTTTACCCGGCGCATTTCCACCGCACGATGAGCAATGCGGAACTCGCGGAAAAATACGCCGACATCGAAGCCGACGTCGAAACCGGCGATACGGTGACCGTGGCGGGCCGCGTTTATTCCTCGCGCAATTCCGGCATGTTCATGGACATCCATGACGCCTCGGGCAAGGTGCAGATTTTCTCGCACAAGGATACGACGCCGGAAGCGGCGCGCAACCTGCTGCCGATGATCGATATCGGCGACATCATCGGTGTGACCGGCAAGGTGCGCCGCACCAAGCGCGGCGAGTTGACGATCAATGCCGAAGAAATCACCATGCTGACGAAGTCGCTGCTGCCAATGCCCGAAAAGTGGCACGGCGTCTCCGACATCGAGCTGCGTTACCGCAAGCGCCACCTCGACATTCTCTCCAACGAGGAGTCCAAGCTGCGCTTCCTGCAGCGCTCCAAGATTCTCTCCGGCATCCGCCGCTTCATGGAGGCCGAAGGTTTCCTCGAAGTCGAAACGCCGATGCTGCAGACCGTCTATGGCGGCGCGACGGCCGATCCGTTCAAGACCTTCCACAACACGCTGAAGATGGACATGTATCTGCGCATCGCGCCGGAACTGTTCCTGAAGCGCACGCTGGTATCAGGCCTTTCCGACAAGGTCTTCGAAATCAACCGCAACTTCCGCAACGAAGGCGTTTCCACACGGCACAATCCTGAATTCACCATGATGGAATGCTACTGGGCCTATGCCGATTACGAGGACATCATGGGTCTCGTGGAGCGGCTGTTCGAGACGCTGGCGATCTCGCTGCATGGCACCACCGAGGTGGAATTCCAGGGCCAGACGATCTCGTTCAAGGGTCCGTTCAAGCGCGTGCCAATGCCCGATGCGGTGAAGGAAGCAACCGGTATCGACTTCCTCGCCATCAAGACCGACGAAGAAGCCCGCGCTGCCGCCAAGGCCGCCGGTTTTGCCGTCGAGAAGGACTGGACCTGGGGCGAATGCCTTGCCTTCATCTTCGAAGAGAAGGTGGAAGGCACGCTGATCCAGCCAAGCCACGTCACGCATTTCCCGAAGGACATCTCGCCGTTTGCCAAGGAAGTGCCGGGCGAACCGCGCCTCGTCGAGCGTTTCGAAAGCTATTGCAACGCCTGGGAAGTGGGCAACGCCTTCTCTGAACTCAACGATCCGGAAGAACAGCGCCGCCGCATGGTGGAGCAGCTGGAACAGGCCCACGCCCGCGGCGAAAAGGACAAGCAGCTGGACGACGAGTTCCTCGACGCCATCGACCAGGGCATGCCGCCCGCCGGCGGCCTCGGCATCGGCGTCGACCGCCTGATCATGCTGCTCACCAACGCCCCGTCGATCCGCGACGTCATCCTCTTCCCGGCCCGCCGCAACAAGGCGGATTGAACTTATCCGGAATGACCGGGGCGGTTTGTTGACCGCCCCTAGGAAGTGTGTTCAGAGTCTTTCGTCGCCTCAAGTTCTTTGTCGTTCGCCTCGATCCATCGCTCAAGCTTTTCGACAAGATCTGGCCATACGTGGTCATACTCATGGTGGAACGTCTCCATACACAGTTCCATCGATCCCAGATGCCGGTTCCCGAATATCTCTATCCACCGATTGGAGAAGTGTATTTCGAACTCATCATGGTCAATCTTCGAGTATCCCATACAGAGTCCCTGATAGCTCGGGTGAGAGCTCTCAGAAAGGTCAGCATACTGCGACATTATTCCAGGATAACGCTTATCACACTTATCCAAGACTGTGACGATGTTAAGCGAATATGGCAAATCACCGTTATTACGGGATCCCAATAACAAGACGGCGGTTTTCTCTGCGAACGTGTGAAAGTTTAACTTCTGTTCGAGGACATCCTGCATGAGCTGGTTTAGGTAAATTAAGGTGGCGAGGGTCTCAAACCCACTCCGCAACAAGATGCGCGCGCCGAGGCCATTTCCGTTCCTGTGCAATTCGTATGACTGTGTCATTAGGTCGGTAAACCGCCAGAACACCGCTTCTCTGAGCATCCATACACGGAAAGCGGCTTTCCACTTGTAGACGATTGAGTTGCGAGAAAGCAGTCCACCTACGGGAATATTTGAGGAGAGCGATGCTTTCCAGTTAATAAGGTTTTGCTCGATTGCATCCATGATGTTTGACCACCGCTAGTGACACTATACGCGGCGGTGAACGGGAAACTAATGCCCCGACTTTCCGACACCAGGCTCTTCTGCCACCGCCGCCTCGCCCGCCTGCTTCTCTTCCGCCGCCTGTGCGGTGGTCGAGCCTTTGCCGAAGATCAGGGACTTGAGGTAACTCAGGCTGAAGATGCTGCCGCCATCGGCTTCTGGCGTCGAGGTCAGGAGTTCGTCGGTGCCGGTTTCGCCGTGCGCTTCGGGAGATGGCGTGTCGCCATGGGTTTCGGGGCTTGCTTCTCCGTGGCCGGTTTCGGCTGGGGTCGCGCCATGTTCGGCAGCCGCCTCGCCCTTGCCTTCACCGTGGCCCGTGCCTTCACCGTGGCCCTTGGTGGACTTGCCGTCGTGACCGCCGCCTTCAGTGTCGGTGACGGGCGATGCACAGTCGGTGAAATCGCTGAGGCCCGCCGCCATGGCTTCGGTGTCTTCGAGCGGAAGATCGATGCGCAATCCGTAGAACTGCCCGCTGGCATTGGCCGCACCATCGTAATAATAGGCAGAATAGCGGTGTGCATCTGCGCCTTCCGGAATTTTCGCCAGATCGGGAATGAAAACCACCTGGGCGGCAATCGCCCGGCCGCGCATTTCTGACCGTAATTGCGGCCCGTTGGCGTCTAGGACGGATACCTGAACGAGATCGGGTTTCTGCTTGTCATAGACGGCTTTTGCGACGCGCAAGGCGGTCTTCAACCGCTCCTTGCCGTCTCCACCGCTGGTGCGGACGAATTTGCGAACCCACAGGGCGCCGTTCTTGCGGATGTTGACCGTCTGGACTGCGTCGCAGGAAAGCCCGTTGGTGGCGGCATAGGATGGGCCGAGCAGCCGCTCGCTGCCGATGAAAACGGCAGCAGACCCGGTCGCACCTGCCAAAAGCAGGATCCCGCCTCCGATCATAACGAGCTTGCGCGAAAACCGCATTCGTCCGAATACAGCTTTCACCCGCAACATCCTGACATCAAGTACCCCGTTTTGCGCCCTCGCCCCACAACGTGGCTCGATGGATGAGGAACACACGCAGGACAAGCTTCGGACCACGCTGTCCGAGCCTTGCGATAGTGCCGCTTTCTCATTGAAAAAAGTTTAATCCCCGAGGCCAAACCCGCGCAAAAACGCGTCATTTTCGGACACGCCCAAAATCTCCTGAATTGCGAATGATTTGCAATAGCGTTGACAAGGATGACTTTATGGCCGATGGTATTGCGAATTAGTTGCAACAAAATCTGGTGAGCTCCGTGAACCTCCATAAAATCCGGCATGCCGTTTTCGCGCTTTCTCTTTTCATCCCGGGCGTGGCGCTTGCCGAAGAAAAACCCGTGGTCGTGACGACCTTCACCATCATCGCCGATATGGCGCGCAATGTGGCGGGCGGGGCGGCGGACGTGGAGAGCATCACCAAGCCGGGCGCCGAAATTCACAACTACCAACCCACGCCGCGCGATATTCTCAAGGCCCGCAAGGCGAACCTGGTCCTGCGCAATGGGCTCAATCTGGAATTGTGGTTTGAGAAGTTTCTGGCCAACCTCTCCGGCGTTCCCGATGTGACGGTGAGCGAGGGCGTGGAACCGATGGCGATCAGCGGCGGGGCCTACCAGGGAAAACCCAATCCCCATGCCTGGATGTCGCCCGATAACGCCCTGATCTACGTAGAGAATATCCGCAAGGGTCTTGCACAAGTCGACCCTGCCCATGCCGATATCTACGCCGCCAATGCCAAGGCCTATTCGGACAAGATCAAGGCGACCGTGCAGCCAATCCGCGATGCGCTGTCGTCCCTGCCTGAAGACAAGCGCTGGTTGGTCACAAGCGAGGGGGCATTCTCCTATCTCGCCCGGGATTTTGGTCTGAAGGAACTCTTCCTCTGGCCGGTCAATGCCGACAGTCAGGGCACACCACAACAGGTGCGCGGCGTGATCGACGCCATGCGTGCGCACAATATCAGGGTCATATTCAGCGAGAGCACGGTGTCGCCCGATCCCGCCCAGCAGGTGGCCAAGGAGACCGGCGCGGCCTATGGCGGCATCCTCTATGTCGACTCGCTGAGCGAGGCCGATGGTCCGGTGCCGACCTATCTCGACCTGCTGCGCGTGACGGGCGAAACCATCGCCAAAGGCCTGTCTTCATGAGAATGAGCAGTAAGAAAACAGGCGGCGGCCTGACGGTTCAAAATGCGACAGTCACCTATCGCAACGGCCACACCGCGTTGCGCAACGCCAGTTTCTCCATCCCCCGCGGAACCATCACTGCACTTGTCGGCGTCAATGGCGCCGGCAAGTCCACGATTTTCAAGGCGATCATGGGTTTCGTGCCGTTGGCGGCCGGATCCGTTTCCATTTTCGACCTGCCGGTGAAGGAGGCGCTGAAGAAGAACCTTGTCGCCTACGTGCCGCAGGCGGAAGAGGTGGACTGGAGCTTTCCGGTGCTGGTCGAGGATGTGGTGATGATGGGCCGTTACGGCCACATGAATTTCCTCCGCATCCCCTCGAAACGCGACCACCGGATGGTCGAGGACGCGCTAAAACGCGTCAACATGCTCGATTATCGAAAACGACAGATCGGAGAACTCTCCGGCGGCCAGAAGAAGCGGGTGTTTCTCGCCCGCGCGCTGGCGCAGGAAGGCCAGGTCATCCTTCTGGATGAGCCCTTCACCGGTGTCGACGTGACGACGGAAGAGCAGATCGTTGCCCTTTTGAAGGCACTGCGCGACGAAGGCCGCGTCATGCTGGTCTCCACCCATAATCTCGGCAGCGTGCCTGAATTCTGCGACCGCGCCGTCTTCGTCAAGGGGACGGTCCTTGCTTCCGGACCGACGGAGGATACGTTTACCGAAGAAAACCTGCAAAATGCCTTCGGCGGCAGCCTGCGACATTTCATTCTCGGCGGCGCGGAGCTGCATGACGATGCCGATCCGCGCCGTCTCAAAGTCATCACCGATGACGAGCGGCCCTTCGTGATCTATGGCCGGAACGGCCAGAAGGACACATTCCGACGCGCATCGAAGGACAAGGCTGATGATAAACAGTCTTCTTGAGCCCTTCACCTATGGATACATGCTGAACGCCATCTGGGTCAGCGCGCTGGTGGGCGGCGTCTGCGGTTTTCTCTCCGCCTATCTGATGCTGAAGGGCTGGTCGCTGATCGGCGATGCGCTGTCCCACGCCATCGTTCCCGGCGTCGCGGGCGCCTATATGCTGGGCCTGCCCTTTTCGCTCGGCGCTTTTCTCTCCGGTGGGCTTGCGGCCGGGTCGATGCTGTTTCTGAACCAGAAAACGCGGCTGAAGGAAGACGCAATCATCGGGCTGATCTTCACCTCCTTCTTCGGACTTGGCCTCTTCATGGTGTCGCTGTCTCCCACCTCGGTGAATATCCAGACGATCGTGCTCGGCAACATTCTCGCAATCACCACCGAAGACACCATCCAGCTGGCGTTGATCGGCGGCATCAGCCTCCTCGTCCTCTCGTTGAAATGGCGCGACTTCATGGTGGTCTTCTTCGATGAGAACCATGCCCGCACCGTGGGCCTGAAACCCGATGTGCTGAAGGTGATCTTCTTCACCTTGCTTGCCGCGTCCACGGTCGCCGCATTGCAGACCGTCGGGGCCTTCCTCGTCGTCGCCATGGTGGTGACGCCGGGCGCGACCGCCTATCTCCTGACCGACCGTTTCGAGCGGCTGATCCTGATGAGCCTCATCATCGGCGCGGCCACCAGCTTTGTCGGCGCTTATCTCAGCTATTTCCTCGATGGCGCGACGGGGGGCGTCATTGTCGTGCTGCAGACGGCGATCTTCCTCGCCGCCTTCATCTTCGCGCCGAAACACGGCCTGCTTGCCTCCAAAGCCAAGGCCCGCAAGGAGCTGGAGGACGCGCCATGAGTGAATATCTCGAACTGGCCATTCTGCCGTTCCAGCTGCCCTTCATGCAATATGCCTTCGCCATCACGCTGATGATCGCGGTGCCGATGGCAATGCTTTCCTGCTTTCTGGTGCTGAAGGGCTGGTCGTTGATGGGGGATGCGGTTTCCCACGCCGTGCTGCCCGGCGTGGTGGTGGCCTATATCGTTGGCCTACCGCTTTCCATCGGCGCTTTCATTGCCGGCATGATCTGCGCGCTTGGAACCGGTTTCATCAAGGAAAACAGCCGCATCAAGGAAGACACGGTGCTTGGCATCGTCTTTTCCGGCATGTTCGGGTTGGGGCTTGTGCTTTACGTGAAGGTGCAGAGCGATGTGCATCTCGACCACATCCTCTTCGGCGACATGCTGGGCATTGCGCCCTTGGACATGGTGGAGACCGGGCTGATTGCGCTGTTCGCCACGCTGTTCCTCGGCGTGCTGCGCAAGGATCTGCTGGTCAACGCTTTCGATGCGCAGCATGCCAGAGCCATCGGTCTGCCGGTGCGCCTGCTCCATTACGGCCTCCTGATGGTTCTGTCGCTCACCGTGGTCGGCGCGCTGAAGGCGGTGGGCATCATTCTATCGGTGGCGATGCTCGTTGCGCCGGGCGCCATCGCCTTCCTGCTGACCCGACGTTTTTCCGCCATGCTGCTGGTGGCCATTACGGTTGCGGCCGCCTCGTCGCTTGCAGGCATCTGGCTGAGTTTCCTGATCGACAGCGCCCCTGCCCCGACAATCGTGCTCTTCATGAGCATCACCTTCGTCGCGACCTTCATCCGCACCACCTTGAAAGCGCGCCGCACATCCGCGGCCAGCGAGGCGGGCTTCTAAAGGAACGATTTTTGCGGGCGTGTGGAACATTTTCCCCTTTTGCGCGTCATTTTACCGAGCCTGTCGCGGGGCGGCTGGCTCGGGAAAATTCTGCAAAAGGGGAAGCGCCATGTTGAAATGGGCTCTTATTTTCTTCGTCATTTCTTTGATCGCAGGCGTGTTCGGCTTCACCGGCATTTCCGCCGCGGCGGCGGGCGTTGCCCGTATCCTGTTCTTCATCGCCGTGGTGATCTTCCTGGTCTTCCTCGTGCTTGCACTGATGGCCGGCAGCGCCGTCGTGTGAATAAAAAAGGCGACCGGTTTTCACGCCGGTCGCCTCGCTTTTCTTCCATATAACTTTATCAGCCCGTCCAGCCGCCATCGATCACGTGGATCTGGCCGGTGGTGAAACCTGCCTCGTCGGACGCAAGGTAGGTGACGAGCGCTGCGATTTCTTCTGGCGTTGCAATGCGGCCCATCGGCTGGCGCGCGATGAAGTCGGCCAGCGCCTGTTCGTAATTGCCGGTGGCGCGCAGACGGTCGTGCAGCGAAGGGCTATCGACAGTGCCGGGGCAGATCGCGTTGCAACGGATGCCCTTGGTGACGAAATCGGCCGCAATCGCCTTGGTGAGGCCCACGACGGCAGCCTTGGAAGCGGTATAGGCGAAACGGTTCGGCACGCCCTTCACGCTTGAAGCGACCGAGGACATGTTGACGATCGCGCCCTTGCCCTTTTCCAGCATGCCTGGCAGGAAAGCGCGGCAGGTTCGGTACATGGCCTTGGCATTCAGGTCGAAGGAGAAATCCCAGTCCTTCTCCTCGCAGTCAAGGATAGTGCCGGCATGAACGAAGCCGGCGCAGTTGAACAGCACATCCGCATGGCCGATATCGGCCGCGAAATCCTTGACGCCGTCGCCGTCAAGCACGTTCAGAACCCGGGTTTCCGCACCTTCCAGGGTCGAAAGCGCCTGTTCATTGATATCGGTAGCGATGACGCGCGCACCCAGCGAGATGAAGCGCTCCGCCGTTGCCCGCCCGATACCCTGACCGGCGGCGGTGATCACCACTGTCCGGCCGTTAAAATCCTGCACCATGAATAGCCTCCCGCTAAGGCGCGCCCACCTTTCACGATGGACCGCTGAATTTGATTGATCTCAAATATGGATCGACAATTCATATGTAAACGCGGTATTCATATGGCGTCAAGCAAACTTGCGCGTATGGCGGCAGGGCAACCCAATTTGTGCTCATGCCGCGCAGCGAAACACCACCGAGGTCAGATGACTGAAGACGACAGCGACCGATATCGCGCCCCAGCCCTCGACAAGGGGTTGGACATTCTCGAACTTCTGGCCCGCACCGATGGTGGGCTGACGCAGATCGAAATCGCCAAATCGATCGGCAAGAGTCCGAACGAGCTATATCGCATGCTGGATCGGCTGGTGCGCCGGGGCTATGTCCACCGGCTGGAAGGCGACCGGTTTTCGCTGACGCTCAAAATGTTCGGACTGGCGCATTTCCATGCGCCGATCCGGCGGCTGGTTTCATTTGCCGCGCCCGTCATGCGCGATTTCTCCGCCAGCGCCGAGCAGGCGTGTCATCTCGCCGTTTACGACCGGGGCAGTGTTGTCGTCATTGCACAGCAGGAATCGGCGACCTATTGGGCCATGTCCATGCGCGTCGGCGCGCAGATGAGCCTGTTCCACACCGGCTCCGGCCATGTGCTTCTGGCCTTCCAGACGGACGCACAGCGCGAGATCATGATCGCCGAGCAGGTGCGCGGCAGCGGCGACACCGTTCCTGCCGGCCTCGCCGAGCGCCTGGCGACCGTGCGCAGAAACGGCATAGAATCCATGGACAGCCTTCAGACTGCCGGCGTGCGCAACATTTCCGCGCCGGTGCTGACGCTCGACGGTACCGCCCTTGCCGTCATCACCTGCCCTTACATCACCCCGCTCGGCGGCAAGGCACCGACACGCGAAGCCTGCGAGGGGCTGATCCGGGAGGCAGCGACGCGCATTTCGGAAATCGTCACGGGCGGCGCCTGAGCCCAAAAAAACGCGACCGGCAGGGATCCGATCGCGTTTCAATTGACTGGAGATTTATGCTTCGTAAACGCGGTGGGAGCTTAAAATGTTCCGCCGAGGTCAAAGACGAGGAGGCGATCTCCCGTTTTCGTCATCCTCGGGCCTGTCCCGAGGATCTGCAACCGATTGATTTCACGCAGCATGGATTGACCCTCGGGACAAGCCCGAGGATGACGTTACGTGTGTGGCAGGGCCACCGGAAGCCTTAGCTCCACCCCTTAAGCCGCGGCGGCCGTCAGTTCCTTGCGGACCATTTCGCGCAGCGTTACCAGGTCCTTGGCAAACAGGCGGATGCCTTCCGAAAGCTTCTCCGTAGCCATCGCGTCTTCGTTCAGCGCCCAGCGGAATGCCTTTTCGTCCAGGGACTGCAGTGGCTCGGCCTTGACGTTGTCAGCCGAAAGCTTGCGCTCCAGCTTGCCGGTGTCCTTGTCCAGTTCTTCCAGCAGCGCCGGGCTGATCGTCAGGCGGTCGCAGCCGGCAAGGGCTTCGATCTCGCCGACATTGCGGAAGGACGCGCCCATGACGACGGTGCTGATGCCGTTCGCCTTGTAATAATTGTAGATGCTGCGCACGGAAACAACGCCCGGATCGGTCTCGGCGGTGTAGTTCTCACCGGTCGATTTCTTGTACCAGTCAAGGATACGGCCGACGAAGGGCGAAATGAGGAAGACCTTGGCTTCAGCGCAGGCAATTGCCTGGGCCTGCGAGAAAAGGAGCGTCAAGTTGCAGTCGATGCCTTCAGACTGCAGAACCTCAGCGGCCTTGATGCCTTCCCAGGTGGAGGCAAGCTTGATGAGGATGCGTTCGCGCTCGATACCGCGCTCCTTGTAGGAGGCGATGATCTGGTGCGCCTTGGCGATGGAGGCTTTGGTATCGAAAGAAAGGTCCGCATCCACTTCCGTCGAGACGCGGCCGGGAACGAGGCCGGCCAGCGCAGCGCCGACCGAAATGGCGAGACGGTCTGCCACGGCGGCAACAACGGCGTCGGACTGGCCGCCCTGCTTCTTGCCCCAGGCGACGGCTTCCTTCACAGCGTCGGCGAACGCCGGCGTGCCGAGTGCCTTCAGAACGATTGTCGGGTTGGTGGTGCAATCCACCGGCTTCAGGCGCGCAACCGCCTCGATATCGCCGGTGTCGGCAACGACTGTGGTGATGGCGCGAAGTTGTTCGAGTTTGGATGTCATATCTGATGATCCTTCATGATCTCTTGAAAACTTGCTCAGCCGTCATTTCGTTCCCGCACCGGAAGGTGCGCCCAAGGCCGAAATCGCGGTTTCGTCGGCTCCAACTATCGCAAGCCGCAGGCGCGAAAGTCAAGACATTTGCGCATCGCAATTGACATAAGTTTCACGCCTGCGATACTCGAGGTCCTGTAAAAATTGGCGGAAACCGTGGCGAAACTGAGAAGAGACACCCATACGACCTATTCCGAAGCGGCTTCGCTGAGGCTGCGGGCGGCGTGGCTTTATTACAATCAGGGCATGACGCAGAAGGATGTCGCCGAAAAGCTCGGCATCAGCCGCTCCACCGTGATCCGGCTTCTGGACGAGGCCATGAAGCGCTCGGAAGTGCAGATCTGGATCAACGAAGGGATCGAGGATTTCGTGTCGCTGGCCGGTCAGCTCGAGGCGGCCTACGGGCTGGACGAAGCTGTCATCATCCCCTCTCCGTCCGCTGACAGAACGACCGCCGAGGGCACCGCGAAAGCGGTTGGCCTCGCGCTCGGTCAGTTCCTGTCCGAGACAGTGCCGAACGACGCCACCATCGGTGTCGGCTGGGGCCGCACCATGACAGCTTCGCTCTCCAGTTTTCGGCCGCCGCGCCGGGAGAACTGCAAGGTCGTCTCGCTACTGGGCGGCATCGTCGCCGTGCACCAGACCAACCCGCTCGATTATACCTGGCGGCTGGCGAGCGCCCTCGGCGCGGAATGTTACATGTTCCTTGCACCGCTGCTGGTGGACTCGGTCGAGACAAAACGGGCGCTGATCGAAAAATGCGGGCTTGCCACGCTTTACAACCTTGCCGAAACGCTCGATCTCGCCATCGTCTCCTGCGGCGATATCGGCCCGCACTCCACCTCCCTGTCGGAAGGCTTCATTTCGAAGGAGACACTGCGTGAGCTTGTCGAGGCCGGCTGCGTCTGTGACACCATGTTCAACTTCATCGATGCCGAAGGGCGCTCGGTCGATCACCCGATCAATCAGCACGCCATGGCGATCGACCTCGACACATTGCGCAAGGCCAAACACATTGTGCTCGCCTCCGGAGGCGCACATCGTGCCATCGCCATCCGCGCCACGATCAAGCGCATCGGATGCAATACGCTGATTACGGATGAAGCCGCAGCACGGGCTTTGATGGAGCTTGCATAGGCTCATCCGCCACGTTCGATGACAATACGGACGCGACGCCCCGCCCTAGTTTCCCGGCGGCGCGAAGGACGGGTCGTCCAGCCGCGTGAAAACCACGCCGCGTGCCTTGAGCGCCAACAGGCCCTTCACCACGCCCTCGCCCGCCTCGTGGGTGGGCTGGTTGATGTGGGAGATGATGACATCGCCATTCTTCGCCGCAGCGATATGTTTGGCCGTCGCAGCGGCACCGAGCAGCGAGCCGCCGTCGCCATTGACGGAGTAACCCGCCACCCGAATGCCAAGCCTGTTGATGGTTGTCATGGAGGACGCCGTATATTTCGCCGTCGCGCCCCGGAACCATTGCGGCTGGATGCCGGTGGCGGCGACGATCGCCTGACGGCCGCCTTCCACTTCCTGCACCACCGCAGCCTCAGAGCCGGCGGCGGCGATGCCATAGATGGACACGGGTTTATCCACCGCCGGCACATGGTTTTCGCCGTGGTTTTCGATCTCGAACAGGTCGGGATTTGCCATCAGCACCGCGAGTGCCTCGCTGTTGTGTTTCAGCCAGCGGGCGGTCACGAAGATCGTCGCGGGAATGCGCTCGCGCACCAGCGTATCGAGAATGCGATGATCGGTCTTGCCCATGCAGGCATCGAGCGTCATCGCCACCCGCACCTTGCCATCATGCTGCGGCGACATTTTCAGCGATGGCTCGACAAGGCCGTTTGCCGCAAAGGCGGTCGTGGCGGCAGAGGCGAACAGGGCAGCAATAATGAGACGACGCAGCATTTTCATCTTCCGCAATGTGGCAGAGTGTATTCCCGTGGCAATCCGCCCGCAAAGCGCCCGAATTATGGCGCGGTTTTGAGCACCGACAGGGCTTCCAGCGCCTCTTCCACCCGCTGCCGCTCCGCGCTCGTGAGCGGCAGGATCGGCCGGGGCGGTTCGCTCACCGTCAGCGACAGGATATTGGCGGCTGCATAGACCACGCGGATGCTGCCGAATTCCCTGAACAGCCCCCAGAGCGGCTGGAAGGCCGCATCGATCCGTTTGACCTCTTCCGTATCGCCAGCCTGCGCCGCCCGCATCAATTGCAGCGCCGCAACCGGCAGCAGGCCGGCAATGACACTGTACCAGGCGTCACCGCCGGCGAGGGTCGCCTCGGCGCAGCCCCAATCGCCGCTGTAACCGATGGCGAAATCCTCTGACAGCTTCGGCCTCAGCCGCGCAAGCTCGCCAGCATAATCGGAATCGGCGGGCAGCGGCATCTTGATGGCGCGGATATTGGGGATATAGGCGAGCCGCACCAGAAGTTCGTCGCTGAAGGTGAAGCGGGTGGTCGTCGGGTTGTTGTAGATGACAAGCGGCAGGGCCGTCGCGCCGGCCACAGCGGCGAAATGGTGATAGGCCTCTTCCTGCGTCAGCGGCGTGTAGGAGACTGGCGCAAGCAAGAGCGCATCCGCGCCGGCGGCCTGCGCATCCTTTGCCAGCGCTACGGCTTCATCAGTGCGCAACGCCCCAACGCCGGCCACCAGTGTGCGCCTGCCCTTGAGGATGGCGGCGGCCGCTTCGATGGCACGGCGCCTCTCCTCACGCGTGAGATACATATAGATGCCGGTGCTGCCGAGAATGCCGACGGAATCGACCGCTGCCCCATCCAGCCGCTCGATCAGGGCAGAAAAGGCCTCGACATCGACCCGCCCGGCCTCGTCAGCCGGCGTGATCGGAAAAGCCGACAATCCCTTAAATCGCGTCACCATGTTTACGTCCCTCACCTCGATCAGAAGTCAGGGTTACAGAGGCGGCCGCGCGGCGGCAACCGAAGCGCCGGTTAAAGGCTGACCTGAAATCGAAAAATTCCGCGATCAGTCATAAAGATACAACTTCTTCCACTGTTCTTCGGGGATCTTGTCGCCCACACGGTAATCAAAGGACTGAATGGAGAGGCTGTCGCTTTTCAGCTGGCACTTGTATTTCAACCTGTACCATTCCCCGGCACTTCTGAAGGCCGCGCCCGGTGCCTTGATGGAGTTCTTGCCGACTTCGGGATCGCCATAGGTGTAGGCGATGACCTTGTCGGGTTTCATGCCCTTCTGCTCCGTCGCGATACGCTCCATCGCCTCGATATCACAGCGCTGTTCCAGACGCTCTTCGGGGGCCAGCGCATTCAGCTGGCGCATGACGCTGGCATCGATCGCAAAAGCGGGGTTGAAGGCGTGCAAGCCAAGGAAAAAGGCAGAAAGGGCAGCGGGAAGAAGCTTTCGCATGGGGTCCTGTCAGTTTTTTCGTTTGTTCTTGTGGTGGGCGGCAGGCTGGCTGGCCTGTATCCATCATCGCTGATTTGCGGGATATTGCCAAAATGTGATCGAAAGCCGACGAAATTGTGCCAACGCCTCATTTCCCCTGTGGAGATTTTGAAACTTGATCGGCCGCACACCGCACTCTACATCTTGGTACCGCTCAAGAAATTTACAGGAAAGCGAGTTTCCCTTGCCGATTTTCAAGAACCTGCCCGCCGCCCCGACCGCCGAAAAACGGCCGGTTCAGGATACGCATCACGGCATCACCCGCGCCGACGATTACGCCTGGTTCCGGGCCGATAACTGGCAGGCCATGTTCAAGGACACCTCCATTCTCGACCCCGCCATCCGCGCCCATCTGGAGGCGGAAAACGCCTATATGGAAGCGGCGATGGGCGACACCAAGGCACTTCAGGAAAAGCTGTTCGAGGAGATGAAGGGCCGCATCAAGCAGGATGATTCCTCCGTGCCCGTCAATGACGGACCCTATGCCTATGGCACGCTTTTCGTGACCGGCGGCGAACAGCCGCATTATTTCCGCACCCCGCGCGGCGGCGGCGAAAAACATGTACTGCTGAATGGCGACAAGGAGGCCGAGGGCAAGGATTATTTCCGTCTGTCCGGTCTCGACCAGTCTTCCGATCACAGTCATGGCATCTGGGGTTACGACGACAAGGGCTCCGAATATTTCACCCTGCGCATCCGCAACCTCGAAAGCGGCGAGGACCTTGCCGATATCGTCGAAAACACCGGCGGCGGCGGCGCGTGGGCGCCCGATGGCAAGAGCTTCTTCTATACGCTGCAGGACGAGAACCACCGGCCTTCCAAGGTCTTCCACCATATTATCGGTGAGCCGCAATCGGCCGACCGGCTGGTCTATGAGGAAAAGGATCCCGGTTTCTTCATGGGCGTCGGTGCGTCCGTTCTCGACGACTTCATCTTCATCGACATTCACGACCACGAGACCAGCGAATATCGCATTCTCTCCACGAAAGACCTGACCGCCGAACCGGCTGTCGTAGCGGAGCGTGAGGAAGGCATCGAATATTCGATGTGCGAAGGCGGCGACGTCTTTTTCATCCTCACCAATGACGGCGATGCCAAGGATTTCCGCATTGTGGAAGCCCCGGTCACCGCGCCGGGCAAGGAAAACTGGAAAGAGGTCGTGCCGCATGAGCCGGGCCGGCTGATCCTCTCCGTCGATGCCTATGCCCGCCATCTGATCTGGCTGGAGCGCCGTGACGGCCTGCCGCGCATCGTCATCCGTGACCGCCGCACGGGCGAGGAACATTCCATCGCCTTTGCCGAGGAGGCCTATTCGCTCGGCCTGCATGGCGCGGCGGAATATGACACTGACGTCATCCGTTTCTCCTATTCCTCGATGACGACGCCAAGCCAGCTGTTCGATTACGACATGGTGACGCGCGAGCGCACGCTTCTGAAGACGCAGGAAGTGCCCTCCGGCCACAACCCCGACGATTATATCACCCGCCGCATCATGGCCCCTGCCCATGACGGCGAGCTGGTGCCGGTCTCCCTGCTTTACCGCAAGGACGTGCCGCTCGATGGGTCCGCTCCCTGCCTGCTCTATGGCTATGGCGCTTACGGCATCACCATTCCCGCGTCCTTCTCCACCACGACGCTGTCTCTGGCGGACCGCGGTTTCATCTATGCCATCGCCCATATTCGCGGCGGCAAGGACAAGGGTTTCGAATGGTATGAAACTGGCAAGATGGAGCATAAGCAGAACACCTTCAAAGACTTCATTGCTGCTGCCGATCATCTCGTTCAGGAAGGCTTCACGTCTTACGAGCGCATCATCGCCGAGGGTGGTTCTGCCGGCGGCATGCTGATGGGCGCTGTCGCCAATATGGCGCCGGAGAAATTCGCCGGCATTATCGCCGCCGTTCCCTTCGTGGACGTGCTGACGACCATGCTGGACGACACGCTGCCGCTGACGCCGCCGGAATGGCCGGAATGGGGCAATCCGCTGGAATCGGCGGAAGAATATGGCTGGATCGCCGCCTACAGCCCCTATGACAATGTCGCCGCCAAGCCTTACCCTCCGATTCTGGCGCTTTCCGGCCTCACCGATCCGCGCGTGACCTATTGGGAACCAACGAAATGGGTGGCGAAGCTGCGCGAAAAAACGACGGGTGAAGCGCCGATCCTGCTGAAAACCAACATGGCAGCGGGCCATGGCGGCAAGTCGGGGCGTTTCCAGCGCCTGGAGGAAATAGCCTTCGAATACGCCTTCGCGCTGAAGGTGGCCGGCAAGGACGCCGTGTGACCTCCACTCCGGGCGGCACGCGTTGCCGCCCGCCTCGTTTGGCACAAAAATACCCTCCGAAAAACGATTTCAGATTATTTTTTCCACAAAATTACCCAACAATTTCTTATTTAAATAAAACCCACCTATCGGATGAATTTTTATTGTGTTTCGATGAAAAATTGCGATTTTTTGTTGAATAATAAAATATACCGCATGTATTATTGAATCCGGAAAATCGTTCCGTAAATTACCTGCATGGCTGCCTTGCGTCATATCGCGTTGCAATATCACTTTTTCGCCGTATTATGCACGCCGTTGACATATTCATGCGCCTTCCCGCCGCTGTTTCTGCGGCAAGTTCGCGGCTTGTTCTGCGGATAGTCTCTCGCCGGATTTTTCGGCATTTCCACGCGCCATGTCAGTTCGCCCTTGGCAATCCGGGCTTTGCAGTGCTCCCGCTTTGCCAATTGAAAACACTGCATCAGACTTGGAGGTCTCCTCATGAAGAAACTCCTGGCCTCGACCATTCTCGTAACGGGCTTTACCATCGCTGCCGGTGCAGCATCTTCCGCCAACGCCGCAGAGACCTGTGGCAACATCTCCATCGCCGAAATGAACTGGGCATCCGCCGGTGTCGCGGCTTACGTCGACAAGTTCATCATGGAAAACGGCTATGACTGCACGGTCAACGTCGTCAGCGGCGACACCACCCCCACTTTCACCTCCATGAACGAAAAGGGCCAGCCGGACATGGCGCCCGAAATGTGGGTAAACACGCTGGGCGCTCCCTATGAGGAAGCGGTGAAAAGCGGCAACCTCATTCAGGAAGTCAAAATCCTGAGCGATGGCGGCGTTGAAGGCTGGTGGATCCCGAAATATCTCGCCGACGACCATCCTGACATCAAGACGGTGGAAGACGCGCTGAAGCATCCCGATCTGTTCCCTGCCCCTGAAGACGCCAGCAAGGGCGCCGTGTTCGGCTGCCCGCCGGGCTGGGGCTGCCAGCCGACAACCGCCAACCTGTTCAAGGCCCGCAAGGCCGATGAAAAGGGCTTTGCGCTTGTTGATACCGGTTCCGCAGCCGGTCTGGATGGCTCGATTTCCAATGCCTATGAAAAGAAGCAGGGTTGGCTCGGCTATTATTGGGCTCCAACGGCCATTCTCGGCAAATACGATATGGTGAAGCTGGACGACGGCGTGGCGCTGGACCGCGAGGCCTACGACAACTGCATCGCCAAGCCCGATTGCGCTGACCCGAAGCCGAATGCCTATCCGGTGGCGGAGGTCTTCACCGTCGTGACCAAGGACTTCGCCGAAAAGGCGGGCCCTTCCATCGACTACATCCGCAAGCGGCAGTGGGACAACGACACCGTCGCCAAGGTTCTGGCGTGGATGGATGAGAACCAGGGCACCAACGAAGATGGGGCCGAGTATTTCCTCGAGAACAACGAGGACATCTGGACGAAGTGGGTTTCGCCCGAGGTAGCGGAGAAGATCAAGGCTTCGATGTGATGGATTGATGGGGGAGTCGGCGCAAGCCGCTTACCCCCCCTCTGCCCTGCCGGGCATCTCCCCCACAAAGAGGGAGATCGGCTGGGCGCACCCTCCTCACAAATCCGCGACGTGCGTGATGGGCGTATCTCTCACCGCTGGTCGATCTCCCCCTTGTGGGGGAGATGTCCGGCAGGACAGAGGGCGCATGCCAAGCCTCCGTCGCCCACGGCACCTCCCCCAAAACCCAAAGGGAAAACAACAATAATGGCCCTCTGCACCTACCTGCCGGACCTGCTCTGCAAGTTCCCGGCGATCGACAACACCACCATGCGCGTGGCGCGCAAGACCATCGATGACGGCTTTCGCGATATCGTGCGCAATTACGGCGATGCGATCGATGTCGTCGTGCATCCGCTGCAGCTCTTCCTCAATTCCTCGGAGCGGCTGTTCATCCAGACCCCGTGGATCATCACCATGCTGGTCATTCTCGCCATCGTGCATCTGGCCGGGCGCAGCTTCAAGATCACGGCCGGAACCGCCCTTTCCCTGCTGATGATCGGCGCCGTCGGCCTCTGGCGCGATGCCATGACGACGCTCTCCATCGTGGCCATCGCCACCCTGATCGCCATCGTCATCGGCCTGCCGCTCGGCATCCTGATGGGTCGTTCGGAACGCCTGCAACGTCTCATCAATCCCGTGCTCGACGTGATGCAGACCCTGCCCAGCTTCGTTTATCTCATCCCCGTGGTGGTGATTTTCGGCATCGGCAAGGTTCCGGGCCTGATCGCAGTGGTGATCTATGCCATTCCGCCGGTCATCCGCCTCACCAGCCTCGGCATCCGCCTCGTTGATCGCGAAGTGCTTGAGGCGGCAGACGCCTTCGGCTCCTCCAACGGTCAGAAGCTGTTCAACGTACAGCTGCCGCTGGCACTGCCGACCATCATGACCGGCATCAACCAGACCATCATGATGGCGCTCGCCATGGTCGTCGTCGCCTCCATGGTCGGCGTCGGCGGTCTCGGCAAGAATGTGCTGCAGGCCATCAACAACCAGTTCTTCACGGTGGGCTTCCTGAACGGTTTCGCTCTGGTCGCCATCGCCATCATGTTCGACCGGGCGAGCCAGGCTTTCGGCAAGCGCCTGCAGAAATACCGCGAGGTCTCCCATGGCTAAAAGCATCGAAATCAGGAATCTTTACAAGATCTTCGGCAAGCATCCCGAGAAATATCTCGAAGCGGTGCGTAAAGGCATGGACAAGGTGGAGCTGAACGACAGGCACAATCACGTGCTTGGCCTCAACAACATCAACATCACCATGCCGGGCGGCAAGATCACCGTCGTCATGGGGCTGTCAGGCTCCGGCAAATCGACGCTGATCCGCCACATCAACCGGCTGATCGACCCGACAGCCGGCGAGGTTCTCTATGACGGCGAGGACATTTGCGGCATGAGTGCTTCGGCGCTCAGGCAATTCCGCCGCCACAAGACGGCTATGGTGTTCCAGAAATTCGGCCTTCTGCCACATCGCACCGTGCTCGAAAACAGCGTCTACGGCCTCGATATCCAGGGCGTGCCGCGCAGCAAGAGCGAGGAAAAAGGCCGCTACTGGCTGGAGCGTGTCGGCCTTGCCGGTTACGAGGACTATTATCCGAACCAGCTTTCCGGCGGCATGCAGCAGCGTGTGGGCCTTGCGCGGGCGCTGGCCAATGACGCCGATATTCTGCTGATGGACGAGGCCTATTCGGCTCTCGACCCGCTGATCCGCGTGGATATGCAGACGATGCTGCTCGATCTGCAACAGGAGTTGAAGAAGACCGTCGTGTTCATCACCCATGATCTGGATGAGGCCCTCAGGCTCGGCGACCACATTGCCATCCTGAAAGACGGCGAAGTGGTGCAGCAGGGCGACGGCCAGAGCATCATCCTTTCACCGGCCGATGGTTACGTCACCGACTTCGTGCGCGACGTCAATCGCGGCCGCGTGCTGCAGGCAAACACGGTCATGGAGCCGCTGGAGAGCAAGCCAGAGGGCATGCCGGTTCCCGAGACCGCGACGCTCGAAACCATCGCCCGCGATCTCTCTGAAGCCAACGAGACGCAGGCTCATGTGGTGGACGAGGACGGCAAACCGGTCGGCAGCATCGGGCTCGACACGCTGGTGGCTGCGATGGTGACGCCGGCGCCGCAGGAGGTGGAGGTGAAGGCGGAAGCGGCGGAGGAACCGGAGAAGCTCCAGGAAACGGTTGTGCCGATGGAGAAGGAAACGGCATAATCCGACACCAGACGGATTGGCGCGTCCGCGAGATTTCCTCTTTCCGTCATACCGGCCTTGAGCCGTTATCCAGCCAGGCCAAGTCCTTGAACTGAAAGGACTCTCTTGCCGCGCAGGGGCGCGCCGGCTGGATTCCGGTTCAAGGCCGGAATGACGGGAGCGAGGTGTTTATGGCGCCAGAAATTTAAACCGGGCTGCAATGCCGCGAGGGACAAAGCTGGCAACCTCTTCCTTGCCCGTCTTCATTAGGCAAAAACGAAGCGCCACTTCGCCGCCTGTCAACCCTTCCCTGTCGCTGCAGCGCAGCAGACGCAAGGCTCACGCAAGTCCGCGCCGTTAACTATTCGTTAACTTTTGAACGCGGAATCACTGACATGCAGATCGAAAGCAGTATTGGCGGATACAACTACAAAGGTCGCATTCGTGACATCGAAAAAGCCGGCGGCGCGCAGAATGCGCCGGAGGAGCAGGCCGTAAATCGCAGTCCTGGCAACCCTACGGTTTCCAGCACCATTCTCTCGCAGTCGCTGGCCAATGTGCTCTGGGCGGTCGGCAGCGGCAATGCGCCCGCCCTCCAGGAAACGGCCACCGCTTCTCCCGAAGACAAGGCGAAAGCGCAGGTCGAATGGGTGCGTAGCGCTTACTCGGAATATACCGAATAAGCGAGTCTGATCAGGCCCTTGCCGGGCTCACTTCCACCGTCACATGCGACAGTTCATGTATGGCGGCAAGTTTCTGCTTATAAAACGCCGGTGCTTTCGGCGCCTGCGAATGGATCGCCACGATAGCGGCGTGATGTCCCGGCCCCACCTGCCAGACATGCAGGTCCGTAATGCGATCTTCTTCCGTTTCCACAGTTTCACGGATTTCCTGCGGCAGATCCTCGGCATCCGGCAGCGCGTCGAGCAGCGTCGTCGCCGTCGAGCGGATCAGGCCCCAGGACCAGCGGGCAATCACCAGGCCGCCAACGATACCCATCAAAGGATCAAGGAACGACCAGCCGTTCCACTTGCCAAGAAGCAGCGCGACGATGGCGAGGACCGAGGTCAGCGCGTCCGCCAGCACATGCAGATAGGCGGCGCGCAGATTGTTGTCCCGACCGCCCTTTGCGCCGTGGCCGGCATGGGAACCGGCATGGGAACCGTGATCGTGATGGGCGTGGCTGCCGTGCCCGTGATGGGCATGCGAGCCGTGTGAATGGCCGTGACCATGGCCATGATCGTGGTGGTGATCATCCTTCAAAAGCACGGCGCTCAAAAGATTGACGGCAAGGCCGATGGCGGCGACGAGAATGGCCTGGTTGAAATCGATCTCGATCGGATTGACGAGGCGCATCCCGCTCTCCACCGCAATCAGCAACGCCACGACCGCCAGTACGATGGCGCTGGCAAAGCCGGCGAGATCGCCGAACTTGCCGGTGCCGAAGGTGAAGCGCGGGTTACGCGCTTCGCGCCGGGCATAAAGATAAGCGAGCGCCGAAATCAGCATCGCGCCGGCATGGGTCGACATGTGCCAGCCATCGGCCGTCAGCGCCATGGAACCGTACCAGTGGCCGGCGACGATTTCGGCTACCATCATCGCGGTAGTGAGCGCGATGACCATCCACACGCGCTTTTCATTGCGCTCGTGGTTCTGGCCGAGGAAGACATGGTCGTGGCCAGTTGCCGCACGGTGTTCGGATGTCGTCGTCGTCATGTCGCTTTTTCCCGGATCTATGATGTCGATTAAATGTTCGGTTCGATCTGCTGTCGGCCGATTTACCGGATGTAGGTCTTCAGCACCTGGGCCAGCTCTTCTGCCGCCCGCGCCCGTTCGTCTTCGGTCTCGGCATGCACCACATGCTCATGCAGGTGCTCCTGCATCACCTCCCCTGTCAGACCGGAGAGAGCGCCGCGCACCGAAGCGAGCAATTGCAGCACCTCGCCACAGGGCTTGGCGTCATCAAGCGCACGCTCCACCGCTTCCATCTGCCCCTTCAGGCGGCGGATGCGGGCAAGCAGCTTGTCCTTGTTGCGGATGGTATGGGACATGGTGACCTCATATACTATAGGGGGGTATAGTATATTGGCATCATTTTTTGCACAAGACGCGCAGGACGCAATCTTCGCGAATGTTTCGACGCTTAAAAATGCCCCATCAGAACTAGGGGACTCACAGTCATGACGACTATCGCAGCAACCAGCAGCATCAATTTCGCCTCCCCCGTCCGCGGCATCGCGCCTGCGCACAACCGGGAGAGCCAGTCCACCACCGAGGCTTTGCAGGAGCTGACGCGGGCGGCCCATCGCGCCATTTCGGTGGCAGGCAATGTCGCCACCGCTGTCGCTCCGCTGGCCGGCGCCTCAGCGAGCCTCGCTGCCGCTCTCTGGAACATGGACAGCGGCGCTGCCGCCGCAACTGGCGCCAATGCTGATGTGACCGCTTCCGCCCAGCCGGATATGGCAAGCCTCGAATCGCAGATCCTGAAGGCGCTCGCCCATGCTCTCGGCGTCGAAGGAGCCGCTTGAGGCCATTGAACCGGCGGCGGAAAAGCCATATCTCTAGAGACTGGAGATTTGGAGAAGATCATGCTGTCCATCGGTGAATTGTCGAAACGTACCGGCGTCAAGGTTCCGACGATCCGCTATTACGAGCAGATGGGCCTCATCCGCGAGGCGGATCGGTCGGAGGGCAACCAGCGCCGCTACGAGAAATCCGACCTCGAGAGGTTGACCTTCATCCGCCACGCGCGCGATCTCGGCCTCAACATCGATGCTATTCGAGAACTCATCGCGCTCAGCCAGCACCGGCAGATGCCCTGCGACGGCGCGGATCGCATCGCCGCCGAACATCTTGCCGATGTGCGCGAGAAGATCGCCAGCCTGAAGAAGCTGGAACACGAACTGGAACGCATCGTCTCCCATTGCCACGGCCATTCGATCGAGGATTGCTACGTCATCCGGGCGCTGTCCAACCACGACATGTGCGAGGGCGAGCACTGAGTGAAAAACCGGGCTTGACAGTTTACGGATTCGGGCGCATTTGATGTCTCATGATCAACGAACGCGCACCCATCTCCTGCTCGTATTTTTGGGCCTTCCTTTAAGGGCGGCTCGACAGATCATATTGTCAACAAGCCGCCGTCAGGCGGCTTTGTTGTTTTTCAAGCGTCCTGACGGCACAGATAAGACCAAAGGACCGAGAAATGACCGAAGATAGCTCCCTGACACTGGAAAGACCGCCCGTCGTCATCATTCGCGGTGCGCGCAAGACCGATCTGCCCGAGCTCAACGAGATGATCACGCTGCTTGCCTCCTACCACGGCGATGCGGCGGCGATCACGCCGGCGAAACTGGAACGCGACATGTTCGGCCCGCTGCCGTGGGTACATGGCCTCGTGGCCGAAGCCGATGGCGCGCTGATCGGTTACGCCCTGCTTCTGCCGCTCTACCGGGCGCAAGAAGGCCGGCGCGGGCTGGAGCTGCATCACCTCTTCGTCCGTGATGGCCATCGCGGCCATGGCACCGGCCAGCATCTGGTTTCCCGCGCGCGGGATATCGCCAAGCGGCTCGGCTGCGACTATCTTTCCGTCAGCGCCACAACAGGCAATGTAGCGGCACATCGTTTCTACGAAAACATGGATTTCGCGCCGCGTCCGGTCACCGGCATGCGCTACATGCAGTCCATCGCCTGATTGACCCACGGAGACGGCCATGACACGGATCGCCATTGCATTGGCTGAGGATTTTGCGGACTGGGAGCCGGCGCTGCTTGCGGCGGCGGCGCGCAGCTATCTCGGCGTCGAGATCGTTTATGCCACGCCCGATGGCCGGCCGGTAACGTCCATGGGCGGGCTGAAGGTAACGCCGGATACATCCTATGATGCGCTCGACCCCGTTGACATCGATGCGCTCGTCATCCCCGGCGGTCTCAGCTGGGAAAAGGGCACGGCTGCCGATCTTGGCGGGCTGGTATACCGGTTTCGCGACAGGCACCGGCTGGTCGCCGGCATCTGCGCGGCGGCAAGTGCGCTCGGCGGCACGGGCGTTCTTGATGATGTCGCCCATACCGGCAATGCGCTGGCATCGCACAAGGCCTATCCGACGTATCGTGGTGAAGCGCTGTATCGCGATCAGCCGAAAGCGGTCAGTGACGGCGGCATCATCACGGCACCCGGCAGCGCACCGGTGAGTTTCGCCGTGGAAATTCTGAAAAGCCTCAGACTCTTTGGTCCGGAAGCCGAGGCGGAGCTTCAGGTTTTTGCGGCGGAGCATGGGTGAGGCGCGGAGCGTTGTTCCGCCCTCCCTCCGTCATACCGGCCCTGAGCCGGTATCCAACCAGCCCAAGTCCTTGGGCTGAAAAGACTTCTCCCGCCGCGCAGACGCGCGTCGGCTGGATGCCGGATCAAGTCCGGCATGACGGTCGAGAAGAAGATGTCTCTCGCAAATCATCCTGCGCTATTCTCGATCAAGCACCCGGCACACACGCGCCGCAAACTCCGGTCCCTCGCCGGCAATCGCGCGGCGAATATCGCGGCTGTTCAAATGCAGGCTGCGGCCGGCGGGCAGGTTCGAGCGTTTGATCTTGAAGATTGCCGCAGCGGCAAATGCAGCTTCGTGGTTTTGAAAATAGGCAAGCGCCGCATAACGATCGGGGCTCGGCCCCAACACCGCCTTGAAGGCGAGACGGTGAACGGCGCAGAAAGCGCCGTGACCGGGAACGGCAAAACGCAGCGCATCGAGTTCCTCACTCCATTCCGCTGCGTCCTGCATGGTTTCAAGCCTGCTGGAAGCGCTTCAGGAACAACGCGCTCAACGTGCCGAGAAGCGCCCAGAAGACGAAGCTGGTGACGGTGGCGGCAACGATGAACTGACGCTCGAGCGGCAGCGGCGCCAGGGCATGCTCGCCTTCAGGCGGCAGCGGCGCACCCACCACATGCGGCGCGACGATCATCACCAGCGCCAGAACAATCGCCCAGGGCTCGCGACGGAATGCGATGAGCGCAATGCCGCCCGCGGTTGCGGCAACGGTTGAAAGCCACCAGACCTGCCGTGATTCAAGGGCTGCGGCCGGGCTGCCCGGCAATTCCGGCGGCAGGCCGATCATAGGAGCAAGCATGACGGCGGCAAAGCCGGCAACGCCCCAGAGAAGGCCTTCGCGCCAACCGGCATTGGTACCACGCAGCGACATGAGGCCAGTCAGCACCAGCGCGTAACCGATGGCGGTCAGCACATTGGCCGCGACGGTGTAGGCGGTACGCTCGAAACCATCGGCCGGAGCCCATGCCTCGTCATTGTGCTCATGGGCGGGAGCCGCAGCGCCCGGTGCAGGCGCATCATGGCTGTGCGGCGCTTCGCCAGCGCTTTCAAAGGTTTCCGCCTGAAGGATGAGCGGCGTCGTGCCGACAGCCTGCATGGCGGAGACAGCGAGACCGCCGACAATGCCGACGAGCACGGCGGTAAAGACGATGTTACGGAAGAAAGACATGCCGCTCCCCCTCAGTGGCAGGGGAAGGCGTTGGCATGGCGCGTGTCGTGCGCGGCATTGTGGACGGCTTCCACATGGGAAAAGCCGACAAAACCGACGACGAACAGGCCAAGCACGACCGCCGTCAGCGATTGCGCGAAGCTCGCTGTTTTTGCAGACGCGGCGGCATTGGCCGTATTCTGATTGATGGACATGGTGACCCCTCTCCGGCGCGACCCCGCGCCTTTGGACGCGGCCGGGCGGCAGAAGCCGCAAAACCGCATGCGATACACTTCACCACGGGGATACGAGACTGACACAGGGCGGCATTGATCCCGCCACCCTGAAATTCCGCTCTTCCGGACACCCCGCCGGCATGGACATTTCCGTGATGGCAGGTCTCCTGGCTTACGGGTCAAAACCTGAAACGCCTTCCCGGCATCGCTCTCGCCCTGAATGGGGCGAGATGGCTTGCCAGTGGCATTTCGTTTCAGGCTCTCCGCTCACAGTTGCGGGGGCAGCCACGAATGAGGATGTCTCCCTATCGTGTTCCCTTTTCACCTTCCGGAACGCCCGGAAGGAACCATCACAGGATTGTTATCCGATGGGCAGGGTCGGGAGTCAATGGTGGGCCTGATTTCGAACTGCACGCCGTCGCCTCCACCTCTGTCACCCCAGACTAGATCCGGGGGGCAGCGCGATCAAGTCCTTGATCGCAAGAGACTCTTCTCACGGCGCAGACGCGCCGTGGCTGGATGCCGGATCTGGCCCGGCATGACGGCTGAGGATTACCGCGCCGGGATCGCCTTCAGATAGGCGGCAATCGCGTCGCGATCTTCGGCGGTCAGATGCGCCATGTTCTGCTGGACCTTGACCATGGAGCCGCCGACGCTGTCGAATTCCGGGGTGAAGCCGGTTTCGAGATAGCCGGCAATATCGGCCTTTGTCCAACTGCCGATGCTCTGTGAACCGGGGGTAATGTCTGGAATGCGGCCCTCGCCTTCGGGATTGGGTCCGCCCGCCAGCCATTTGTCCGCCAGGAAGCCGCCAAGCGCATTGCGTGGCGTGTGGCATTCGCCGCAATGGCCGGGTCCTTCCACCAGATATTGGCCACGCAGCAGCTCGGCATTGGCGTTGGCAAGCTCGACGCGCGGCGGGGCGGCGGGGTCGAAATAAAGGAACTTCCAGCCGCCCAGCACCATGCGCATGTTGAAGGGGAACGGCAACTCGTGATCCGGCGCATCGTTCTGGCTGGCCGGCAGGGTTTTCAGGTATCCGAAGAGATCGTTGATGTCCTTCTGCGTCATGCGAGCATAGGACGCGTAGGGGAAGGACGGATAGAGATGCTCGCCATTCTTGCCGACGCCGCGCGTCATGGCATCGCCGAACTCCGCCAGCGTCCAGGCGCCGATGCCGTGCTGCGGATCGGAGGAGATATTTGGAACATGGAAGGTTCCGAAGGGACTTGGCAGCGCTTGTCCGCCCGAAAGCGTCAGTTGCGCCTCTCCCTTCGCATCGGGTGCGGCGTGACAGCTGGCGCAGCCGCCGGCCCAGAACAGGGTTTCGCCGTTGGCGAGATCGGGGTCGCCCAGGCTGACCCAATGGCTTGGCGCCTGCCGTTCAGGCGCTGTAACCCAGGTAAATATGCCGTAGCCCGCAATCGCCGCAATCACGGCACCACCGACGAGTTTCGTCCAGATGGAGGACATGCCCCTCTCCCCAATCTCACCTGACCTGGCCAGGTGCCTTGCCTGCCGGAAAACGCCGCCTGTGAGCGGCGTTTCCAGATACGTCGCTTATTTCTTCAGACGGTAGGTCTGGTGGCAGGTGCCGCAATCGGCGCCGAGCGTCTTCATGGCCGTGGCAACGCCGGCCTGGTCGGTGGGCATATTGGCGAGAACCGCATCGGCGTCCGTCCCGAGCTTGACGGCCTTGGCCTTGAAATCATCGAAATTTTCCCAGATGGCAGGCGCTGCCGCGCTGCCGGTCTCGGTGCCGGCGGGAAACTGGTCAGGGAAAGCCTTGGCATTGGTGCTGATGGTTGTCACGGCAGTCTTGACGGTGTCCGCATCAAAGGGCTTCTCGCCCTTGGAGATCGCGGCAAGCGAACCCATGGCGCCACCGATCTGCTTCATCATGCCTTCGCGCTTTTCGACTTCGCCGGCAGCGTAGACCGCTCCGGCGCAAAGACAGCCGAACAGCATGGCCGCCGTGATGGTTTTCAGTTTCATACACTCTCTCCTTGATGCCGGCGAATGCCGGGCTTTGAACGCAACGGCGGGAGGATGCCCTGTCCCCATGGCGAAAAGAAGTCACATTGCGGTGAATTCTTCCAAGAAAACAGAAGTCTAGGCAGGATGACGACGCACATCACGCCGGCTCTATGGCCGGACGCTGACAGCAGACTGAATGGGAATAACCGCCTGAAAGCAGGCGGCGCGGCCGATAAATGTCACTGAAGCCGGCGACGGAAGCAGCCGATGCCCCGATCAGAGCGCCAAAACGCGGTCTTCCTCACGGCCAAATCCCCGAATCGCGATCCGGTCGGCAAACACATCGGCGATGGCAAAGGTATTGCGGTCGGGTGTATCGACCATGCCCTTGAAATTGACGAAATGGGTCTTGCCGAGCACGCCGTAATTGCCCTCGTGATTATGGCCGTTGAACCATGCGACGGCCGACGGGTGCGCACCGAGAAGCTCGAGAATGCGTTGCGCATCCCACATATTGTGGGCGTTTTCCGGAAAAACCGGGTAGTGGCAGAAAAGGACGACTTTTTCGCCTGTAGCATCCGCCTTTTGCAGAACCGACCGAAGCCAATCGAACTGCGCCTCACCCAGCGATGCATTCCATTCCTGCGCATTGATTGCGCCTGCGTCCCTGAGGCGCTTCAGCCGTTCTTCGGCAAGCACACGGCGTACATCACCTGGCGGGGGCGCAAAAAGGCTGACCTCATTACCATCGAGAACCACGAAGCGGACATTACCAATGGCGAAATCATGCCAGGGGGCAGACATGCCAAGGCGGGCATGGATAGCGCCGAGATGATCGGGCGCGACCGAAAAATCGTGGTTGCCGGGTAGCATCACCGACGGGTGCCGAAGCCTGTCATAGGCGCTGAGAATGACATCAAAACTCGCAAAGTCGCGATCGATGATATCGCCGAGCGTCACCACGAAGGCGAGGTCCTCGGCGTTGAAGACATCGATGGCGGCGGCAAGTTTTGCAGGGCTTTCGCGATAATAGCGGCCCATGTCGGGACGCGGATCGACATCGGCATATTGGGGATCGGCGACGATGCCGAAGGAGAAGAGAGGCGTGCTTTTTTCAGTCATGATGCGCCGCGATAAACCCGGCGGATGACAGGCTTGTGACAGTGCACGGTCGTCCAGAAAGCAGAACACCCGGCGCGATGGCCGGGTGCTCAGGAATTCGGTTGTTAAAGCCTTACTTGGCAGCGGCTTCGTAACGCTCCAGGACGTAGTCCCAGTTGATGAGGTTATCGACGAAGGCTTCGAGGTACTTCGGACGCAGGTTGCGGTAGTCGATGTAGTAGGAGTGTTCCCAGACGTCGACGCCGAGGATTGGCTCTGCACCGTACACCAGCGGGTTTTCGCCGTTCGGGGTCTTGGAGATTTCGAGCTTGCCGTTCTTGACGGAGAGCCATGCCCAGCCGGAGCCGAACTGCGTGGTGCCGGCAGCGATGAAATCCGCCTTGAACTTGTCGTAACCGCCGAGATCGGATGCGATCGCTTGCTCGAGCTTGCCCGGAAGCTTGTTGCCGCCGCCGTCCTTCTTCATCCACTTCCAGAAATGGACGTGGTTGTAGTGCTGCGCGGCGTTGTTGAAGAGACCGGCATTGGTGCCAAAGGACTTCTTCACGACTTCTTCGAGCGACAGGTCGGAAAGACCGGCCTCGGCAGCCAGCTTGTTACCGTTGTCGACATAAGCCTTGTGGTGCTTGTCGTGGTGGAACTCGAGCGTCTCGCGCGACATGTAAGGTGCAAGCGCGTCGTAGTCGTAGGGGAGTTCGGGAAGTTCGAAGGCCATGGTTTTTACTCCTTTTTGCAGCGGGTTACCGCTCCTAGAAACCGTGTGAGCGGACCATAGGAGCGAAGCTCTGTTTGGGCAACCGGTGAATTATCAAAATGTTCCGCCAAAGGAGAAAATTCATCTCGCCACTGGCGCCACCACATTTGTTTCACAACCGCAGCGTACCGTTTTACACCCTATCGGTTCTGTTTTGCCGACAATGCAGGAAGGAAATTCCATGACCCGCCCTTTGATCCGCCCCCTTATCCTCGTCGCCGCGCTCTGCGCAATCGCACTTCCGGCCGCCGCCTCGTCTGACGACGCATGGAAAGAATTCGCAGCGCAGGTCCAGACGGCCTGCCTCGCTGGCGCCAAGGATATGATCGAGGATGCGAAGGCGGTGGTCGATCCCTTCGGCAGCGAAAACTACGGCCTCGCCATTCTCACCGGCAAGGCGAAGGGAGCGGATGCGACCGTCAGCCATATTTGCGTCTATGACAAGAAAACCAAGGCCGTGGAACTGGGCAGCGAACTTGCGGGCGATACGCTGAAGGTGGAGATTCCTGGCTCCACGAAACCCTGATTGCTTAGAAGCGCGGCGTCGTATCGCCTTCGCCCAGCGCACGTTGCATCAGCACCGTGTCCAGCCATTGGCCATGTTTCCAGCCAATGGATTTGAACGTGCCAACAAGCTCGAAACCGGCGGCGCAATGCACGCCGACCGATGCCGCATTGGCGCTGTCGCCGATGACGGCGATCATCTGCCGGAAGCCACGCGCGGTTGCCTCGCTGATCAGGGCGTCCAGCAGCTTACGGCCAATACCCATGCCTTTCATCGAGGGGTCGATATAGACCGAGTCTTCGACTGTTGCGCCATAGGCCGGGCGGGCGCGGTAAGCGCCGGCATAGGCGTATCCAGCCACTTTGCCTTCCGCCTCGGCGATGAGATAGGGAAAATTGCCCTCGACCAGAAGACGGCGGCGCTCCGCCATTGTTTCCGCCGTTGGCGGATCGATCTCGAAACTGGCGCGGCCATGCAAGACTGCATCCCGGTAGATTTCAGTGATGGCTGGGATATCCGCCTCTTCACAGGGGCGGATCAGAAGGCTGGAAGTGGTGGGAGGGGTCATTCTCTTGTCCTGCGGATCATTTACGCCGGCATTGTGCATTGCGGCGCGGTCAAAATAAAGATTATCTGACTTATACAAACGATAAGGTTTTCTTTGATGATGGACCTCGATCTGCGGCAGTTGCGCAGTTTCATGGATGTGGCCGATCTCGGCAGCTTTTCCGCCGCCGCCGACAAGGCCGGGCTGACACAGCCGGCCGTGAGCCTGCACCTCAGGCTGCTCGAGAAACAGCTGGGCGTGCGGTTGATCGAAAGGGTCGGCAGACGCGCCCAGCCGACGGCTGCGGGCCGCGACTTCCTCATCCATGCAAGGCGGATTGCAGAGGAAGTGGCGCATGCCATCGACACCGTCGCGCCGCACCGGAGCGGCATCACCGGGCGCCTGCGCATCGGCACGGGCGCCACCGCCTGCATCTATCTGATGCCGCCAGTGCTGGGCGATATCCGGCGTGCCATGCCGGGTATCGAGATCGTGGTGCAGACTGGCAATACCCACGATATCCTGCGGCTCCTGGAGGCCAATATGATCGACGCCGCCGTGGTGGCCCTGCCCGCGAGCGGTCGCAGCCTCGATATCAGCGAGATTCGTCTCGACGAGATGGTCGCCGTCTTCCCGAAGGATACAGTGGCGGACACAAGTTTGCTCACCGCAGCTGTGCTCTCGACCAAGCCGCTGTTGCTCTACGAGGGCGGCAATACGCGCAAGCTGGTGGATCAATGGTTCGCTGCAAGCGGCCGCGCCGTGCAGCCGACGATGGAACTCGGCAGCGTGGAAGCCATCAAGAAACTCGCAGGCGCCGGGCTTGGCGTTGCCATCGTGCCGAGGATGGCGGTGGAACAGGACGCCACCTCATCCGGGCTGCAATGGCGCTCACTGCATCCGCCGCTTGAACGGCGGATCGCGCTGGCGATGCGCCGCGACAAACATATGACCGCGCCGCTGCGGGCGCTTGCCGCTGCGCTGCCGGATGTGCGGAAAGGATGAGGCCCGTGCCGGCTGCGAGGGCAGGCCTCGACTTGTTGACGAGAAGGCCCCGTACTCTCTCCTCCGTCATGCCGGACTTGATCCGGCATCCAGCCACGGCGCGTCTGCGCGGTGAAGAGAGTCTTTCGCGATCAGGGACTTGATCGCGCTGGCCCCCGGATCCAGTCCGGGGTGACGGAGCCCATAACCAAGCCTCCACCCGCACATTCAGTCCCACGAGGTTCGTTCTCAAAACTCCGTCCAGTCATCCCCCTTCACGGCCAGCGCCGCGTTACCGCGCGAAGCGGAAACCGGGCGGGCCTTCGCAGCCGGGGAGGTTTGGGTGGCAGGCGCCTGCGCTGGCTTTGCTGCGCGCTGCATCTGTCGCGCCGTCTCCCGCAACACAGAGGCCTGCTGGCCGAGCTGGAACTGCGCCAAGAGTGCCTGGAGATTGGCGCACTCCTGCGCAAGGCCCGCACCGGCGGCGTTCATTTCCTCAACCATGGCGGCATTCTGCTGCGTGGCCTGATCCATATGGTTGACGGCGGTGTTGACCTCGGAAAGGCCCGAGGATTGTTCCTGCGCTGCGGTCGCGATGGCATCCATATGGCTGTTGACGGACAGCACCAACTGCTCGATTTCGGAAAGCCCGACGCCGGTATCGGCGACTAGCTTCACCCCCTCGCCCACCGCAACAGCCGATGTATGGATGAGCTGTTTGATTTCCTTTGCCGCATTGGCGGATCGCTGAGCCAATTCGCGCACCTCCTGTGCAACGACCGCAAAGCCCTTGCCTGCATCGCCCGCCCGTGCCGCCTCCACGCCGGCATTCAGCGCCAGAAGGTTGGTCTGGAACGCAATTTCATCGATCACCCCGATGATTTGGCCGATCTGGCTCGAGGAATGCTCGATCCGTTCCATGGCCGCGACCGCGTCACGCACCACCTTGCCGGAAAGGTCGGCTCTTGCCCGGGCATCTCGCACGGTTTCGCGCGCCTCGTTGGCGCGTTTGGAGGTTGCGGAGACATTGGCGGTGATCTGTTCCAGCGCCGCGGCGGTTTCTTCGAGCGACGCAGCCTGCTGCTCGGTGCGACGGGAAAGATCGTCGGAAGCGGACGAGACCTCGTGTGCGCCGCCGTTTACCGTCTGGACGGAGTGGCCAACGCTCGTGAGCGCATCCCGCAGCTGAACCACGGAGCTATTGAAATCATGCCGCAGCGCCTCGAATTGCGGGGCAAGAGGCGTTGTGATTTCCGCCAGCATGTCGCCGGACGCCAGGCGGCGCAGGCCTTCTGCCAGCAAGCGGGTCGCCTGGTTGAGGCGCTCTTCGGCCTCGGCCTCTGCCCGTTGCTGCAACGCGACGCGGTCGCGGTCGCTCTGTTCCCGGTTGGCATCGGCCTGCATTTCCAGTTCGCGTTTACGCAGCGCGGCCTCGCGGAAGATTTCCACGGCACGCGCCATTTCGCCGATTTCGTCACCGCGACCTGCCCCCGACACGTCGATGGAGAGATTGCCGCTCGCAAGGCCCATCATCGTTTCACTCAGGCGAGAAATCGGACGGGTGACCCGCTTGGAGATCACGATCAGGCCGCCGATGCAGGCCAGAAAGGTCGCCAAGAAGACCGCGAGATAAACGAGTGCATTCGTAAAGGCTTCGGCCTTTCTTTGCTGGGCATTCGCATCCAGAAGAGCAATGGCGTCGGACGCGACTTTCGCGACGACGTCGATATTCTCGGTGACGGTGGTGCGCCAAGTATCGACGGTGAACGCCGGCGTGCGTCCGTTTGAGAGATCATCGACGAAGCGGGCCCGGCGAGCGGCGAAATCGCCCTTAAAATAGGCATTTTCGGCAGCCGCATAAGCGGTCTTGAGCGATGCCGGGGTCGATTCATGCGCGATGAGGTCGCCGGTGATTTTCCAGGCAAACAGCGCCGTGGCATCCAGGTTGCCGAGTTGCTGGATTTCCTGTGACGTGAGGGATCGTTGATCCGCAACGACAGTGTTGAGCATCACGGTGGCGCTGCCTGCAACCGCGCGGGCTGCCCAGGCATTGGCCCGCAGCTGGATAATGCCGGTCAGCGTCTCGTCGAGAGACCAGATATGCCCTTCGAGGTCCGTCGATTCCTGCTCTATCGCGGTGAGCAATTCCGTGCCGAGCGCGAGGACTGTCTTGTCAATGCCCTTCTCGCGACGATCGAGCGGCAGGGTCAGATTGGAATCGATCCTGGTCCGCAGATCGACAAACCGCTGATAGGCGGATTTGACGCGCGCGACGCCTTCCTGCAACGCCGCATGATCGAGCGAAGCGGATTGCTCCAGAAAAGCATTGACCGCAACATCCACACGCTGGCGTGCGGCGCGGGCCGTCGTGATGCTGCCGGTCGCCCGCGAGAGATCAACCGCCAGCGCCGAGGCGCTGTGACCACGCTCGGCGCGAAACGCCAGCAAGGCGTCGAATAGTTGCTTGTCGAGCGATGCGAGCTCTGCGACTTCGGAATAGTCGTGAAACTTCTTGAACGAAGTCCACATTCCGTTTCCAACGAGCCCCGCCAGCGAAAGACTGATGACGAGAAATAAACCAATAAGAATATTACGTATCGTGAAAAACATGGACGGCTCCCATAGCCTTAAAATCAATGGGTAGACCTTGAAGCCGCTTTTATAAAATTGAATTAATACCGCCTGCTTTGTAGGGGTATTTTTCGCAGGTGCGAACAGGAAGGCCGCGGACACATCGCCGCGGCCTTTCTGTCTTGAAACAGCACCCTATCAGGCGTCTGAGCCCCGACGCGCCCAGTCCATATAGAGATCGAGCGCCTTGCGGGCCACGGGTCCCGCCTGCAACTCGCGATCGTCGAGCTTCACGACGGGGGACACCTTGGAATAATTGCCCGAGCAGAAAATCTCGTCCGCCTCACGAAAATCCTCAACCGAAAGCGTTGCTTCGCGAACCTCGAACCCGGCCTGGCGCAGAAGGCCCATCACACGCGAGCGGGTGATGCCGGCAAGGAAGGTGCGGTTCGGCACGGGGGTGAATACGATCCCGTCCTTGACCATGAAGACATTGGCCGAAGCGGATTCGGCGACGTTGCCGTTCATGTCGCGCATCAGCGCATTGTCGAACCCGCGCGAGCGCGCTTCGATGATGGCGCGCCCGCTGTTCGGGTAGAGGCTTCCGGCCTTGGCGTCCGTCATTGCCGTTTCGGGCGACGGACGGCGCAACGGCGACACGGTGAGCGTCAACGGCTGGCCGGCATCCATCGGCGCCTCGAACAGGCAGAGCGCAAACCGGGTGGAGTTGGCATCCGGCGCCACGACGCTGCCCGGCATGCCGTGTTCGGCCCAGTACATCGGCTTGATGTAGATCGCCATCTTGCCATCGAATTTCTTGACGCCCTCGAGCGCCAGCGCCTCGATCTCCTCGGCCGTCATGGTCGGCTTCATGCCCATGTTGGTGGCGGAGCGATTGACCCGCTGGCAGTGCAGATCAAGATCGGGTGCGACGCCATCGAACCAGCGTGCGCCGTCAAATACCGTGGAGGCCAGCCACATGGCATGCGAAGTCGGCCCGATGAGCGGCGGATTGCCGGGCAGCCATTGACCGTCAACATAGGTCCATGTGGTTGATCGGGGTGCGGTATCGACGCTCATTGCGGTCTCCTGTGTCAGGCGTTTCCGGCTTGCGAAAACGCTCGGTCATTTTAGGTCTGGTGCATATCGGCGGGCTAACGCTGCGCGCGCTCGGCCCCGACACGGGCTTTAAAATCGGCCGGAGTGAATGCCTCTGACCCTGGCAGGTCAAGGTTTAATTGCCGGGATTTTTGATTTTGATGGAAAATAACAAATCAATGAACCTGTGCGCATGTTTTATAAGGTGAAACAAAAGGTTGATGAATGAATTCATCACAATAATTCATCGATCCGATGATGGCGGGGCCATGGCGCCCGTGCCATGCTGCGGATCTGACGGCAATCGGCAGGAGTAAATCATGGTATGGTCCGCGCAACAATATCTCAAATTCGAAAACGAGCGGACGCGACCCGCGCGCGATCTCCTCGCCCAGGTGCCTCTGGAGCGGGTGTTGAACGGTTATGATCTCGGCTGCGGCCCCGGCAATTCCACCGAGCTTCTGACAGAGCGTTACGGCGTCAATGTCATCACCGGCATCGATAGCGATGACGACATGCTGGCAAAGGCGGTTGACCGGCTGCCGACCACCCGTTTCGGCAAGGCCGATCTTGCGCTTTGGAAGCCCGCGCAGAAAGCGGATTTGCTTTACGCCAACGCCGTTTTCCAATGGATACCGGACCATCTCGCCGTCCTGTCGCAACTGATGGACCATCTGGAGAGCGGCGGTGTTCTCGCCGTGCAGATGCCGGACAATCTGCAGGAGCCGACCCATATCGCAATGCATGAGACGGGTGACGAAGGGCCGTGGAAGGACAAATTTTCGGACGGTCGGCTGCGTCGCAAGCCGCTTCCCGCGCCTACGGCCTATTTCGATGCGCTTTCGCCAAAAGCTGCGCGGGTTGATGTCTGGCACACGATCTACAACCACCCCATGACAGATGCGGACAGCATCGTTGAGTGGGTGAAGGGCACGGGGCTGCGCCCCTATCTTGACGCAGCCGGTGAGGAAAACCGCGACGCTTTCCTCGCCGACTATAAAAGACGCATCACCGCAGCCTATCCGGCGATGGCGGATGGGCGGCTGCTCCTGCGCTTTCCGAGACTGTTTATCGTTGCAGTGAAAAAGTAACGTCAGCCCGCGAAAGCATAGACCCGCAGACGATGATGATCGGGGTCAACGGCGGTAAATGTGTAGCCGAAATCCATGGTCGATGGCGGCTGCAGAATGTCGATGCCCCTCGCCTTCCAGGCGGCGAAAATCTCGTCAACTCTAGTCTCATTTTCGACCCGGAACGCGATCTCACCGCCGCCGCCGGTCATCGACGCCTTCGGCTCGACAGTGTGACGCGACCAGAGGCCGAGTTTCATGCCGGTTTCAAGTATGAAGAGGGCAAATGTCGGCGAGGCTTCGACAGGGTCGACGCCCAGGAGGTCCTTGTAGAATCCCGTGCTGGCGGGCGGATTGTCGACATAGAGGATGGTGAAGTCGGGATGGGTCATGGCTATTCTCCTGTGTTGCGGATGAACGGTTTCTAGACCCAACTCCTGTCAGATTTTGTCAGCATACTCACGCCGGCGCTGTTTTTCCCGCTCGCGCCATTCCTTCAGCAATGCCTGACGACGGCGCGGGTAACGGCTGTCGAGAGGGCGGAAATCTTCTATGCGGTCGGCCCGGAAACTGCGGTAGTCCTGCCGTGTCTCGCACCAGCCCAGCACCACCCGCACCAGATCGAAAAAGGCGAGTGCGAAGGGCCAGACAACGCGCTCCGTCAGCTCGCCCTTTTCGTCGCGGTAAGTCATGACGACCTTGGTTTCCTTGCGGATCACCTCGCGGATGACGGCGAGGTCGATGTGGAGCGCGGCGACGCCCTGACCGGGGCCAATCAACAGCGTGGAATGATCCAGTTCCTCGCGCAGCGCATCCGGCAAAACGGCGCCGATCTTGACCAGCGCCGCCCGGGCAGCCTCCGCCAGCCGCGCATCGGCGCGACCCGCCACCCAGCGGGAGCCGAGCACCAGCGCTTCGATCTCCTGCTGGGAAAACATCAGCGGCGGCAACAGGAAACCCGGACGCAACACGTAACCCACCCCGGCTTCGCCCTCGATATCGGCCCCCTGCGCCTGCAACGTCGCGATGTCACGGTACAGCGTGCGCAGGCTGACGCCGGTCCGAGCGGCAAGAAAGGTGCCGCTGACCGGCATGCGGTGAGACCGCAGGATCTGCAAGAGATCAAGGAGCCGCTGTGAGCGTGACACGTGATGTTTCTCCGTTGCGTCTGCCGGGTCCGGTGACGGCATTCCAGCGCCAGACTGGTAACGCCGGACAGGGCTACCCGCAATGGATGCCATGAGCCGCGAATGCAAAACCTTGAAACCGATGGCACTGACACCAGTTAGTAACGGAACGCCCCACCGCCGGCTTTCCTGCCGGTCCATCAAGTCAATGACAGGAGAGACATTCCATGTATCACGTCAACGCGAATGGTGCTGATATTCCCGCACTTGGTTTCGGCACCTTCCGCATTCCGGAAGACGATGTCAGGCGCATTCTGCCGGAAGCGCTGAAGCTTGGTTTCCGCCATGTCGATACGGCCCAGATCTACAAGAACGAAGGCGCTGTCGGAGAGGTCATCGCCCAATCCGGCATTTCCCGGCATGATATATTCCTGACCACCAAGGTCTGGGTGGACCGCTATCGCCACGATGATTTTCTCGCTTCCGTCGATGAAAGCCTTGCGAAACTGAAGACCGACTATGTCGACCTTTTGCTGCTGCACTGGCCAAAAAGCGATGTGCCGCTTGCCGAACGCATGGGCGCGCTGAACGCGGTGCGCAAGGCCGGCAAGGCGCGCAATATCGGCATTTCCAACTTCAACGTGGCACTGACCGAAGAGGCGGTGAAGCTGTCCGACACGCCGCTTGCCACCAACCAGATCGAATATCACCCCTATCTAGACCAGACGAAGGTGATCGCGGCCGCACGCAAACACGGAATGTCGGTGACGGCCTATTATCTGATGGCCGATGGCAAGGTGCCGAACGATCCTGTTCTCAAGGACATTGGCGCGAAGCACGGCAAGACCGCCGCGCAGGTGGCCCTGCGCTGGGCGGTGCAGCAGCCGGATATCGTGGCGCTTTCCAAGACGGCGACGGAAAGCCGCCTGAAGGAGAACTTCGACATCTTCGATTTTGCGCTGGCGGAAGAGGAAATGCAGGCGATCCACGCGCTCGCCAAGCCGGATGGCCGCATCGTCAATCCGGGCCATCTCGCGCCCGACTGGGACGACTGAGGCAACGGGGCTATGGGTCCCGTCTTATCGCTCGGTCAGGGCCAGCTTCGCCCCCAGCGCCACGAAAGCGGCGGCGAAGCTGCGCCTCAGCCAGGCGAGGACCGCCGGACGTGACACCACCTGCCGCCGGATCGAGGCGGCAAAGCAGCCATAAAGCGTAAAGACAAGAAGCGTCAGGGCCATGAAGACCAGCCCGAGTTCGGCCATGCGCCATGTCGGAACAATCTCATCCGGCGCGATAAACTGCGGCAGGAAAGCGAAAAAGAAGATCGAGAGTTTCGGGTTCAGCAGATTGATAAGGATCGCCTCGCCGATGACGCGGGTGGCTTTCTGCGGCGCTTTGGCATCGTCGATCTTCAGCGCACCACCCTCGCGTAGCGTGTTCCATGCCATGTAGAGGAGATAGGCGACACCGAGATATTTCACGATGCCGAAGGCGAGCGCGCTGGTGTGCAGGATGGCGGCAAGGCCGGTGATGGCGGCGAGCAGATGCGGCACGATGCCGAGTGTGCAGCCTAGGGCCGCAACCACGCTCGCCTTTGCCCCCTGCGAAAGGCCGGCCGCCAACGTGTAGACCACGCCGGTTCCGGGAGAGGCGGCGACGATGAAGGATGTGATGAGGAATTCAGGTGTCATGGTGCGGGTCTGTCCTCTTGGGGTGGAGGACGGGAGCATGATGGTGCGCGGGGTGGGTGTCTTGGATGAAATTGCAGCGCCACATCCGCACACCGTTACCCGAGCCGGGGTCCAGCGTGGTCAGGTCCTTGACCACGAAGGACTCCTATCACGCCGCAGACGCGCCGTGGCTGGATGCCGGATCTAGTCCGGCATGACGGAAGAGAGCAAAGATCAACCAGCCGCCGCCGCCCGATAGACCGCCGGCGTCACCCCGAATTGGCGCACGAAAACGCGGTTCAGATGGCTTTGGTCGGCAAAACCGGCGACGAAGGCCGCCTCGGCGGGCGGGGTGCCCTTGGCCAGCGCATGTCGCGCCAGATGCACGCGGCGCTGGAGAAGATAGCTGTGCGGCGTCAGCCCCGTCGCCCTGGCGAAAGCGCGCAAGAAGCGGAACTGGCTCATGCCGGCTTCCTCAGCCAGATCGGCAAGGCGGAACGGCCGGGAAGGCTCGTCATCGATGCGGTTTTTCGCACGCCTGATGATCGCAGGCACGGCCAAGACAGGTGGATTGGCAGCCTTCTCCATGGCATCCCCCAGCAGCATCAGCAGCGTCTCCTCGGAAAGGAGAGTTTCGCCCGGCCGCTCATTTGCCGTCACGGCTGAAAAGACAGCGTTGAAGCGCTGGGCCAGAGGTCTCGACTCCACGGGATGGACGAATTCGAAGGTGCCGCTGTCCTTCCCGCTGAGATCGGCAATGGCACGTTGAACGATATCGATGTCGAGATAAAGCATCCGCCAGGCGCGGCCGCCCTCCCCGAGCGGAATACCGTCGTGCACCTCGCCCGGGTTGACGGTGATGACCTGGCCGGCGCCCGCTTCCACCACGCCGCGGCCGGAGAGGGATTTCTGTGCGCCGCGATGGATGAGACCGATACCAAATTGATCATGCATATGGCGCGGAAAGGAACGGTCACTATCCGCCACCACGGCGGCAACGCCGGGCAGTATCGTTTTCGGCATCAGGAACCGGCCTTGGGCCATGAAAGCGCACGCTCCGCGGGAAAGAGCGCGACGCTATCACAGGATGCTGCCATACGACAGTTGTTACCGTTTACGGATGCATGTGGTTGATCATGGCGAAGACCTGATCGAAATTGCCGTTCCGCGCGGCAAACCGCAGCGGCTTGCAGCGTTCCACCACCACTTCCTTCTCATCCGGGCGATTTTCGAGGATATCCATGACCTCGGAAATGAAGGCGTGGAGCGGCATTGCTCTTTCATCCTTCGCCTGGCCCTCACCCATCAGCGTCGTCTGCACGTATGGCGGCACGATTTCGATGACCTCAACCGGCGTCTCCTTCAACTGCTCGCGCAGCGCGACCGAATAGGCATGGATGGCGGATTTGGTGGCGCTGTAGGTGGGGGTCAACACCATGGGCACAAAGGCCAGGCCTGAGGAGACCGTCAGCACCGTTGCAGCAGGCTGCTTAAGGAAATGCGGCAAAAGCGCCGCTGTCAGGCGGATGGGTGCGAGGAGATTGGTGGCGACGGTTTCTTCGGCCGTCTCCAGATAATCAGGTGCTGCGGCGATGTCTTCCGGCCGCATGATGCCGGCATTGTTGATGACGGCATTCAGGGTCGGATGGGCCTTTACCAGAGCTTCGGCAAACGCGCGGATGCCTGCGGCGTCCGTCGCGTCCATCACCATCGAGGCCATGCCGGGATTGGCGGCCGTCACCTCGTCGAGCGCGGCCTTGCGACGGCCGGAAATGATGACCCTGTTGCCGGCCTTGTGAAAGGCTTCCGCGAGCGCCCGGCCGATGCCGGAGCCGCCGCCGGTGATGAGAATGGTATTGCCAGAGATTTTCATGGGAACATCCTTCGCTTGTTGGGTGAAACGAAGTTAGCTATGATACTCTCTAATCGAAAGTAGGCACCCGAAAGATTTATACTTACCTGAAGGAGAGTGTGTGATGAAGCGCCATGCGGCAGATGCGATTATCGAAAGCAAACGCAGGTTTCCGCCCCCCACGGATACCGATCCGGTCATCGAGGCGCTGGTTCAGGATATTATCGCCAAGGTGGCGGACAAATGGACGATGCTCATTCTCGAAGTGCTGGAGGAGCATGGCACGCTACGCTTTACGCAGATCGGCAAACTGGTTGGCAATATCAGCCAGAAGATGCTGACGAAAACGCTAAGACAAATGGAAAGCGACGGGCTGGTGCGCCGCACCGTTCACCCGGTCATTCCGCCGCATGTGGATTATGCTTTGACGACCCTCGGCCGCACGCTGGGCAGCGCCTTCTGCGGCGTCTGGATATGGGCGGAAACGCACCATGCCGAAATAGAAGAGGCGCGGCGACGGTTCAACGAACAGCCGCCGCGCCCCGCGATGGAATAAGTTCGGCTCAGGCGAACTGGCTGAGGCCCGGAACCGAGGCAATCACCTGGTCGACAGTTTCGTCGCCGGCGTGCTGGCGGGCAACGGCGATCGTTTCCTTCGCGAGCGTGGAAATCTCGCTCATGCCGAGGCCCTGGCTCATCAGCTGCTGGCCCAGCCCCATGATGCCGCCGCCGCCGATGGCGCTCATCAGGCCGCCGAGCAGACCGCCGCCACCACCAGCGCCTTCGCCATTATACTGGGCGACCAGCTCGCTGGCGCCGGGAATGGCTTCGATCATTCGGGCGATTGGACCATCTGCGGCCTCGCGTTGGAGAAAACCGAGAATCATGCCAACAGCCTTTTCAGCCAGTTCAGGGTCGATCCCCGCCTTTGCAGCGATCTGATCCACGACTTCGTTCATTCTTGCCTCCTGTTGAAAAACGACGCCAACCTCTGCGAACTGACGTTAACGTCAACGTAAAACAATCTCATGCGGCATTCAAGCGGCCATGAGCGGTGCGGCATTTCATCAAGCGCTTTTTCTTCATCGCCATCAAGCAGTTGTTGCGCCTTGAAACTGTCCTTATAAGATCGTCACAACCTGACTATGAAAAGGCTGCTCCCTGCCGGAGTGCCCCTATCATGCCGTAGGATCTTTAATTCGGACATGACTTTTGCAAAATCCGCTGCGATTTTGCAGGCCGTGTTTCAGCCGCAGGAGGAAATGGTCGATGTTGCAGGACGGACAGCTCTATATCGGCACCAGCCGCAATCCGGATGACAGCCTGAACAAGGGCGAATATCTGGAACTGAAATTCGGCAACCGCCACGGCCTCATCACCGGCGCGACGGGCACGGGCAAGACCGTGACGCTGCAGGTTCTGGCGGAAGGCTTCTCCAAGGCCGGCGTTCCGGTCTTCTGCGCCGATATCAAGGGTGACCTTTCCGGCATCGCGGCGGAAGGCGAAGCGAAAGACTGGGTGCAGAAACGCGCCGAGCAGATCGGCTTCACCGACTTTTCCTACGGCAAGTCGCCCGTCATTTTCTGGGATCTCTATGGCGAAAAAGGCCATCGCGTGCGCGCCACCATCGCCGAAATGGGGCCGCTGCTGCTCGCCCGGCTGATGGACGCCTCGGAAGCGCAGGAAGGCGTGCTCAACATCGCCTTCAAGATCGCCGATCAGGGCGGGCTGCCGCTGCTCGATCTGAAAGATCTGCAATCGCTGCTGAACTATATGGGCGAGAATGCATCCGAACTCTCCAACCAGTTTGGGCTGATTTCCAAGTCTTCGGTCGGCTCCCTGCAGCGCGGGCTTCTGGTTCTGGAACAGCAGGGCGCGGCCAATTTCTTCGGCGAACCGGCGCTGAAGATCGCTGACATCATGCGTGTGGGCGCGGACGGGCGCGGCACGGTTTCGGTTCTCGCCGCTGACAAGCTGATGATGAACCCGCGTCTTTATGCGACCTTCCTGCTCTGGATGCTCTCGGAACTCTTCGAGGAACTGCCTGAAGTGGGCGATCCGGAAAAGCCGCGCCTCGTGTTCTTCTTCGATGAAGCGCATCTGCTGTTCAACGATGCGCCGCGCGTGCTGGTGGAACGCGTGGAACAAGTCGTTCGTCTTATTCGCTCCAAGGGCGTCGGCGTCTATTTCGTGACGCAGAACCCGCTCGACGTGCCGGAAACCGTGCTTGCCCAGCTTGGCAACCGCGTGCAGCACGCGCTGCGCGCCTATACGCCGCGCGAACAGAAGGCCGTCCGCACGGCGGCGGACACCTTCCGCCAGAACCCCGCCTTCAACACGGCAGATACCATCACCACGCTCGGCACGGGTGAAGCGCTGATCTCCACCCTGCATGACAAGGGTGCGCCCTCCATTGTCGAGCGCACGCTGGTGCGGCCCCCTTCCGGCCGCGTCGGACCGCTCACGGATGCGGAGCGCAAATCGCTGATCGATCTCAGCCCCGTTTCCGGCCAGTATGACAAGGATATTGATCGGGAATCGGCCTTCGAAATTCTTGCCGCCCGCGCGCAGAAGGCGGCGGAGGCCGAGGCTGCCAAGCGCGCGGAAGAGGAAAATGCCAAAAACCAGTCCGACACCGCCTCCGGCCGCTGGCGCCTGCCCGGCTTTGGCGATGATGAACCCGCACAGAATTCCAGCGGCTCGCGCAATGGCGGCACGCGCCGTTCCGGCTACCAGCGCGAGACGGTGATCGAAGCCGCGATGAAAAGTGCAGCCCGTTCGGTCGCCACCTCTGTCGGGCGTGCGATCGTGCGCGGGATTCTGGGAAGTCTGAAGCGGTGAACGAATACGCCGCCCGCTCTTGATGAGACGGGCGGCGCCAATTTCGGTGCGGTCACTTCTCGCGATAGAAGATCATGCCGCCGTGGTAGAGGACACCATCGACAAATTCACCGTCTGCGGTAAAGCCGGTGTCGTCCCAATAGTCGATGTGGTTGCCCTTCACCTCATATCGCCCCTGATAGGCGCTCTTGCGTTTGCCGCGCGCTTCGTCATAGCGGCCATTGGGCAAAAGCTCCTGACGAACGTGGCCATCGCCGGTGACCCACATGCCGAGATAAGGGTGGTTCTGAGCCTGCGTGATTTCAGTCATGTTTCCGTCCGTGGTGTTTTCTGTCCTGCGCGTCTCCCCTTCGGCAGAAGCGGTTGCAAGCAGAAGCGCTACTGATGTTGAAACGATGTTCATTGTCTCTGCACTCCCGTTGCGGCATTGGCGCGGCGTTCCTCGAACAGTTCCGCAAGCGTGCGTGATGCGGCGATGGCCTTAGGGAAACCGGCGGGAACGGTGATGAGATAGATCATCTCCTTCAGTTCCTCGTCGGTTGCGCCCACATTCAGCGCATAACCGGCATGGACCTTCATCAGATCACGCTCACCAAGGGCCGCCATGACCGCGACGGCGGCCAGCTGGCGGGTGCGGTTGTCCAAGCCCGGCCGTGACCAGACCTCTCCCAAGGCGTAACCCTCCGTTGCTTCCGCCAGGAACGGAAACTCCTGCCGCATACGCTCCAGATTGGCTTGCGGCTGGCCATTGTTGAGGCTGCGGAAGACCTCATCCCCGCGTTTCAACCGGTCATCCATATGCTGCGTATTTGCGAGTGCGGCGGCAGATCCCGCGAACACGGCAATCGCAAGCGCGGTCGGAAAAATGGCTTTCATGTCAACCTCCTCAGGCAGCGGTGGGGCGAACGACGATTTCGTTGACGTCCACATCGTCAGGCTGTTCGATGGCGTAACGAACGGCGCGGCCAATGGCATCGGGTTTCAGAGCGATGGCCCGGTAGCTCTGCATCAGTTCGGCGGCGGCCGGGTCGGTGATGGTGTGGGCGAGTTCGCTTTCCACCACGCCGGGGTGGATGCAGGTGACGCGCAGGTCGCGGTTTTCCTGCCGCAGCCCGTCCGAAATCGCCCGCACGGCAAATTTCGTCGCGCAATAGACGGCCGCCGTTGGTGAAACCGCAAGCGCACCGATCGAGGCGATGTTGATGATATGGCCTGAGGCACGCGCGGTCATCTCGGGCAGGACGGCCGCGACGCCATAGAGCACGCCCTTGATGTTGACGTCGATCATGCGGTCCCATTCATCGACCTTGAGCGACGACATCAGCGACAGCGGCATGACGCCGGCATTGTTGACGATGACATCGATCTCGCCAAACGCCTTGCGGCCCGCCTCTGCAAAGGCATCGACGCTGCGCCTATCGGTCACGTCGAGGGGATGGACGACGACGTCGGCCCCCGTCCGGCGCAGTTCCTCCGCCAACGTCTCCAGGCGATCCAGCCGGCGCGCGCCGAGCACCAGTTTTGCGCCGGCGGCGGCCAGCTCTCGCGCAATGCCTTCACCGATCCCGCTCGATGCACCCGTGATAAGAACGACTTTGTTCAGTGTCATGACTATCTCCTTGCTGTTGCGGTCGGCTTTTTCGAAGTCGACCGTTGCAAGGAAGATAGCGCTCGGGCATTGTCGCGATAACCGCCTCAATAATTACCTCAATGGATAGATTTTCTAACCAATGAACATTGATCTCAACGCCGTGTCGACATTTTGCCTTGTTGCCGAGGAACGGAATTTTCGCGCCGTCGCGGACAGGCTGGGTGTCACCCGCTCCGCTGTCAGCCAGACCATCCGCAAGCTTGAGGAGACGATGGGAATTGCGCTCGTCCAACGGACCACCCGCAGCGTGAGCCTGACGGAAGCGGGACAGCAGCTTTATGCCGATGTCTCGTCTTCCATAGGCGCGATCTCGCAGGCCGCGCAGACGGCCTCCTCGCTCGGTGGAACGGTACGCGGTCAGCTTCGGCTGGCGGTGTCGTCCATTGCAGAACGCTTCTTATCGGGGCCTCTGCTCGCAAGCTTTGCCGAGGCCCATCCCGAAGTGCAACTCGACATCGTCGTGACGGACGACGAATTCGATATCGTCTCCGAGCATTATGATGCCGGCGTGCGTCTGGGAGAGCTTATCGAACAGGATATGATTGCCGTTCCGGTATCCGTTCCCCAGCGGCAGCTTGCCGTCTGTTCTCCTGGGTATCAGAACCGTTTCGCCCTACCGACGCAGCCGCGCGAGTTGATCGAGCATAGGTGTATCGGCTGGCGGCCTCGTCCGGGTGTTGCGCCCTACAGATGGGAATTTGCCGAAAACGGGCGCGAATTTGCGGTGGCGGTGGAGCCTGCTTTCACCACCAACGACATGCAGTTGATGATCAAGCTCGCCTGTGCCGGTGCAGGCATTACCTTCGGCATGGAAGAGACATTTCGGCCGTATCTGGAGCGCGGAGAGCTGATTTCCATGCTGGAAGACTATTCCCCCCGCTTCGCGGGGTTCTATCTCTATTATCCCAGCCGTCGCAATCTAGCGCCGAAGCTGCGCGCCTTTATCGATCACGTTCGCCTGTCGAGAGAGCGGTGATCTGCCGGAGGTTGCCCGGCAGATCGTCAGCAACAGACCTATTTTTTCTGCGACACCAGCGAGAAATAGGCGCCCTGCGGGTCGACGCAGTTAACGATCCAGCTGTTACCGGGCACTTCCATCGGGCCGTTCACGACCTGTCCGCCGCCCGTGCTGACGCGGGTGATGGCGTCATCGATGCCATCCACATTGAAGTAATAACCCCAATGGCAGACGGGAACCTGCGGCATGCGTTTCATGATGCCGCCGACAGCTTTACCCTTTTGGGCGAAGATGCGGTACGGGCCCATCTGGCCCATGTCGAAATCATGGTCCTTCGTCCAGCCGAAGACATCGCCATAAAAGACCATGGCCTCATCGACATTCTCGGTGAAAAGCTCGTACCAGCCGACATGGCCCTGTTTTGCCTGCGTATCCTCAGGGAAACCGCCGGTCTCCATCGGCAGCGGCGTCATGATGCAGAGTACCGCGCCGTATGGATCGGCGACCACGGCAAAGCGGCCGATTTCCGGGATATCCTGCGGCGGGCGTCGGATCGCGCCGCCCTTCTCGGCGAAAAGCTCCGCCGTGGCGTCCACATCGTCGACATCGACATAGGCCGTCCAGTTCGGCGGAATGCCCTGGCTCTTATGTTCATCGGTCAGCTCCATGACGCCGCCCATGCCTTTGCCATCGGCCTCCAGCACCAGATAGGGCATTTCCGGCGAGCCAAAATCCTTGGTCTGCCAGCCGACGACATGACCGTAAAAGCGGGCAGCTTCTGCCATGTCGGGTGTCATCAGCTCGACCCAGATGAATTTTCCATGCGTATCGGACATTATCGTCTCCTATGGACGGTTTGGCGGGTGTTTCGGCAAGCGCCCGACGCTGGACGCGGCGGCACGCCTATGGGTGGGTAAAGCTCAGGCCTTGCGCCTGAATTCCGAGGTCATGAAGGTCTTGAAGGTGCCGTCCGGCTGCCTGACGCTGCCGGAAAAACTGCGGTGATTATCATCATGCAGCACGAGCACATCGCGATAGGTATCGATACGGTCGGACCCGTCGAAGGCCGGGCCTTCGGCCTCCAGCGTGAGCGTCTTGCCATCCTCTTCCAGCCAACCCCTGTAAACCCAGAGATTGCTCATCATCGAACCCACCCAGGTGCCGACGAAGTTGCCTTTGACCGGGTCAAAACCAACAGTGATGACGGCGGTCATGCGGCTGCCGTCAGGCATTTTCCCGGTGCCCTCGCCGATGATCCAGAGGCCACCGATCGAGCGTACTTTTTCGCTGAACAATTGCTCCGGGTCATTGGGATCGTAGGCCTCGTGGCCCGAACTGGCGGTCATGATCCAGTCACCGACGATCCTGTTCAGGAACGCATGTTCCTGCTGCGGCTTGGCGTTTGGCATTTCCATTGTCGTCTCCTCCTCGTCATTATTTCAGTGGCAGCAGGAAGCCGCCTTCGGCGCGTCCTCATACTGGTCGTGGCGGCGCACCCAATCCATTACACCCTCTTCATTACGGCCTTTTGGCACCAGATCGAGAAGCATCAGCGTGCCGAGCGTCTGCTCCGCGCCGCGGGCGTAGGTGGAATAGGTATGGTAGATCTTGCCGTCCTCTCCCTTGGCGAAAACGCTGATGCCGTGCAGGTCCTTCAGGTCCCCATAGGGGGCCATGTCGCGGTAATTATAGGTGATTTCGCCGCTGGCCATGTCCTCGTCGCGAAACGAAGCCTGATAGTCGTAATTGAAATCCGTGCCTGCGGCTGAAACCCAGGGGAATTTCCAGCCCATGCGGTTTTTATAGCCTTCGATCTTTTCAAGCGGCGCGCGTGATACCGCAACAAAACCGGCATCGCCATGCTTGAGGTGGATGAGCGCGCCATCGACATGATCGGCGAAGAAGGAACAGCCAACGCAGCCCTCTTCCCAATCGGGCGCCAGCATGAAGTGGTAGACGATCAGCTGGCTGCAGTCGCCGAACAGCTCTTTCAGCGATTTCGGGCCGGAAGGCGCGTCGAAGATATAGTCCTTCGTCACCTCCTCCCAAGGCAAGGCGCGACGCGCTTCGTTCAGCCTGTCACGCGCGCGTGTCAGTTCCTTTTCCTTCACCAGCAGATCGCGGCGGGCCGCAAGCCACTCCTCTTTCGAAACAACGGGATGAGACATGATCTTTCCTCCTTGGATCCGTCCTTAACGGCGGCCGCGCCACTCCTCCGGCAGGCCCCGCGCATCTCTGTGTTGAAGCCGACAAATAGCGCCACAGAGCATCAAGTTTCGCTTGACTATTTAGGTTGATATCAACATATTTAGCCCATGTCAAACGCCAGCATGATTCCTTTTTCGACAACTCTTCTCGTGCGCGATTCCTGCCTTTGCCTGCATGCACAGCGCGCGGCACGGGCGCTGGCGCGACTGTTCGACAATGCGCTGAAGCCGGTGGGCATCAATAACGGTCAATTTTCGCTGCTGATGTCGCTGAACAGGCCGGAGCCGCCGCCGATGGGGCCGGTCGCCAATCTTCTGGCCATGGACCGCACGACGCTGACGGCGGCGCTGAAGCCGCTGGAGCGGCGCGGGCTGGTCAGCATCGAGCAGGATCCGAAGGACAAGCGTGGCAAACGGTTGCGGCTGACGCCTGACGGCATGGCCGTGCTCGCAGCCGCGTTCCCGATCTGGGAACAGACCCATGCGGAAATAGAAGCCAAGATCGGCAGCGGCGACCCGCAACGGCTGCGCCGCGATCTCATCGATCTCGGGTGAGAAGAGGCGTTGGGCCTCAACAAAGGTGTCATCCGGCTGTCGTGCCGGAGAGCGAAACTGAACGAAACGCAATCCAGGAGGAATGATCATGCGTGCAATCGTTTTTGTAAAAGCCACCAAAAGCAGCGAAGACGGCGTGATGCCGACGACGGAGTTGATGGAGGCCATGGGGAAATTCAACGAGGAACTGGTCAATGCCGGCATCATGCAATCCGGCGATGGCCTGCACCCCTCCTCCAAGGGCAAGCGCGTGATTTTCGACGGTGACAGCCGCACCGTTGTCGACGGTCCCTTCCCGCATACCAACGAGCTTGTTGCCGGCTTCTGGATCTGGAACGTGAAGGATATGGACGAGGCGGTGGAATGGGTGAAACGCTGCCCGAACCCGATGTTGGAGCGCAGCGAAATCGAAATCCGCCCGATGTTCGAGATGGAAGACTTCGGCGATGCCGTGACGCCCGAGATCGCCGCGCATGTGGAAGAACTGCGCGCCCGTGTCGGCAAGCAGTAGCGCCAGCGCAAATCCGGTGCGGCACATGTCACCCTTTATCGGGATGATCCGGCCGCACCGCTCCCCCAATCTTCATCATTTTCCAATCGGGTTGCCATAGATCGCCACCGCTGGTAATGATCGGGCAGTTCAACACGTTTCAAGAAAGGAGGCTTCGCATGGATATTTCCTGCTTCTGGCGCAATCGTCAGCTCTGCCACCTTTTTGCCCTGCGGACACGTTTGCAGGGCTGACCGGAACACTACCCCTCTGGTTTGCCTAAAAGGCCGCGCAGGACGCAGTTCGTCTGCCATTGCGCATCGTTTCACGACGGATCACCGATAACCGAAACCCGTCCTGCATGCGCAGGCACCGGTACGGATCCGTCTTTACCAGAGACAACATCATGACCATCATGACGCTGCGCAACCTCGGAATCATTCTGGGCAAGCCGCTTTTTTCCAATCTCAGCCTCACCGTGAATGCGGGCGACCGCCTCGGCATCGTCGCCGCCAATGGCTGCGGCAAATCCACCCTGCTCAACTGCCTTGCCGGTGAGATGGAGCCGACCAGCGGCGACATCACCCGGCTGCGCGGGCTGACGCAGTCCATCGTGCAGCAGAACCCGCCGACCGCCCTGATGGAATTGACGATGAGGGACACCGTGCTTTCCGCCCTGCCGGCGGATAGCGTCGATAGCGAAAGCTGGCGCGCGGATATCATCTTCGACGACATGCTGGTGCCAGAGCCGTTCCGCGAGCGTCGCCTGAAAGAATTGAGCGGCGGCTGGCAAAGGCTTGCCATGCTGGCCAAGGCCTGGATCACCGAACCCGACGTGCTGCTGCTCGACGAGCCGACCAACCATCTCGATCTTGAAAAGATCAACGTGCTGGAAAGCTGGCTCAGCGCCCTGCCGCGCGACACGGCGGTCATCATCGTCAGCCACGACCGCGCCTTTCTCGACAATGTCACCAGGACGACGCTATTTCTGCGGCCGGAAAACTCGGCGCTGTTTCGCCTGCCCTATGGCCATGCGCGCGCGGCGCTGGAGGAGGAGGATGCTGCCGATGAGCGGCGTTTCCAGCGGGAGATGAAAACCGCCCAGCAATTGCGCCGGCAGGCGGCCAAGCTCAACAATATCGGCATCAATTCCGGCAGCGACCTGCTGACCGTCAAGACGAAGCAATTGCGCGAGCGCGCGGAAAAGATCGAGGAAAAGGCGCGCCCCGCCCATATCGAACGCTCCGCCGGAAAAATCCAGCTTGCCAATCGCGGTACCCACGCCAAGGTGCTGATAACGCTGGAGGATGTGCCAGTCTCCACACCGGACGGAACAGCGCTGTTTCGCACCGGCCGGCAATTCATCCGCCAGGGGGACCGCATCGTCATTCTCGGCCGCAATGGTGTGGGCAAGACACGGCTGATGTCACTGCTGCAGGCAGCGGTGACGGGTGCAGGCGAACAGGAGGGCATCAAGGCCACGCCCTCGCTGGTGGCCGGTTATGTCGATCAGTCGCTGGCCGAAATCGATGATGACAGCACGCCGGCGGCGCTTCTCTCGCGTCGCTTCGACATTGGCGACCAGCGCATCCACGGCCTGCTCGCCGGCGCTGGCATCGACATGGAAATGCAAAAGCGCCGCATAGCCTCGCTCTCCGGCGGGCAGAAGGCGCGGCTTGCCATGCTGGCGATGCGGCTGGCGGAGCCGAATTTCTACCTGCTGGACGAGCCGACCAACCATCTTGACATTGACGGCCAGGAAACGCTGGAGGCGGAAATCATCAGCCGGGAGGCGAGCTGCGTGTTTGTCTCGCATGACAGGAGTTTCGTGCGGGCGGTCGGAAACCGCTTCTGGCTCATCGACAAGCGCAGGCTGGTGGAAGTCGATGATCCCGAGGCATTTTTCGCCTCGGCGTGACGCTCCAAAAACCGCCTCGTCAGCCCAAGAGGTTGGCGAGTCGTGGATCGTCGGCAAAATCCGAGACCGCGAAGCCTGTTCTGCGTATTGGAAATTCGCAGAGCGCCTGCACCCCTGTCTTCGACAGGCGAATGCGCCAGCTCATCCGTTCCACCGGCGCTTTTTCGGCAAAGGCCTTGGGGGAGAGGATGGCGATGTTGAGACCGCCCCGGGGATCGCGCACAGAACGATAGAGGATCGCGTCCACCTTGGCCAATCGTGCCTGTTCGGCCAGCGCCTGGCACGGCTCGTAATTGGTGAGATCGGTCCAGTGCGCCTCGTCGCGACTGAGTTTCGGTTGCGTCAGATCCAGCGCCGCGTCGGTGGCGACGCGGGCGGCGAAGGCGGAATAATCGGCGGGGTTCGCTGGCAGCGGCGTTCCGGGCGATTCGGCGTAAAACAGCAGTCGGTAAAAGGCCATTTCGGCAAGCGCCGTTTCCACCTTCGCGGCGGCATAATAAACACCTTCCGTATAGCCCGCGCGGCGGAACCGCGAGCCATGCGGATAGGCGGCGCCATATCTGAAAGGTGTCGCGAGAAGGTAATCGAAACCGGCGCATTCCGGCGGAAACGGCCGTTTGCTCGTCTCCAGAATATCCTCCAGAAGGGATTGCTCCTCCACCGTATCCACCAGCTTCATGGTGGAAACCTGATGCTGCGCTTCCACCAGCCGCCAATACTTGCCCGATACGGCGCGTTTTTCAGACAGGAGCGCGTCGGGCGTCCAGATAGGAGAGGACATCGATCAATCCGGTAATGGTGGTGAGCCTTTCGGCAGGCACGGCATCCAGCGCCGTATTATGATTGCGCAGCCAGTGTTTGGCCACGGCCTCGTCGCCACCGGTAATCGCATCCAGCGATCGGAACACCCGGATCAGCAACACCGCAAGTTCGAAAGACTTGGCGCCCGGCTCCAGCAGGAAATCCAGCCGCTTCATGCGCGAGACCGTCGGCGCGGAGACACCCAGAATATCGGCCGTGCGGGCAGCATTCAGGCCCAGCCGCTCGGCAGCGGCGATGACAGCCTTGGTGACGACCCTGCCCTGCGATGCAGGATCCATGGCGGTCTTGGCGTGAATATTCATGGCACAAATCCTTTCCTTGGAAAGAATATAGCATATTTATTTCCACAAACAAGAAGGCCGGGATGAACCCGGCCTCTGTGGAATGTATCGGGGACTGGATCAGGCCACCGAGACCGGCACTTCCGTGGAGGTGCGCATGGCGTGGCTGTAGGGGCAGACGATGTGCGCGGCCGCAACGAGTTCTTCTGCTTTTTCACGCTCGAGGCCGGGAATGTTGACCTTGAGAGAGACTTCGATGCCGAAACCGGTGCCGTCTTCGCGCGGGCCGATGCCGACCGTTGCCGTCACAGTCGTGTCTTCCGGAATCTTTACCTTCTGCTTGCCAGCGACGTTCTTGAGCGCGCCCAGGAAGCAGGCGGAATAACCGGCTGCGAACAGCTGTTCCGGGTTGGTGCCGCGAGCGCCGTCGCCGCCGAGTTCCTTCGGTACGGTCAGCGTGACGTCGAGAACGCCGTCTTCCGACTTGGCGTTGCCGGCGCGGCCACCGGTTGCAGATGCTTTGGTCGTGTACAGGATTGGCATGTCATTTTCTCCTTGGGTTGGCGTTGAACGTCTTATAGCGAACAATTTAATTGTGTGCAATATAATTTTGCACATTGAATGCGGATTCATTTTTTGCGATAATTTTCACGAAATGACGCCGCGCATCCATGTGGCAGGAACCGAAAGCGGGGGCCGATTGTTCCCTCCCCGGTTGATTTTTGGAGCTGGAAAATGGACGCACAGGGCGATGAGAAAACAATGGAAAGCCTGTTGAGGCTGGACCAGCAAATATGTTTTGCCCTTTACGGCGCGGCGCACGCCTTTACCCGCGCCTATAAACCGCTGCTCGACCCGATTGGCCTCACCTACCCGCAATATCTTGTCATGATGGCGCTGTGGGAAAAGGAAACCTCAACCGTCAAGGCGCTGGGCGAAATGCTGGGACTGGATTCGGGCACGCTTTCGCCGCTTCTGAAAAGGCTGGAGCATGCCGGGCTCATCACCCGCAAGCGCGGCACGGTCGATGAGCGGCAGGTTCTGGTGGCCCTGACGAAAAAGGGGGCCGAGCTTAAAAAGGAAGGCGTAAAAATCATGGCCGCCATCGGCAGCGCCACCGGCTGCGGACTGGAGGAATTGGTACAGATTCGCGACCGGGTGAATGCGCTGAAGGACAATCTCGCCCGGCCATGACAGTCAAAAATAAAGGCGGCACAGAGGCCGCCTTTTTCGTGAATGTTTGCAGGCTTACTGCCAGACCACCACACGCGCCTTCTGCGGCACGCGGTCGTAGAGGTCGATGATGTCCTGGTTCATCAGGCGCACGCAGCCGGAGGATACGGCCTTGCCGATGGAGTTCCATTCCGGCGAACCGTGCAGACGGTAGAGCGTGTCCTTGCCGTTCTGGAAGATATAGAGGGCGCGCGCACCCAGCGGGTTCTTCAGGCCCGGCGGCATACCGCCGTTCTTGGCGGAATATTTGGTGAGTTCCGGCTGGCGGGCGACCATTTCGTCCGGCGGGGTCCACTTCGGCCATTTCTGACGCCACTGGATGACGCCCTCACCCGACCAGGCGAAACCTTCACGGCCGATGCCGACGCCGTAACGCATGGCGCTGCCGCCGGGCTCGACAACGTACAAGAAACGCGAACGCGTATCGACGACCACCGTACCGGGGCGCTCGCCGGTCGGATCGACGACCCGCTGGCGATAATAGCGGCGGTCGATCTTCTGATAGGGCACAGCGGGAATGACGTAACCGCCATCCTCGACCGAGCCGTACATCACGGCCAGTTCCGCATCGCTGACGCCGGACGAAAACATCTGGCGGAAATCGCTGCCGATGGCAGTCGCCTGCTGGCGGATGGCGTCTCCCGTGCCTGACGAGGCGCAGCCTGCGAGAAGCGAAGCGGAAGAGAGGCCGAGAAGGGAAAGGAAGGTGCGTCTGGAAAGATCTGTGTCGGTGCTTGTCATAAGGCCGGTTTGTCCCACATTTCGAACGGCTAGACCGCCGTTGTACGTCGTTTGTTCCGTGTCATGCGTATTGCGAAAATAGTTAACCGACCGCTAAAAGCCAGACACAAGGTGATGGCGGAATGGGTCCCATATCTCTTTCTTTTAGAACGTGTTCAGATAACCACAATCTGCGCCCCCTGCGGCACCCGGTCATAGAGATCGATCACATCCTGATTGAGCATGCGCACGCAGCCGGAGGACGTCGCCTTGCCCACAGACTGCCAGTCCGGCGTGCCATGCACGCGATAAAGCGTGTCCTTGCCATCCTTGAAGATATAAAGCGCGCGTGCGCCGAGCGGATTGTTCAGACCCGGCGTCATGCCGCCATTGGCGGCGGAGATGGAGGCGAGTTCCGGCTGGCGCTTGACCATTTCATCGGGTGGCGTCCAGCGCGGCCATTTCGCCTTCCACTGAATCTTGCCGCGGCCCGACCAGGCATAACCGTCACGACCCAGGCCGACGCCGTAACGGATCGCCTTGCCGCCGGACTGCACGAGATAGAGAAAATGCTGTCTGGTATCGACCACGATGGTGCCGGGCGCTTCCGCCGTCTGGTAGCTGACTTCCTGCCGGAGATAACGCGGATCGATGCGACCGTAGGGAATGGCCGGCAGCGAGCGGTCCTCATCGCGGATCGGGCCATACATGATCCGATGCAGCGGATTGGAAACCGGCAGGCCATAGGCCATCGTCTGGCCCTGCGGTTGCGGCGCGTTGTAACCCTGTACCTGCGGGGCCTGTAGCCCCTGCCCGCGCACCGGCGGACCATATTCCTGATGGAAACGGGTTCTGAACAGATCCGGCGGGCGCGTGGAAAGCTGGCCGGGCTGCGGCGGCAGCTCCGGCTGACGATTGGAGCTGACGGAATTGAAATTGAACACCGGCGCGGTTTCCCTGACGAAGACGTCCGGGTCCATCCGCGTCGTATCCGTCACGAAAAGGCAGCCGCTCATCAGCGGCAGCAGGGCAAGCCCCAGCAGAGAGGCCGCCCGGCGACCGTTTTTGAAAATGAGTGCTATCATCTGAACCGCTTCATGGAATCCAATCTGCCGGCATGATGGACCGCGCGGCTGGCGCGAGGCTGGCGTCGGTTTTTCAAAAAAAATCGACGAACCGCATTTTTCCTCTTGAAGCTCTAGTTGCTAGAGGTTCCAGATTGGCTGTCGAGTGGAATTCAGGAGCGAAACCATGAATATTTCGACACGCGGCAGTTTGAACGGAGCATCGGAGGACCTGACCTTTTCGGTCGGCGGCATGGATTGCGGCAGCTGCGCGGCCAAGATCGAAACCGCACTCTCCCGCCTGCCCGGCGTCGACGACGTCAAGGTCTCGGTGGCCCGCGAAAGGCTGAACCTCTCGCTGGCCGACAACAAGACTCCGGTCGAAAAGATTGAGGATACGCTGCGCAAGCTTGGCTTCAAGCCCGCTTTGCTGCCGCGCGAAAAGGCTTCCAAGGCAAAGGTGGAGGCGGATCATCACGACCATTCGACCTGCGGCGGTCACCATCATGACACGCCCGAACCGGCTATTGAAAACAACAATACGCTGACCTTTTCGATCGGCGGCATGGATTGCGGCAGCTGCGCGGCCAAGATCGAAACCGCGCTGTCCCGCCTGCCCGGCGTTGCCGACGTCAAGGTATCCGTGGCTCGCGAAAGGTTGAATCTGTCGCTTGCCGAGAACAAAACCCCGGTCGACAAAATCGAGGACACGCTGCGCAAGCTCGGCTTCAAGCCCGCTCTGTTGCCGCAGGAAAAATCTGCGCCCGCAAAACCGTCGGCTCAGAATCACGACCATGACCATGATCACGCGACATGCGGTGGCCATCACGATCACGATCACTCCGGGCATGATCATTCCGGACATGACCACGCGGCGCATGACCATTCGGCAGACGATCATCAGTCCTGCAAAGGGCATGACCACGATCACGCAGGCCACGATCACTCCGGCCACGATCATTCAGGTCATGATCACGGACACGACCATGCGGGCCACTCCCACGCTGCCGCACCTGCCACCGCAAGCCAGAGCGCCGAGATAGGGCACGCCCATGGTGCGGATGAAAAAGGCGCATGGTGGCGCACCGCCAAGGCGCGCAACACCTTCACCGGCACCATTCTGGTCGCGATTGCCTATGCGGCGGAACTGACCTTCCCGGCCTGGGGTAGTTACGCCTTCATCGTCGCGACGCTCGCCACGCTTTTCCCGATTGCGCGCAATGCCGTCAATGCCGCCCGGTTCGGCGCGGTCTTCACCATCGAGATGCTGATGACGATTGCCGCCATCGGCGCGATCATCATCGGCGAGGCGGAAGAAGCGGCCATCGTCGTGCTGCTGTTCTCCGTCGGCGAATTGCTCGAAGGCTTTGCCGCCGCCCGCGCCCGCTCCGGCATCAAGGCGCTCGGTTCGCTGCTGCCGAAAACGGCCATGGTGGAGGAAAACGGCGCGCTTCGGCAGATCGCCGCCGATCAGGTACGCATCGGCCAGGTGGTCGTGGCGCGCCCCGGCGACCGCATCGCCGCCGATGGTGTTGTCATGGACGGCCAGTCCAGCGTCGATGAATCGCCGATGACGGGGGAGAGCATTCCCGTTGCCAAAGACAAGGGCGACCGGGTCTTTGCCGGCTCGATCAACCATGACGGCTCGCTGCGCATCCGTGTCGACCGCGCGCCGGAAGACAACACCATTGCCCGCATCATCACGCTTGTCGAGGAAGCGCAGGATGCCCGCGCCCCGACGGAACGCTTCATCCAGAGCTTCTCGCGTTATTACATGCCGCTGATCGTCGCGATCTCGGTGCTGACCATCATCGTACCGCCGCTTGCCGGCCTTGGCGACTGGGACACCTGGATTTACCGCGGTCTCGCGCTGCTCTTGATCGGTTGCCCCTGCGCGCTGGTGATCTCCGTTCCCGCCGCCATTGCCTCCAGTCTTTCGGCTGCGGCACGCCACGGCATGCTGGTGAAGGGCGGCGCTGTCATCGAAATGCTGGCGCGCACCGAAACCGTCGCCTTCGACAAGACCGGCACGCTGACGCTTGGCGAACCTGTCGTGACGGACGTGGTGGCGCTTGACGGCAACGAGGCCGAGCTGATTGCACAGGCCGCGACCATTGAAAACGAGTCGAGCCATCCGCTCGCCCGAGCCATCGTCAACCATGCTGAAAAGGCAGGCGTGAAGCCCCTGCCCGGCTCCAATATCAAGGCGATTTCCGGTCGCGGCATGCAGGGCAATGTCGGTGGAAAAGACCTGTTCATCGGCGCGCCGCGCTTTGCGACTGAGGTCGGCACCCTCTCGAAGGAACTGGCCGACCGCATTTCCGCGCTGGAAAGCGAAGGCAAAACGGTGGCTGTCGTGATGACCGGCGGCGCGGCAAGCGGTCTTTTCGCCATGCGCGACGAGCCGCGCAAGGATGCGGCCGAAGGCGTGAAAGCGCTCAAGGACATGGGCATTTCCTCGCTGATGCTGTCGGGTGACAACGCCCGCACGGCGCGTGCCATCGGTAACAAGCTCGGCCTTGAAGCGCGCGGCGAACTCCTGCCGCAGAACAAGGTCGAGGAAATCCGCAAGCTCGCCGAAAAGAAAACCGTTGTCATGGTGGGTGACGGCATCAACGATGCGCCCGCGCTTGCTGCGGCGAGTGTCGGCGTCGCCATCGGCTCCGGCACGGACGTGGCGATGGAAGCGGCGGATGCGGCGCTGATGCGCAACAATGTCGGCGACGCCGCCCGCCTCATCGGCCTGTCGCGCGCCACCATGAGCAATATCCGCCAGAACGTGGCGATCGCGCTTGGCCTGAAGGCAGTGTTCCTGGTCACGACCGTCACCGGCGTTTCCGGCCTGTGGCTTGCCGTCTTTGCCGATACCGGCGCAACGGTTCTGGTGACTGCCAACGCCATGCGCCTGCTTGGCTACTTCACGAAGAGCGCCTGATCTGAGATATGGGCCGAAAGCTGCACGAGCGGTTTTCGGCCCGTTCACGCAAACTGGTTGAAAAAGCGGATGCTTTCCTCCACTGCGCCCGGCACCACACCATTGTGGGTTCCGGGCAGCAGTTTTTTATCCACCTTGAAGCCGGAGGGCACGGTCCGATCAACAAAAAGCTGGTGATCGGCGTCGAAGGGCCGCTCCTCCGTGCCGCGCAAAAGCAGCGCCGGGCATTTGAGGCTGGGGCCAAAACAGACGGAAGAACGCATGATGAATTCGCGCTCGTCGGTCTCGTCGAAACAGATTTCCTCGGTATATCGATTGAAGTAGCGCCAGGAATTGACGCCGGCCGAGATGGGGGCTGCGGCGCGAAACTTTCGGCTCATGGAGGCGAGAAGCGTCAACGTGCCGCCATTGGAATGACCGGCGATGAAGAACCGCTTCCTGTCAATGCCGGGTAGATTTTCAAGATAGGTCGCCGCCGCCAGTGCATCCGCCGTTTCGTCGTAAAAACCGGAATAGTTGCCGATCTGGCCGTTTTCACCCCGAAAGGATGGCAGCAGCACGACGAAACCGGCCTCCCAGTAGGGCTTCATCAGGGCCCAGTGGCCATCGCCCGTGGCGTTGCCGCCGTGCAGGAACAGGACGGCGGGCTTCAGCGTCTTCGATGGTTGGTAGTGGGAAAGCCAGGCGACAAGTTGAATCGAACCATCCGGCCCGCCAGGATAGGTAACGCGCTCCGCCCCGGCAGGCGTGCCCAGCGCTGCGGATTTTTCCGGCGCGGCCATCTTGCGCAGCAGACGGGTGTGGAAATGTCGGCGGGCCTCTGCATAATCCTGCCGTTCCAGCGGCAAAACATCCGGGGCGGGAATGCCGGCTTTCACAGCCGGCGGCAGGATCAAGGCCGCTGACAGCCCAACGGTCCCGGCAAGCAGGCCGCGCCGCGTTAAGCCGGGCGACATCGCGCCGCATTCTTCCCGTCCGACATATGAGGAAAGAGAGCGCTTGTCTGGCATGAGTTCACCTGATGAAGATGGTTGTTTCAGCAATTCAACATGCTCGAAGAAAGCTGTCCAGTCACGGATTCGCGAATAACAACAATGAATTCACCGCAAACGGGCTGTTACCGCATCTTGCCCTATCCATCCACGCCATCGATCATCGCCACCAGCGTCGAAAGCCTGTCCGCTTCGGCTGGCAGCTTGTCGGCGCGCAGCCTTGCAATGCGCGGGAAGCGCATGGCCACGCCAGACTTGTGGCGGGTGGAGCGGTTGATTCCTTCAAACGCCACCTCAAGCACAAAACCGAACTCCGGCGTGGCGCGCACGGCCCGCACGGGGCCAAAACGCTCGACGGTATTGTCGCGAACAAACTTGTCCAGAACCTCGAGCTCCGCGTCGGTGAAGCCGAAATAGGCCTTGCCGACCGGCACCAGCTGCTCGCCATCCTCGCCTTCCGCCCAGACGCCGAAGGTGAAGTCGGAATAATAGCTGGACCGCTTGCCGTGGCCGCGCTGGGCATACATCATCACGGCATCGATATTATAGGGATCACGTTTCCATTTGAACCACGGGCCCTTGGCGCGTCCGGCCTGATAGGTGCTGTCGCGCCGCTTGATCATGACACCCTCGATGACCGGATCGGGTGGTGCGGCGCGCAACGTGTCCAATTCCTGCCAGCTGGAAAAATCGATCAACGGCGAAAGGTCGAAGCGGTCGTGCGGGGCGTGCTCGATGATGTCGGACAAACGGCCACGACGGTCAACATAGGTCTGCGCGCGAATATCGCTTTCACCGTCAAACAGAAGATCATAAGCGCGAATGAAGGCCGGGTAATCGTCCAGCATTTTTGCCGTCACCGTCTTGCGGTTCAGACGCTGCTGCAGATCGGAAAAGGTGCGGGTCAGATTGTTGGAGCGCGCCGTGCCGCCGATCAACAATTCGCCATCCATCACGCCTTCAAAGTCGATCGCATCGAGGACATCGGGAAAGGCGCCGGAGATATCATCGCCGGAGCGCGAATAGAGTTTGCGCGTCTCACCGGCGCGGGACAGTTGCACCCGAATGCCGTCCCATTTCCATTCCGCCGCGTAGTCGTCGGGGTCGAGCGTATCGAGGTCGCCATCGGCGACCGGCGTTGCGAGCATGACCGAATGGAAAATGGCGGGCGTCGCCAGCACCGGCCGGTCAGACTTGCCCTCCAGCCACGCGAAGAGCGTCGTGTACGGCGGCGCAAGACCATGCCACAGGGTCTCGATCTCGATGATGTCTTTCCCCGCAAAGTCCGCCAGCGCCTGACGCGCCAGCCGCGCTGAAACGCCGATGCGCAGGCTGCCGGTGGCAAGTTTGAGGAAAGCGAAACGCGAAGACGTATCGAGCCGGTCCAGGAGATCGCGCACCGCGCCGCGCACCTCCGTGCGGCCGAGTGAATTCATCAAGGTGACGACTTCGCCCAGGCGCGGGTCCTGCGCCTCGGAATCATCGGCACCGCCGATGTTGCCCCAGACCAGCGAAATGGTTTCGGCCAGATCGCCGACATAATCGTAGGAATAGCGGAACAGCACTTCGTCCATGCGCTCCAGCACCAGTTCGCGCAGCATGGCCGGCTTGACGCTTTTCAGATCCAGCGTGCCGGCAATGGCCGCCAGCCCGTAACCCCGGTCGGGATCGGGCGTATCGCGGAAATAGTCGGTGAGCAGCTTCAGCTTGCCATTGCGCGAAGGCGTCAACACGAGGCGGTCGAGAAGCGTGGCAAAGGCTTTCATCTCAATCCCCCTCGTCTTCATAACCGACGAGATGCAGCGGCTTGGCGGCAATGCCCTGCAATTCGCACCAGCGCACCAGCGCCTCCTCCCGGCCATGCGTGACCCAGACGGCCTGCGGGCCGATTTCTGTGATGGTTTCCAGCAGCTCCGGCCAGTCGCAATGGTCCGATATGACCAGCGGCAATTCCACGCCGCCCTGCTTTGCGCGCTGCCGCACCATCATCCAGCCCGAGGCGAAGGCGATCAGCGGCTCGTTGAAACGCCGTGCCCAGCGCTCCTGAAAGGCCGAGGGCGGACCGACGACGATGGCGCCCTTGAAGGCGGCGGGGTTGCTTTTTTCAAGCGTCGCGGGCCTGAGATCGCCGAGATCGATGCCCTGCGAGACGTAATAATCGCAAAGCCGGGCCAGCGCGCCATGAATATAGATAGGGTCGGAATAACCGTTGTCGCGGAGCAGACGTATGACGCGCTGCGCCTTGCCCAGGGAATAGGCCCCGACGAGATGGGTGCGTTCGGGAAATTGTTTGATGGAGGTAAGAAGTTTAGCCGTTTCCACGCGTGGCAGCGGATGGTGAAACACCGGCAGGCCGAAGGTGGCCTCGGTGATGAAGACATCGCAGGGCACGGTCTCAAAGGGGGCGCAGGTGGGATCGATGCCGCGCTTGTAGTCTCCCGAGGCGACGATGCGCAAACCGTTCATCTCGACCGATATTTGCGCCGAGCCGAGCACGTGGCCAGCCGGATGAAAGCCGACGGTCACGCCGTTGACCTCAACGGTTTCGCCGAACCCCACCGCCTGCTCGCTTTCGCAAAAATCCTCTCCATAACGGATGCGCATGATATCGAGCGTCTGCCGGGTGGCCAGCACCGCGCCATGACCGGCGCGGGCGTGATCGGAATGACCATGGGTGATCAGCGCCCGCGGCACCGGTCGCACGGGATCGATATAGAAATCACCCGCCGGGCAATAGAGCCCTTTAGGCGTGGAGTTCAACAACTGTTCCGGCTTCATAACCATGGAAAGAGGGCCGCCCGCGCGAATCGAAAGACTTGCGATGTTAACGCGGAACGGGCGTTAAATTTCCCGCGAACGTGTTTTTGTTTTATGGAGACATCCCGTCATTCCGGCCTTGTGCGGGAATCCAGCAGCCGCGCGTCAGCGCGGCGAAGGAGTTCTTTCAGCCCAAGGACCTGGGCTGGCTGGATACCGGCCCAAGGCCGGTATGACGGATGGGAGGTTTCAGCAAAAAAACCAGGGTTCACAGCTGCCTGCCGACCTGCCTACTCCCCCGCCACTTCCGCTGGTTTCGCCTCAACCGCGGCCGGCAGCCGCACCGGTTTCAGCATCAGTGCGGCGGCAAGGCCGATGGCGGCTGTCGCGGCGGCTGCGAAGAACAGCGGCGTGAACGCATCAGAGTAAAGCGAGGCGACGGCGGCTTGGGAAGCGGCGGGCAGTTCGGAGAGCATTTTCGGGGTCAGCTCCTCGATCTTGCCCACACCCGGAATATCAATCGCAACGCCCTTCAGACTTGACGAGACAATGGCGCCATAGACCGAAATGGCGATTGCCGCGCCGCCCATGCGGGTCAGGGTCACCGCGCCGCTCGCCGCGCCGATGTCGGCCTTGGGGGCCGAATTCTGCACGCCGATGATCGGCGCCTGCTGGCCGAGGCCGACCGCGAAACCCTGCGCCAGCATCAGCACCGCGATCAGCCACAACGGCGTTCCCGCATGCATCTGCGTGAAGAGCAGCATGACGACAACATTGACGGAGAGGCCAGCGACCGAGAAAGGCTTGTAGACGCCGGTGAGCGAAATCAGCCGTCCTGCTGACAACGAACCCATGACGATGCCGCCTGTGACGGCAATGAAGAACAGCCCGGCATGGGAGGGCGAAAGGCCAGTGGTCGTTTGCAGGAACAGGGCATAATAATTGACCATCCCGATGCCGATGCCGCCGCTGGTGAGCGAGACGATCATCAGCAACGGAAAGGTGCTGTCCTTGAAGAGGCGCAATGGCACAACCGGTTCCGGCGCGCGGCGCTCCACCTGCACCCAGAGAAATGCCGCAATGACGGCAAAGGCGATGATGCCGAGGCTCGGAGCGGCGATCAGCGATCCGAACAGTTCACTGCTATCCGCCCAGAAAACCACGCTGGCGATGGTGGCGGCGAGAAGGACCGCGCCGAGATAATCGATCTTCGGCTGCCGCGCCGGACGGCGGTAAGGCAGCATCAGGGCGAGACCCGTAATAACGATGATGCCGAGCGGCAGGTTGATCAGGAAGATCGACCGCCAGCCGAAGAGATCACTCATCGTGCCGCCGAGGATAGGGCCGACGCTGCCTGACGCCATGATGGTAAGGCTGGAATAGCTCTGGTAACGGGCGCGTTCGCGCGGTTCGAACAGATCGGCGTTGACGGAGAAGATCGATACCATGATGCCGCCGCCGCCGAGCCCCTGCAACACACGGGCGGCAATCAGACTGTCCATCGACCATGCCAGCCCGCAGGCGAGCGAGCCGAGCGTGAAGATGACCACTGCCGCGATCATCACATATTTGCGGCCAAAGAGATCGCCAAGCTTGCCATAAACGGGCATAACCGCGCTGGTTGCCAGAAGGTAGGCGGAACCGATCCAGCCGAAGCGTTCCAGCGCGCCGAACTCGCCGACGATGGTGGGAAGCGCTGTCGAGACGATCTGGTTGTCGAGGGTGGCCATGAACATGGCCAGCATCAGGAACAGAAAGACGATGAGCCTGCGCCGGTGATCGGACACAAGCGGCGCCACAGGCGCGGTGGACATATCCATGAAAAATCTCGTTGGCTTCAGGCGGATTTGCTGCGACAATTTGTGTGCTATTAGCATATATATGTCAATGGCAAGTTTTTGACATTCGTGCTATTGCCATGAAATGTGATCGCAAACAGTATGACATGAAGGGCTGAGAGTGGCGGGCGAGGAAGACTGGAACGAGGATTTACCCGAGGATATCAAGCGGATCGGCAACACCATGACGCGCATGCGCATCATGGTGGGGCGCCGCATGATCGGACGCATGGCGCTGGCCAAATTCGCGCCGGGTCTCGAACTTTCCCATATCGATGTCCTCGACATCCTGCGACGGGCGCAAGGAGACGTGACGGTTGGCGCTATTGCCGAGGGGATGCGCATCGACCCCTCGCGTGGCAGCCGCGTGGTTGCCGACATGGTGGCGCGCGGCCTGTTGAGGCGCAGCGTTTCCCAGGAAGATGCGCGCCGCTCGATCGTCGAAATCACGCCACTTGGCACCAGCCTGCTTCAAGGCATGCGCAGCACCAAGATGGGCATCATCACGGACGTCATGGACGGATGGCCGCAGGAGGATGTGGAGACATTCGCACGGCTTTTCGAGCGATTTATCGACAGGTTCGAGAGCCGCCTATCGCCGGATACTGACGCCGTTACGGATCAGAAAAAATCATAGGTCAGCCCACCGCCTGCAACTTCCCTTTAAAAGATCGAGACCTTAACGTGCCGGCATCGAATTGGGAAAAGGGTGTCCTCGATGTTGACGATTTATGGTGTCTACCGTTCGCGCGCCACGCGCACGCTGTGGCTTGCGGGTGAACTGGGCATAGACTTCAAGCATGTGCCGGTCATTCAGGCCCGCCGGCTTGCCGATCCGCTGGCGGCGGATGCGCCGCTCAACACGCTCTCGCCCGCTTTCCTCGCCATCAACCCGATGGGGACCATTCCCTGCATCGAGGATGAGGGCATGGTGCTCTACGAATCCATGGCGATCAATCTCTACCTCGCCCGCAAATATGGCGGCCCACTTGCGCCTGTCGATTTGAAGGAGGACGCCGCCATGCTGCAATGGTCGTTTTTTGCCGCGACGGAAATCGAAACGAACGCGCTGAAGATTTCATCCGCCATTGCCGAGGGCCTTTCGGAAAGCGACGCCGGCAAGGCAGTGATCGATGTGGCCGCTCGCCTGCTTAAGCGTCCCCTCAGGGTTCTTGAACAGCACCTGTCCAGCCACGACTATCTGGTGGGCGATCGTTTCACCGTCGCCGATCTCAACGCGGCGGAAATCGTTCGTTACGCGCAGGGACACCAGCCACTTTTCGCCGCCCATCCCGCCCTGAAAGACTGGCTCGACCGCTGCCAGGCGCGCACGGCGTTCAAGGCGATGTGGGACACGCGCGCGGCCGAGGCGGCTTGAGCGTTAAGCGCCTTTCTTGTCAGACATGCCGGACCTGAGCCGGCATCCGGCCAGCCCAGGTCCCTGGACTGAAGGGACCCTTCCCGCGCCGCAGAACCGCGTCACCTGGGTTATGACTCAGGGCCGGAACGACGGAAGTACTGGGCCTCTCAGCCCCGCTCCCCGGCAAGCGCCCGCTGCACCGCCGGGCGGTCGTTCATGCGGCGGAAGTGGTCGTGCACTTTCGGGAAACGGGCGATATCCACACCGTCGCTTTCCAGCCATCCGGACATGACGAAAAGATAGGGATCGGCGACCGAATAGGCCGTGCCCAGAACCCATGGGCCGTGCAGCATGCCGTGCTCGATCAGTTCGAAACACTCGCCCATGGTCTGCGGCACCTTGGCTTTCATATCTTCAAGCGAGCTATCCTTGCTCGCCCAGCGACTGCCGCGACGGCCATGGGCGTGAGCGACGTGTACCGTCGATGAAATGAAGCCGTTGAACGATTGCATCAGTGCAAATTCAAAGGGATCGTCGAGCGGCGCAAGCTTCTTTTCCGGCGCCATCTGGGCAATGAAGGCGAGGATGGCGGGCGTCTCCGTCAGCACGCCGCTCGCCGTCGCCAGCGCTGGCACGCGGCCCTTGGGATTGATCTTCAAAAATGCCTCGGAGCGTTGCTCGCCTTCCGCGAAATTGACGCGGTGGGCCTTGTAAGGCAGGCCGGATTCCTCCAGCGCGATATGGCTGGCGCGGGAGCAGGAACCGGGGGAGAAAAACAATGTGAACATGGATATGCGACCTCCAAAGCAATGAAGCGCCCACCTCTTCCTCATGCGGACACCGCCCTGCGAGTGCCATGGGGTGGCCGTCACGCGCGGGGGGCGCGCCATCATCGTGCCGGCAAACGGCGGCGTCAAAGGTTATTTAGAGACCGACGACCCTGATATCGCCGACATGGATGCCGTTCCAGTTGCGCATCTGCCGGTTCGCCATGCCGCTCAGCGCCTGCTGCTCGGCACTGCCTTCATCAAAATGGCGGGCGAGCAATGCCGAGACCATGGCCTCCGCCGCACGCGTCGTGCCGTCTTCGCATTTCACCGCCATGGCGATGCCCTTTTCCGGCAGGGCGGCAACGAAGACGCCTTCCGCGCCGGTCTTGGCAAAAATCTTGCCCGGCGCGATCTGCATCAGCTTCGTGCAGGCACGGCCCGTGCCAGCCACGTAAAAGGGTTCGGCCATGCAGGCCTCGATGAGACGGCGCGAGGCTTGCGCGCGTTGTGCCTCGAGCCCCCTGCCCGTCGCCATTTTTGCAAAGCCATGCGCCAGCCCCTTCAGCGGCACGGCATAGGTCGGGATGGAGCAGCCATCCACGCCGCAATTGTCATGGCCGAGAGCAGCACCTGTCAGGCTTGCCATCGTCGCGCGGATTTCCCGCTGCAGCGGGTGGTCATAACCGACATAGCCTTTTGGATCCGTGCCGGTGTGGCAGCAGGCGCAGATGAAGCCGGAATGTTTGCCGGAGCAGTTATTGTGAAGCGCCGTCGGCTGCTCCATCGTTCGCGCCTGATGGATGATGGTCTTCTGGTCCGAAGACCAGTGCGCGCCGCATTCCAGCGTATCGACATTCCGGCCCGCTTTCGCAAGCATGGCGGCGGCGAGCTCTGCGTGGGCGTCCTCCCCGGAATGGGAGGAACAGGCAAGCGCAAGTTCGCGGTTGCCGAAACCGTAGGCATCCGCCGCACCGCTTTCCACCAGCGGCAGCGCCTGCATGGCCTTGCAGGCCGAACGCGGGAAAATGCCGCGCTCGATATCGCCAGCGGAAAACAGGACCCCGCCATCGCCATCCACCACCACGGCGAGGCCCTGGTGACGGCTTTCGACGAGATTGCCCCTGAAGACTTCGACGGTAACGGAATTGTTCATTCTCTCAGCCTCAAAAAATTCTGATTTCATGTGGTTGATAGCGCAATTGATTTTTCGATGCACGGGGCTGCCGGTGAAATTTGCTAAACGTCTGCTGCTGGCGATTGCCGTCATCTATCTGCTGCCGGCACTGGCATCGGCCGGGCTGTGGGCCATGAAGGACCATCCGCGCGGCTGGAGCGCCGCCAGATGGTCATCGTCAGGCATGCTGCCGCCCGCCTCGAGCGACGGGCAAGCCGCCGTCTACGTTTTTTCCGCCATGACCGGAGGCTTCAAGGGTTCCGTTGCCAGCCACGCCTGGGTGGTTCTGAAAAAACCTGACGCTACGAGCTATGACCGTTACGACAAGGTGGGCTGGGGCACGCCGATCCGCCACAATGGATATGCGGCGGACGCCTATTGGTATTCCAACATGCCACGCCAGGTGGTGGCCATTCACGGCGCAGAGGCGGAAAAGCTGATCCCCAAGATCGAAAAGGCGATTGCCGACTATCCCTATGGCAAGCCGGGCGGCTATCGCATCTATCCCGGCCCCAACTCCAACACCTTCGTCGCCCATGTGCTGCGCAGCGTGCCCGAACTCGGCGTCGTGCTGCCGCCGGACGCGGTCGGCCGCGACTATCTGCCGGACGGCGCATTCTACCACATCGCCGACGACTGGAAGGATGCAAGCGTTTCCCTCGGCGGGTTGTTCGGCATTTCGGCGGGTGCGCGCAGCGGCTTCGAGATCAACTTCCTCGGTCTCGTGGCCGGCATCGATTTCGCTCGGCCGGGCGTGAAGATACCGGGACTCGGTTATTTCGGGGTGGCGGGCATCAGGGCTTGAGACATCACGTTTCAGTGGCCTGAGCGGCGCGTCTGGCGCGAATGCTCTGGGCGATGAAGACCCGTGACAGGCCGTGATAAAGCGGTTCGCGAGAAAAAAGCCGAGACGTGAGATATCCCAGCATCGATGCGGCCATGATGGGTATGACGCCCTCATGATTGCCGGTCATTTCGAGAATGATGACAAAGGCCGTCATCGGCGCCTGAACCACGCCAGCGAAATATCCCGCCATGCCGACGATGGCACCAAGGCCGATGCTTGTACCGAGCAGGCCGGCCATGGTGCTGCCGAAACCCGCACCGACCGACAGCGATGGCGCGAAAATGCCGCCGGGGATGCCAGACATCATGGCCAGGAAAGTCGCCGCCAGCTTTTCGATGAAGAAGAAAGACGGCGCAGCCTCCCCCTCTATCGCCGCACGGGCCTGCTCGTAACCGGTTCCGAACGTCGCGCCACCTGTTGCGATGCCGATGACGGCGGAAGCAAGGCCGCAAGCTGCCGCAACAGCGAGCATCCGCTTCAGCGGCATGGTCTGGGCGAAACGGCGGATACGCGCAGAGAGGCGCAAAGCACCAGCGCTGAAAAGAGCGCCGAATGCACCACCGCCGACACCGCAGACAAGCACCAGCAGCCAGTCCATCGTCGTTTTCGCCATGACCGAACTGGTGCCGAAATAGGTATAGCTGCCCACCAGAGCCAGCGAGGCGAGGCCCGACAGGATGACGGCTGTCAGCACAAGGCCGTTGGCGCGGGATTCATAAGTCTTGCTCATCTCCTCGATGGCAAAGACGATGCCTGCCAGCGGTGTGTTGAAGGCCGCCGCTATGCCCGCCGCCGAGCCGGCGAGGATGAGACCCTTTGCCTGCGCCATACCGCCCCAGCGGGCGGCCTGCAGCATGATGGAGGCCCCGACCTGAACGGTCGGTCCTTCACGGCCAATCGACGCTCCGGACAATAGACCGGCGACCGTCAGCACAACCTTGCCAAAAGCAAGCTTCAGCGACAGAAGCCGCGAACGATCCGCGTCGTCGCGCAGGTGCCGGGCGGCGATGGCCTGTGGAATGCCGCTACCGCCGGCATTGGGGAAAACCGTGATCGCGAGCCAGGCGCAAAGGGTGAAGCCGAGGGGCGTGATGATGAGCGGCAGCAGAAACGCCCATTTGCCTGAGGACGTCGCTGCGAAGAAAAGGTGCTGGGCGCGGTCCGCCGCCCATGCGAAACCCACGCTGATAAGGCCGACGGCAATAGCCCCAACCCAGAAAACCGCCCTTGGCTTCCAAATCCGCCATGAACCCCAGACGACACGGGAGCGGCGGAGCATTTTCAGCTTTTTGTAGTCAACGGGCATGGCGGTCCAGATCGGTGATTTCGGTACAGAAGGGTAGGACGGCCTTTTATCTGCCTGGATATCCAGGTTTGCAAGTTTTGCGTTTGACTCTTTCCAGGAGGTGAAAGAAGATGTGCATCGCAAATGCAACGCATAGAGAGACAAGATGAAAACCGCAACGTTGCCTTCACTGCGTGTTACCGCCGATTTTCGTGAAGCTGCAGAAAGTGTGCTGAAGGATGGTGAAACACTGTCGTCCTTCGTTGAAAACTCTGTAAGGCGGGAAGTTGAAATCCGTAAATCGCAGGCGGAGTTCATTGCACGTGGGCTGGCGTCACTTGAGGAATCCAAACGCACGGGGATTTTTTATTCCGCCGAAGAGGTCCATGCGGAACTGCGGGCGATGCTCGCAGCCAAGAAAGCTGAGCGCGGCCAGTGACGTTCAATCTCCGGTATACGATTGTAGCCAGAGCAGACATAACCCGGCTATATAATTTTCTACTGGAAAAGGATTTTTCGACGGCGGAAAAAGCCGTGGACCGCATTATTTCGACGATTGAGGGACTGAGCGAATTTCCTTTCGCAACGCGCAAGGCGCCGGGGCACAACGCAATCTTACGGGAACTGATCGTTCCATTCGGATCTTCCGGTTACATCGCCCTCATTCAAATCGAAGATGCGGAAACAGTCTCCATCCTCGCAATCCGCCACCAGCGCGAGGACGATTATCTTTAAGCATCTGTCAATTAAATATTGAAAAGATATGTCCATTTAAATATTAAATACACTCAATCAATAATACTTTGAATTTTCGGATTTATATTTATATTAATGTTATCAACAGGATTTAAAATGGCGCTTAACTACGACACCCAGGTAGAATTAATTTTTCCGGCCGTTCTTTTTCAAGATTCAAATGCGGCCGCAATCTTGATGAAGGCAGGTATCGATATCGAATCGCCCACCAATAAGATATTATTGTTCACAGATTCACGGACTGTCGCGGCACTGAACGCGGCGGACGAAAATGTCAAAACGGCGTTATCTAATAGCGGGATCGGTCTCGTTTTATTCGGAAGCAATATTCAGCTCAGGGTCGATTTTCTCTTTGAAGCATTGCGTGAAGTGTCTGCGAAATATGCCGGGGAACCTCTTAACCTTGCGATCCTGGATATCATGCGTTTTGTACGTTCAGGGATGATGGGAAAGCTAAATCCGAATCCTTTCGCATCCCAACTCCCCCCTTCTTCAGAAAAATTCGATCTGTCCGCCGCCTTAATGGCAATGGCCTCACCTGAACAAATGAACAAGCCAAAAGCGCCTGAACATCGGAGCCCTTTCCGAATATTCGGACGGCGAAAATCGTAGATCTTTACTCTGAGATCAAAACAGTAGGCTATTGCCAGCTTTTGTCCCAGTGGTGAAGGATGATGAAATGCATTCACCGGTCGCTGACGGCCGCGCGCGGGTTTACCCATGGCTCCTGATTGGAACGCGGCAGCGGGGTTTTGCCGAGAATGTGGTCCGCCGCCTTTTCGCCGGTCATGATCGACGGGCCGTTCAGGTTACCATAGGTCACGTGCGGGAAGATCGAGCTGTCTGCAACACGCAGGCCCTCCACACCGATCACGCGGCATTCGGGATCGACAACCGCCATCGGGTCGTTCCTGTCGCCCATGCGGCAGGTGCCGCAGGGATGGTAGGCGCTTTCCAGATGCTCGCGCAGGAAGGCGTCAATCTGGTCGTCCGTCTCGATGCTCTCACCCGGCTGGATTTCCGGCCCGCGAAAATCGTCGAATGCCTTCTGGCCGAAGATTTCGCGGGTCAGGCGCACGCAATGGCGGAATTTTTCCCAATCTTCAGGGTGGCTCATATAGTTGAAGCGAATGACGGGCTCGTCTGAGGGATCGGCGGAGCGCAGCGTGACGTTGCCGCGTGATTTCGACAGGTTGTAGCCGACATGCGCCTGAAAACCATGGCTTTTCGCCGCCGCCTTGCCGTCGTATGAAATGGCGACGGGCAGGAAATGATACTGTATATCCGGCTGCTTGAGCCCGGGGGCGGAGCGCAGGAAGGCGCAGGCCTCGAACTGGTTGGAAGCACCGAGGCCGCCTTTCGACAGCAGCCATTGCGCACCGGCCACGCCCTGCCAGAACCAGGGCAGCCACGAATAAAGCGACACCGGCTTGGTGGACACCTGCTGGAAATAAAACTCCATATGGTCCTGAAGATTTGCGCCGACGCCGGGGCGATCCGCCTTCACCTCAATGCCCATGTCTTTGAGATGCGCGGCAGGGCCGATGCCCGAGAGCATCAGCAGCTTCGGCGAATTGAAGGAGGAAGCCGAAACGATGACCTCGCGACCCGCCTTGATGGTCTCCACCACACCCTTGCGCTCGATTTCGACAGCGACGGCGCGACCGTTTTCGATGACCACCTTGCGGGCGAAACCGTTGACCAGCGTGACATTGCCGCGTTTCAGCGCCGGTTTCAGATAGGCGTTCGCAGCAGACCAGCGGCGGCCATTGTGAATGGTCTGCTCCATCAGGCCAAAGCCTTCCTGTTTGGAGCCGTTATAGTCATCGGTCAGTTCAAACCCCGCCTGCGCGCCCGCCTGAATGAAGGCGTGGAAAAGCGGATTGCTGACCGGCCCGCGCTGCACATGCAGCGGCCCATCCGTGCCACGCCAGCCTTCTTCGCCGCCATGGCTGTGTTCCATGCGCTTGAAGTAAGGCAGCACATCCGCATAGGCCCAGCCATGCGCACCGAGTTCTTCCCAGCGGTTGAAATCCTCGGCATGACCGCGCACGTAAACCAGGCCGTTGATGGAGGAGGAGCCGCCGATGACCTTGCCGCGAGGGGCGGTGATGCGGCGATTGTTGAGATTGGGCTCGGGTTCGGAGAGATAACCCCAATTGTAGCGCTTCATGCTCATCGGCCAGGCGAGCGCCGCCGGCATCTGGATGAAGGGGCCGAAATCGGAACCGCCGGCCTCGATGACGATGACGGAATAGCGACCGTCTTCCGACAGGCGGTAGGCGATGGCGGACCCTGCGGAGCCGGAGCCGACGATGACGTAATCTGCTTGCATTGTTTGCTCTCTCCGATGAGCGGTTGTTCCGATTAATTGACTGTCAGTGGGTGGGGCTTCCCCCCCTCTGCCCTGCCAATTAATAAGGCGCTTCCACCTTCCCCGTGTTCACATACACCGTCTTCAACTCGCTATAATGCTCCAGCGCCGCCGCCGAATTCTCTCGGCCGAAGCCGGATTGCTTGGAGCCGCCGAAGGGGATTTCCACCGGGCAGAGATTGTACGTATTGATCCACAGCGTCCCGGCTTCCAGCCCATCCACCACCCGGTGGGCGCGGGCGAGGTCGGCGGTGAAGACGCCGCCGGCCAGCCCGAACTCGGTGGCGTTGGCACGGGCGAGAACCTCTTCCTCGTCGTCAAAATCCAGCACACACATCACAGGGCCGAAGATTTCCTCACGGGCGATGGTCATGTCGTCGGTCACATCCGCGAACACAGTCGGCTGTACATAGGCGCCCTCACCCGCAACATTGTTGGGGATGCCGCCGCCGGTGATAAGCGTCGCGCCTTCCGCCTTGCCCTTTTCAATGTAGGACAGAACCTTCTCCTGCTGGGCCTTGGATACGAGCGGGCCGAGATGGGTGGCGTAATCGAGCGGATCGCCAAGGATCATTGCTTCCGTGCGGCTTTTCAGGTTTTCGAGGAAGCGGGCCTTTGCCTTTTTCTGCACGAAAACCCGCGTGCCGTTCGAACAGACCTGACCGGACGAATAGAAATTGCCGAGCATCGCACCGCCGACAGCGCTTTCGATATCGGCGTCGTCAAAGACGATCAGCGGCGACTTGCCGCCAAGTTCCATGGTGACATGCTTCAGATGCCCCGCAGCGGCAGCGGCAACCTTGCGACCGGTCGGCACCGAGCCGGTGAGAGAAACCTTGGCGACATCGGGATGATTGACGAGCAGCGGGCCAGTATCACGATCGCCCTGGATGACGTTAAACAGACCCTTTGGCAGCCCGGCTTCGATCAGGATTTCGGCAATCTTCAGGGCACCGAGCGGCGTGTTTTCCGAGGGCTTGAAGACCATGGCATTGCCGGCGACGAGTGCGGGGGCGGCCTTCCAGCAGGCGATCTGCTGCGGATAGTTCCACGCGCCGATGCCGACGCAGACGCCGAGCGGCACACGTTTCGTATAGGCGAAATCGCCGCCAAGCGGGATGTAATCGCCATTCAGCGCGGAAGGCGCGATGCCGCCGAAAAATTCGAGGGCATCCGCACCCGAGGTCGGATCGGCGACAATCGTTTCCTGAATAGGCTTGCCCGTATCCAGCGTCTCCAGCGTCGACAGCGCCTCGTTGCGTTCGCGCATGATATCGGCAGCGCGCTTGAGGATGCGGCCACGGGCCATGGGGCTCATCGCCGCCCATTCCTTCTGGGCGCGTTTTGCGGAGGCGATAGCACGCTCGACGATGGCGGGCGTTGCCGCATGCAGACGTGCAATCACCTCGCCGGTAGCCGGAAAGATGCTCTCGATGACAGTGCCGGCATTGTCCTCGACATAGTCGCCGTCGATGAAATGCGAGGCTTTCGGCTGCGCCTTAAGCGGCGTGGCGATGGTCATATCGAAGTCTCCTAAAGAGTGCGGATGGATGGCTTGGCGCGCTGTCCATCGGGAAATGATTTGAGCTGCATGTCGAAATAGTCCTCGACAAGTGCCGGGGCGGAAGCGATGCCGAGTGGGGCGGACCGCAGGCTGTGCCTGATGTAAAGCCCGTCAATCAGCGCCGCCGCCCCTTCCGCAATGCGCGCGGCGTCGTCCGGAGGGCAGAGCCGGTTCAGGCTTGCCATGAGATTGGACCGGAGACGGCGGGAATAAATCACCAGCAGGCGGCGGGTTTCTTCCGAGCGCTGCGCCTCGACATAAAATGCAAGCCATGCCGCCACTGTCTCGGGTGTGAACTGGTCGCTCTGGAAGGAGACATGCACGATAGCACTCAGCCGCTCGCGCGGGCCGGAAGCGCGGCTCAACGCCGCCACGGCGTCGCACCTGAGGTCGCGCAAGAGGCTGCGGATGGTTTCCAGCAGGAGCTGCTGCTTGCTGCCGAAATAATGGTGCGCAAGAGCCGCCGACACCCCCGCTTCGCGGGCGATGTCAGACATTGTCACATTCAGCGAACCATGGTGGCCTATGGTGCGTAATGCCGCATCCACCAGCGCCCTGCGGCGCAGAGGCTCCATTCCGATCTTGGGCATCGTCATCTCCTTGATGAAGCGCAAATTATTCTTGATTGATCGATCAATCAATAAAAAATGCGCCATTTTATGTCGCTGATTTGCGATGGATCATGTTTTCCTCCGCCGAGAGGTGACAGTTTCACGCCAACAGGCTGGCGGCGCGAAGCGATGTCGTCGCCCTGCTCAGAGGGGAAAAACTAAACCGTGATATACCGCGAATTGGGAACAGGATGCGTTTCGTGCTATTATGGTCGCTGATACAAATTTCGCTGGAAGCGGCGCCAGACGAAAGACGATAAAAAAGCCCGCCATAGACCACGACGGCAAGCGATCCGAATTGGAATCGACGCACCGCTCGCAGCGTTTAAAGAAGGGAGTGATATGCATGCCCATGGTAACAGTATCGATTTCCCCGGAACAGGCAGCAAGAATGCGCGAAGCCGTGAACTGCGGCGCTTATGCCTCCGGCAGCGAGGTGGTTCGCGAGGCGTTGCGTCTTTGGGCGGCTTCCACCGCGCATGGCGCCGGCACCTCACGGCAGGATGCCGACGCTGACAGAGAGCGCCTGGATGTGGCCGATCTTTATGCCGCCCATAGCGCACACGCGCGCCGGGCCTGATATTCAGCGTAGCAACCCCTTGATATAAAAGGGTTTGCAACAAAAACTTCACGAAAGCTTCACAGTGATGAAAGCTTTTGTTGACCTGTGATCTGCGATTGTTCGTCCAAAAATAATGGGCCTCGTGGCTTAAAGCCCGGGGAAGGACAGGAGCGGAGACAAAATGCAGGCCGTCACGCTGGAGAACGATGCCATCAGGCGCTTCGCTTCCGGGCACATGTTTCCTATGGCAAAGCTGGTGCTGGAAACGGCATTTCAGCCGATTGTCGAGGCAACGACAGGCACGATTTTCGGTTATGAATCGCTGATGCGCGGCCATGACCGGCTGGGTTTTCCCAATCCGCTGGCGCTTCTCGATCAGGCTGCTGCCGATGGCGAGTTGAAGGCCTTCGAGCAGATGCTCGCAAGCAGGGCGCTGGCGAAATTTTCCACCCTGCCCGACTTCTCCTCCGCCACGCTTTTCCTCAATCTCGATGTGCGGCTCATTCCGAATGGCGATGTCATTCTCGACAAGCTCGTCGGCCATCTGGCCCGTGCAGGCATTCCCGCCTCCTCCATCTGCTTTGAGCTTTCCGAACGGTTCGACAATACCAGCGTCCCTGAATTCACGTCGCTGATCGCCCGCATGCGCAAGGAAGGTTTCAAGCTGGCGATCGACGATTTCGGCGCCGGCCACGGCGAAATGAAGCTGCTCTGCGACTTCCCGCTGGATTACCTCAAGATCGACCGGCATTTCATTTCCGGTCTCGACCATCAGCCCCGCAAGCAGCACCTCGTGCGCAACATCGTCAACATCGCCCATGTTCTCGGCGTGCGCGTGATTGCCGAGGGCATCGAAACCGAAGCGGAATTTCTTACCTGCCGCGAATTCGGCGTCGATCTGGTGCAGGGCTGGCTGATCGCCAAGCCGACGGTCTTTACCAGCGAATTGCCAGAGAGTTTCCCGCACCTGAACCGCATGGGCGTGGCGCGGCGCAACAGCCAGACGCTGGACGAGATTTTGATCCGTCGCGAGATCGAGCGCCTGCCCACCGTTTTCGAACATGACAGTGTCGACAGCGTCTTTGAGCTCTTCCGCAGAAACCCGCAGCAGGCCTTCTTCCCGGTTCTCAACGCCAATGGCGAACCGCGCGGCGTTATCAACGAATATCACCTCAAGGAATATATCTACCGGCCCTTTGGCCGTGACCTGCTCAAGAACAAGATCTATGAGCGTACCATTTCTCATTTCGTCGACCCCGCACCAATCGTCGGGCTTGACGCCGATGCGGACCAGTTGATGAACATGTTCGCCAGCATGGGCGGCAGCGCTTGCATCATCCTCACCGAAAACATGCGGTATGCCGGCATCGTCTCTGCCGCTTCGCTGATCAAGGTCATCAATGAAAAGCAGCTGAAGATGGCGCAGGACCAGAACCCGCTGACGGCGTTGCCGGGCAACCGGGCGATTGGCGGCTTCATTGCCGACAGCTGCAGCGACGGCGACGAGACGCGTTTCTTCTGCTATTGCGACTTCGATAATTTCAAGCCCTTCAACGACAAATACGGCTTCAACGCTGGCGACCACGCCATCACCCTGTTTTCGGCGCTGATGCGGCGTTACTTTTTCGCCGGGGACTGCTTCCTTGGCCATATTGGCGGCGACGACTTTTTCATTGGCGTGCGTGACTGGTCCGTCGAAGAGCTGACGGAAATACTCGGGCGGCTGCTCAGCGATTTCCACGACGATGTCGCCGGGCTCTATTCCGACGAAGACCGTGCCGCCGGATGCATGAAGGGCCAGGACCGCAACGGCAATGAACGGGACTTTGCGCTGCTGCGCTGCTCCATCGGCGTCCTCACCTTGCCGAAAGGATCGATCATCGCCAATCCCGAGCGGATCGGCAGAGAGATTGCCGGCGTCAAGGCGGCCGCAAAAGAAAACGAAGGTGGTCTCGTTGTCAGAGTATTCGGCGAGGCAAACTGACATCAGCGACAAACGGCCTCCTTCCATCGGGCGTCCATCTGACCTACATCTTCAGATAACGCTGATAAGTAAGGAGTTGCTCCCGGCCATGCCCAACACGACGACCCTGCCCGAAACAATGCGCTTCATCGATCTACCGTCCCATGGCGGACCGGAGGTCATGAAGATCTCACAGGCACCTCTGCCGAAACCCGCAAAAGGCGAGATTCTCGTGAAGGTCGAGGCAGCAGGGGTCAACCGTCCGGATGTGGCGCAGCGACAGGGCACCTATCCGCCACCCAAAGGTGCAAGTCCCATCCTCGGGCTCGAAATCGCCGGCGAGGTTGTTGTGCTTGGCGAAGGCGTCGATGAATTCAAGGTTGGCGACAAGGTCTGCGCGCTCGCCAATGGCGGCGGTTATGCGCAATATTGCGCCGTTCCCGCCGGGCAGGCCCTGCCCTTCCCCAAAGGTTATGATGCGGTCAAAGCCGCCGCATTGCCAGAGACCTTCTTCACCGTTTGGGCCAATCTCTTCCAGATGGCGGGCCTGACGGAAGGTGAGACCGTGCTCATCCACGGCGGCACCAGTGGCATCGGCACGACGGCGATCCAGCTTGCGAAAGCCTTTGGCGCGGAGGTTTATACAACGGCGGGCTCGGCGGAAAAATGCGAGGCCTGCGTGAAGCTCGGCGCCAAACGGGCAATCAATTACCGCGATGAGGATTTCGCTGACGTCGTGAAATCCGAAACCGGCGGCAAGGGCGTCGATGTGGTTCTCGACATGATCGGCGCGTCCTATTTCGAAAAGAACCTTGCGGCGCTCGCCAAGGATGGTTGCCTGTCCATCATCGCCTTCCTGGGGGGCGCCGTGGCCGAAAAGGTCGACCTACGCCCGATCATGGTCAAACGCCTGACCGTCACCGGCTCCACCATGCGGCCGCGCACTACCGACGAGAAGCGCGCCATCCGCGATGAGCTTGTCGAGCAGGTCTGGCCGCTCATCGAAAGCGGGCAGGTCGCACCTGTCATCAATCGGATCTTCACGCTTGACGAGGTCGTGGATGCGCACCGGCTAATGGAAAGCAGCAGCCATATCGGCAAGATCGTGATGCGGGTGTCGTGACGTTTGAGCAAGATCGTTGTTTTCATTGACAACACAGCAAAGTGTTGTCAAGAATAACAACATGAAGGCCGTTCTGCTCGAAAAGACGCGCAAAGTGATCAACGAGACGACCTTCTTTGAGGTTGTCCTGTGGCATCTGCCTGAGCCTGTTCCCGGAAGTCTTCACCCGTTCAAATATCGGCTGGCGCTGGTGATCAAAGGGGAATGTGTTCTGCGTTATGACAATGAACCCGGCAAAGGCGATCATCGTCACATGGACGGGCGTGAAGACACCATCGCCTTCACCACGCTCGAAGCCCTGTTCGATGCTTTTCAGGCGGATATGGAAAGGATTTTGTCATGACCGCACTCACCATCCGTCTCAGCACGATCAAGGATATCAAGAGCCGCTTTGTTGCCGCCGGTAATCTGGCCATGTCTGGAGAGCCGGTGGAGGCGAAACCGTCTGTCGAATTTTCAAGCTATGAGGACCTGCACCGCATTCTCGCGCCGCTTCGCCTTGCCATCGTCAAAGCTCTGGCCGGACAGGGACCGCTTTCTATCCGGGAGGTTGCCCGTCGGGTCGGACGGGACGTACAGGCCGTTCATCGCGATGTGACGTCGCTCCTCCATGCGGACATAATTGAACGGAACGAGGCTGGCATCGAGTTTCCCTATGACAGCATCCACTTCGAATTCGACGTGAAGGCCGCGGATGCGGCATAGGTGCCGGGCGTCCCCCAAGAAGTAATCCCTCTTGCATTACTCACGAATCGTACTACCTTCTATTTATGTTCAACGTATCGGAAGGAGGTGATCCAATGTCTAGTGAGATTTCGGTCTCTGGTGCAGGCAATGGAAAGGGTGGTTTTGCGACGGGGCAGCCCTCGTTGTAAATCTCTTTTGCCTTCGGAACGTTGAGAAACAGTCCCGGGTCTGTAAACAGGACCAAACTCATGGAAGGGTCGCTTAGGCGGCCCTTTTCCGTTTCTGCGTATTTCTTCGAGTATCGGGGAGATCTGCGCCTCGAGTGCCGGTGCGGCAAGCTCTATGCTCGATGCTACTGGTGAAATGTCTCTTCCGTCATGCCGGGCTTGACCCGGCATCCAGCCGGCGCGCGGCTGCCCGACGAGAGGACTTCTTTCAGCCCAAGGACTTGGGCTGGCTGGATACCGGATCAAGGCCGGCATGACGGAGAAGTGGGGGCAGCGACAAAATCGTCAATCGCCAACTGCGGTCACCTCTCCCTGCCTCTTCCCGAACACCTTCCACCGCGTCGGCCGGAACCGCAGTTCGGCGCCCACCGCCACGGCGGCGTTGAGCGGCACTTCGATTTCGAGGTGATAGGGCTCATGGCCGTTATTGGCGATGTCGATTTCGGCGATGCGGGTGCCGGCAAGGCGGCGACAGGTGGTGACCTTGCCGTAAAGCGCGTCCTTCTCGTCCGTCAGCACCACGTCTTCCGGCCGGAAGAACAATTCGCCCTCGCCTGCGCCGCTTTCATTTACGCCGATGCTCTCGCCCTGGAACAGCACATGGCCATCACGGATCGTGACCGGCAGGCTGGAGGATTCGCCGATGAAGGAGAAGACAAAAGGCGAGTTGGGCGTATCGTAGACATCGTCTGCCGTGCCGACCTGCTCGATCTTGCCCTGGCTCATGACAACGACGCGGTCCGCCAGTTCCAGCGCTTCTTCCTGATCATGGGTGACAAAGACGGTGGTGTGGCCCGTGCGGTCATGGAATTCGCGCAGCCAGCGGCGCAATTCCTTGCGCACTTTGGCATCGAGCGCGCCGAAAGGCTCGTCGAGAAGCAGCACCTTCGGCTCGATGGCGACGGCGCGGGCAAGCGCCACGCGCTGGCGTTGACCGCCGGAAAGCTGGGTTGGATAGCGCTTTTCAAGGCCCGAGAGATGCACCATGTCGAGAAGTTCGGACACGCGTTTGCGTATCTCGGCTTTCGGCGGGCGGCTGGCGGAAGGGCGTACCTTCAAGCCGAAAGCGATGTTGTCGGCCACCGTCATATGGCGGAACAGCGCGTAATGCTGGAACACGAAACCGACATTGCGCTCCTGCACCGTGCGGTGTGACGCGTCTTCGTCGCCGAAGAAAATCTGACCCTGCGTTGGCTGTTCGAGGCCGGCGATGAGACGCAGCAGCGTCGTCTTGCCGGAACCGGAAGGACCAAGCAGTGCGATCAGCTCGCCGGAGCGAATGTTGAGCGACACGTCGTTCAGCGCCGGAAAGCGATCAAACTGCTTGGTGATGCCGGAAACTTTCACTTCCATGAAGATGCCTTTCAATGCTTGCCGGCTGCGTTGCCCGCGCCAAAGCGTATTTCGAGAATGGTTTTGAGAACGAGGGTCACCAGAGCCAAACCGGCGAGCAGCGTCGCGACGGCGAAGGATGCGCCGATATTGTACTCATTATAGAGTATCTCGACATGCAGCGGCATGGTGTTGGTCTCGCCGCGAATATGGCCAGATACGACGGAGACGGCCCCGAACTCGCCCATGGCGCGGGCGTTGCAGAGCAGCACGCCGTACAGCAGGCCCCATTTGATGTTCGGCAGCGTGACGTACCAGAAGGTCTGCCAGCCCGATGCACCAAGCGAAATCGCCGCCTCCTCATCGCCATTGCCTTGATCCTGCATCAGTGGGATGAGCTCACGCGCGACGAAGGGAAAGGTCACGAAGATGGTGGCGAGCACGATGCCCGGCACCGCAAAGAGGATCTCGATGCCGTAACTTTTCAGCCATGGCCCGAGCACGCTGTGGGCCGAAAAAAGGATGACATAGACCAGGCCGGAGATAACCGGAGAGATCGAGAATGGCAGGTCGATCAGCGTGATCAGGAACGCCTTGCCCTTGAACTCGAATTTCGCAATCGCCCAGGCAGCCATCACTCCGAAGATCAGATTGAGCGGCACCGAAATGGCGGCGACGAGCAGCGTCAGGCGAATGGCCGAGAGCGCGTCCGGCTCGACGATCGCCTCCCAGAAGCTTTCCGTGCCCTTGCGGAAGGCTTCGAAGAAGACCGAAACCAGCGGCAGGACGAGAAAGGCGGCGAGGAAGACGAAGGCGATGGCCATCAGCGCCAGTCGCGCGGCCAAGCCTTCACTGGCGGGGTCGCGGAACGGTCGCGGCGTGGCACGGGATGCGGTGTCAGACATATCCGTACCTCCTGCGGCTCCAGGCCTGAATGAGATTGATGAGGAACAGCATGGCAAAGGAGATGATCAGCATGATGGTGGCGATGCCGGTGGCCGCCGCATAATTGAACTCCTCCAGCCGGATAACGATGAGGAGCGGCGCGATTTCCGACACGTACGGAATATTGCCGGCAATGAAAATGACCGAGCCGTATTCGCCCACGCCGCGCGCAAAAGCGAGCGCGAAACCGGTGAGAATGGCGGGTGTGAGGCTCGGCAGCAGAATGCGGGTGATGGTCTGGAAACGGTTGGCGCCGAGCGTTGCCGCCACCTCCTCCACCTGCCGGTCGATCTCCTCCATGACCGGCTGCACCGTGCGCACCACGAAGGGCAGGCCGATGAAGATCAGCGCGATGACGATGCCGGTCGGCGTGAACGCGATCTTGATGCCGAAAGGTTCAAACAGCGAACCGACCCAGCCGCGATTGGCGTAAAGCGCCGTCAGCGCAATACCCGCGACCGCCGTTGGAAGCGCAAAGGGAAGGTCGACAATGGCATCCACGAAGCGGCGGCCGGGAAAACGGTAACGCGTGAGAACCCAGGCAACAATGACGCCGAAGACCACATTGACCAATGCGGCAAGGAACGCCGTGCCGAAGCTGACCCGCAGCGCATTCAGCGTACGGCTATCCGTGGCAATCGCAATGAAATCTGCAAAACCGAGTTTTGCCGTGGACCAGACAAGGCCGCCAAGCGGAATAAGAATGATGAGAAACAGATAGGTGACGGTGTAACCAAACGTCAGGCCGAAGCCCGGTATGACGCTCGATTGCCGCCACTTCCACCTGCTCCCGGAAATATTATTGCTCATCAAGGCTCCGGATAATCTTAGTTTTTGAACATTTCCGGGACAGTCAACCGAGGTCTGCCCGTCCTGAAAGTGCTCTCTGGGAGCCGGTATTCCCCCGGCGCTTATTATAAAGTATCGACCGGCATGGCGTCCGGTCGATCAGGTTCTGATTTGTCTTGTCCCATGGGACGGGGTAACGACGCTTCACCCCATCATCCGCTTACTTCGCGGGCTTGTAAATCTGGTCGAAGATGCCGCCGTCACCAAAATGTTCCGGCTGCGCCTTAGCCCAACCGCCGAAGATCGGGTCGTCAATGGTGACGAGCTTGATATCGGGCAGCTGCTTCAGCAGGTCCTTGGAGACAACGGCCGGGTTCGACGGACGATAAAAGTGTTTCGCCGCAATATTCTGGCCCTCGTCGGAATAGAGATATTGCAGATAGGCTTCGGCCGCCTTGCGGGTGCCCTTGGCGTCGACATTGGCGTCAACCACGGCGACCGGCGGCTCGGCCAGGATAGAGATCGGCGGAACGACGATATCGAAGGCATCGGCACCGAATTCCTGCCCGGCCAAATAGGCTTCGTTTTCCCAGGCGAGCAGCACGTCGCCGATCTGGCGCTGTGCGAAGGTGACCGTGGAGCCACGGGCGCCGGTGTCGAGAACCGGGGCGCGCTTGTAGAGTTCGCCGACATAGGCCTTGATCTTGTCCTGGTCACCCTTGAACTCTTCATTCGCCCAGGCCCAGGCCGCCAGATAGTTCCAGCGCGCACCGCCCGAGGTCTTCGGGTTCGGCGTCACGATCTGCACGTCGCCCTTCACCAGATCGCCCCAATTATGGATGCCCTTGGGGTTGCCCTTGCGAACGAGGAAAACGATGGTGGAGGTGTAAGGCGAGGAATTATGCGGCAGGCGGCCGCGCCAGTCCTTGTTGATCTTGCCGGAGTTCTGGACGATGGCGTCGATGTCGCTCTGCAGCGCCAACGTCACGACGTCGGCTTCCAGACCGTCGATCACGGAACGCGCCTGCTTGCCGGAGCCGCCATGCGATTGCTGGATCGTGACGTCTTCGCCGGTGTCGGCCTTCCACTTCTTGGCGAAAGCCTCGTTGAAATCCTTGTAGAGTTCACGGGTGGGATCATAGGACACGTTCAGCAGCTTGGTCTGCGCGGCGGCCGAGCCAGCTGCGCCAAGTGCCAGTGAGAGGCTGAGCGCGACAACGCTCAAACCGGACAGAAGCTTGGACATCGGTATTCCCTCCTGATTGCAATGGCTTAACTCTACTGGTTGAGTAGAGTTGGTCAATGAGGCCGAATACGATCGAAAAAGTGTTTCCCTTGAGCGTTTCCACGGGCAACAAATACAGCGCAGCATAAGCGAAAGGCGCAACAAGCGTCGTGTAAAACTTTGCCGGATGCAAAAGCGTTTCACATTTTTGCCGATTTTTTGCCGCGACGGCGAAAAATATTAGATGGTCTTAGACGATTTTTTCGTTTGGAAGGAACGAGGCAGGGGGATCATTACAATCTCCTCATCCGTCATTCCGGCCTTGAGCCGGAATCCAGCCAGCCCAAGTCCTTGGGCTGAAGGAGTCGTTTCGCCGCGCAGACGCGCGTCGGCTGGATTCCGGCTCAAGGCCGGAATGACGGACAGGTTGAGAACCCTCGTTGCAAACTCTCGACAGCGAAACGTGAAAAAAGACGAGTGTCAGGCCGTCAAAAGCTCGGGCACTTCGACACCGGCCACGGCATCCGCAACGGTCGTGTTGAACAGGATGTTACGCGTCGCATCGGCCACACGGGCAAAGACGTGGCGGATCTCGCACTGCTTCTCGCCATCGCAATCCTCGCAGCGGCGATAGGCGGTCTGTGAGAGGCAAGGCAGAGGAGCAAGGGGGCCGTCGATGAGCCGCAGCACCTCGCCGAAGGTGATATCATCCGCCGGGCGCGCCAGAAGATAACCACCCTGCTTGCCGCGCCGGCTCTCGACAAGGCGTTCCTTCTTCATTTCGAGAAGGATCTGCTCCAGAAACTTTTTCGGAATGGCCTGTTCGCGGGCAATGTCGGAAATCTGCACAGGGTAGCCGCCGTCGGCCTTGGCCAGCGAAAGAAGCGCCCTCAGCGCATATTTTGCCTTCTGCGAAATCATCGTAAAACCAGTAGATCACAAGCCCGGATACCCGGCAATCACGGCTTAGCGCAGAAGTTGTCACAATTCAAATCCAGGCTGCGAACAAGGTGAACGGGCATCTTTTGCTCATAGCACGCGCGCGAGAGGCATTTTTGCTCTGAAGTGCAGCGCACAAAGACTGTCATTTCTCGTCCAAAGCGCCGATTTCAACAATAATCGGCCATGGAAATCCCGGACGTGACAATGAACATCAATTCAGCGACCATCAATTCAGTAAATGCCTCTGCCGATGCCGCTTCCCTGGACGCCACGCTGGCCGGGCTGGATCTGGCGGGTCGGCTTTCGTTTATCGCCGGCCTTGGCGGGCGCGCGGTCTTCACCACCAGCCTTGGCATCGAGGATCAGGTCATCACCGCCGCTATCGGCACCCATCGCCTGCCGATAGACGTTGTCACGCTGGAAACCGGCCGTCTTTTCAAGGAAACCGTCGATCTCATCGATGAAACCGAGGAGCGTTTCGGCATCGAAATCCGTCGTTTCCGTCCCGAGCAGGACGATATCGACGCCTATGTCGAAAAATACGGCCTTAATGGTTTTTACGAAAGCGTTGAAGCGCGCCACGCCTGCTGTCATGTCAGAAAGCTGATTCCACTCGGCAAGGCGCTTAATGGTGCCGCCTTCTGGATCACCGGCCTTCGCCGCGGCCAGTCGGGCAACCGCGCCACGACGCCGTTCGCGGAATTCGATGCGGATCGCAATCTCATCAAGATCAACCCTTTGGCTGATTGGGATATCGATCTCATCAAGGCGCATGTCGCCGAGGAAAACATTCCCGTCAATCCGTTGCATCAGCGCGGTTACCCGTCCATCGGCTGCGAGCCGTGTACGCGCGCCATCAAGCCCGGTGAGCCTGAGCGCGCCGGACGATGGTGGTGGGAAAACGACGAGAAGCGCGAATGCGGTCTTCACGTCGCCGGTGCGGAGCAGACCTCCGCCGTTTCCGCCATCCCGCAACGATAATCATTCAGTACATTCCCGGAGTTCACAATGTCCAACGCAGTCCACGAGACGGACAGCAAGAATACTGTCGCATCCAAGCCGCCGCTCGATCCCCATCTGAAGGCGCTTGAAAACGAAGCTATTCATATCTTTCGCGAAGTCGCAGCCGAATTCGACAAGCCCGTGATGCTCTATTCCATCGGCAAGGACTCGTCCGTGCTGCTGCATCTCGCGCGCAAGGCCTTCTTCCCCGGGCGCATTCCCTTCCCGCTGCTGCACGTCAATACCGGCTGGAAGTTCAAGGAAATGATCGAATTCCGCGACAATATCGTCAGGGAATACGATCTGGAGCTGATCTCCCACACCAATCCGCGCGGCGCGGCGGAAAACATCACGCCCTTCACCCACGGATCGGCGCTTTACACCGACATCATGAAGACGGAAGCGCTGCGTCAGGCGCTGGATGCCGGCCAGTTCGACGCCGCCTTTGGCGGTGCCCGCCGTGACGAGGAGGCGAGCCGCGCCAAGGAACGCATCTATTCCTTCCGCACGCCCGACCATAAGTGGGACCCGCGCAACCAGCGGCCGGAGCTGTGGAACATCTATAACGGCATGGTCCGCAAGGGTGAAAGCGTGCGCGCCTTCCCGCTCTCCAACTGGACCGAAGTCGACATCTGGCGTTACATCGAGGCGGAAAACATTCCGCTGGTGCCGCTCTATTACGCCGCCGAGCGCCCCTATATCGAGCGGGACGGCATGATGATCCTTGCCGAGGACGAGCGCCTGGAGCTTTTGCCCGGCGAAGAGGTCAAGCGTGGCTCGATCCGCTTCCGCACGCTCGGTTGCTTCCCGCTCACCGGTGCGATCCGTTCCGAGGCGGCGACGCTTCAGGATGTGATTGCAGAGCTTGAAATCGCCACCGTTTCCGAACGTCAGGGGCGCGCGATTGACCGCGACCAGTCCGGTTCCATGGAGAAGAAGAAGCGCGAGGGCTATTTCTGATGACCGCTTCTGCCACCACCAACATTTCCACGGCCACCATTTTGCCCTTTGCCGAGCATTCGAAAGCAGCGCGCGACACCCGCCCGCTGCGTCTCATCACCTGCGGCAGCGTGGATGACGGCAAGTCGACCCTGATCGGCCGTCTCCTCTGGGACACCAAGGCCGTCAAGGAAGACCAGGCCGCAACGCTGCACCGCGATAGCGGCAAGCAGAACGATCTCGGCCTGCCTGATTTCGCACTGCTGCTGGATGGCCTTCAGGCGGAGCGCGAACAGGGCATCACCATCGATGTCGCCTATCGTTATTTCGCCACCGACCGGCGCGCCTTCATCGTCGCCGACACGCCCGGCCATGAACAATATACCCGCAATATGGCGACCGGCGCTTCCACCGCCGATCTGGCCGTGCTGCTCGTCGATGCCCGCACCGGCATTCTGGAGCAGACGCGCCGCCACGCTACCATCGCGGCGCTGATGGGCATCCGGCAATTCGTGCTGGCCGTCAACAAGATCGACCTGACCAATTATGACAAGGCCGGTTTTGAACTGATTGCCCACGAGTTCCGCGATTTCGCATCCGATCTCGGCATCAAGCAGATCACCGCCATTCCGATGTCGGCGCTGAAGGGTGAAAACGTCGTTCTGTCAGGCAAGGCCTCCATGCCGTGGTATGAAGGCCCGACGCTGGTGGAAACGCTGGAACTGGCGACCGTCCGCTCCGCGCAATCGGGCGGCTTCCGCTTTCCCGTGCAGCGCGTTTCGCGTCCGGGCGAGAGCTTCCGCGGTTATCAGGGCACGGTCGCCGGCGGTTCGGTGAAGCCGGGCGACAGCGTCGTCATCCTGCCTTCCGGCATGGTCGCCAACGTCAAGCAGATCGTCACTTTCGATCTGGTGCGCAATGCCGCCGTGGCAGGCGATGCCGTCACTCTCGTTCTTGATCGTCAGGTGGATGTGTCGCGCGGCGACATGATCGCTTCCATCGAGGCCCAGCCACAAACGGGCCTTGCCTTCGACGCGCAGATTGTGGCTTTGCAGCCCGGAGGCATCGAGGCAGGCAAGCGCTACTGGCTGAAAAGCGGAAGCCGTCGCCAGCGTGTCAGTGTGCAGCCTGTCAGCCAGCTGAACCTCAAGGAAGGCGAATGGCAGGCGCATGAGACGTCGTTGCCAATGAACGCCATCGGCAAGGTGCGGCTTTCCTTCGATGAGACCGCGATCTTCGATTCCTACGAACAGAACCGCGCAACCGGCTCGTTCATCCTGATTGACCCCGACACCAACAACACGGTTGCGGGCGGCATGATATCGGCCAAGCGCAGCGTGGGTGCGACAGAGGAACAGGGCGACCGCGTCATTCTCTCGCTTCCCGCCGGTCTCGCGGAAAAGCTGCTGGCAAGCGAGCTGCTGGCACGCCACCGGGACGAGATCGACATCCGCCGAACCGATGCGGCGACCGCGTCGCGGCTAATCGACGATCTGAACTGACGGCGTCCTCCATAACGACAAAAGGCGACCGCCGAGCGGTCGCCTTTTTGGTTTGTATCTAGTGTCGGGTGCGGCTTAAAACACGAACATATAAAGCAGAATGATCACGAAAACCGGTACACCCATAGCCCACAGTGCGATACCCTTCAGCATGTTATCCTCCATTGTTGTCTGGTTAGATAACGGCTGAAGCGCGGTTGCGTTCCCTAGATCATGGTCTGGCTTCGGATGTGCGAAATTGTCGGCCGCGCGCACAACGATGGAAACCTTCATATCCGGTCATCCGTTCAGGTCGCGCTGAAACCAGCGATGGCCTTTGGCCGCATTCTGCACGCTCAATAGCCATTTCCACATGAACTTTATCTGCGACAATAAAGCAGTCAAACGCTGTGATTCATTGGGAAAGCATCGGGAAAGCTTCAAGCTGGTCGGAGTGAGAGGATTCGAACCTCCGACCCCCACGTCCCGAACGTGGTGCGCTACCAGACTGCGCTACACTCCGTGACCAGCGGCGCTTCTATAGACCAGCCTCCGGCGTTCGACAAGCGGCTTGGCGTATTTTTTATGACAAGTTTTGTCCATCCATGAAAACCTCCATTGCCATGACCAATGAGCCGGGGCTGGGCGGTAAAAAACGTTACAAAAAAGCAATTGTGGCAGGAAATTTTCGTCAATTCGTGCACCTCCCCTGCCCGCCGCCGTCAAATCTGCTAGGGGAACGGAATGACCGGCGGAAAGCCGGACACGGCACAAAGGACATTTCACCATGCTTTTTCGCAGCGTAACGCTTGCAGCGTTTGCCATTACGCTCTCCGCCTGCACCACATCCAACGGCAGCTCCACCACCCCCTCTTTCACCCAGAAGAGCCCCGTCGAAACCCGCTGGGTCGGCCAGTCCGCCGGCATTTTCTTTGCAAAATTCGGCCCGCCGCTCAGCGACACGGAAACCGGCAGCTCCACGGTCTATAACTGGCGCGGCGGCTACAAGAAGGCCACCATTCCGGCGAAGTTCGAAGAAGGCAAGGACGGCAAGAAGGGTCGCCAGATCTCGCCCGCCCGCACCGCCTCGCTCTCCTGCACCGTACAGCTCGTCGTTTCCAGCGACTACAAGATCACCGCCGTCCGCACGGTCTCCGACCGCCCCGGCGTCAATGGCCCGAGCTACTGCGCGGAGTTCCTCGCCGCGAACTAAGCTCTCATATGAGACACATCAAAAAAAGGCTCGCCCGACCGGCGGGCCTTTTCACTTTTTTGAGATTTTTTGTCGTGGTCGCAAAAAAACTGGCGCTTCGACACCGGACTGAAGCGGTTCAATGCTGCCCCCTTGCTTTCGATGTCTTTTCGCCACATCCCGGCATTAGGGCGCCATTCAACCGTTTGAAACTGCCGCCTTCCCGTCGTACCAAACACAATTTGCCCAACGGCAAGAGAACCATGCCTGCCCGATAAAGGAAAACGACCTCTGATGGCGTGCAATATCACCTGAACTGACATGGTCCAGCCCGGGTTGTGCCACTTTCCGCTTTGCTATAACGGGGCGGCCGGGAGGAGTGTTTTTAACACATAACAAGAATCAGGTACGGCCGTGACTCCCATCGAACAAGACAAATCCCAGCTCACTGATCTCTCTGCGGACAACTCCCTTTCCCAGGCATTGCCAATGAACCGCAGACAGGTTCTGGGCGGCGCGCTTGCGGGGCTTGCCGTTGCAGCGCTGCCCTCTTCGCCGCTTCTCGCAAATACGACCGCCAAGAAGGTCGACGTTCTCCTCATCGGCGGCGGCATCATGAGCGCGACGCTCGGTGTGTGGCTGCGCGAACTGGAGCCCACCTGGTCGATGCAGATGCTGGAGCGGCTGGATGGCGTGGCGCTTGAAAGCTCCAACGGCTGGAACAATGCCGGCACCGGCCACTCCGCGCTTGCCGAGCTGAACTACACGCCTGAAGACGACAAGGGCAACATCAAGATTTCCCAGGCCGTCAACATCAATGAATCCTTCCAGATTTCCCGGCAATTCTGGGCATGGCAGGTGCGCAACGGCGTTCTGAAGAACCCGCGCTCCTTCATCAACCACACGCCGCATATGAGCTTCGTTTGGGGCGACGAGAACGTCGCCTATCTGGAAAAGCGCTATCAGGCGCTGAAGGCGAGCCCGCTCTTCGCCGGCATGGAATTCTCCACCAATCCCGAGCAGATCAAGAAGTGGGTGCCGCTGATGATGGAAGGCCGCGATCCTTCCCAGAAGATCGCCGCGACCTGGTCGCCGCTCGGCACCGACATGGAGTTCGGCGAAATCACCCGCCAGTTCGTCTCGCATCTGCAGAGCGACCAGAATTTCGACCTGCAGGTCAATAGCGAGGTTTCCGACATCCAGCGTAATGCCGATGGCAGCTGGCGCGTGACCTATACCAACACGAAGACCGATGCCGAACAGGTGGTGGATGCGAAATTCGTGTTCATCGGCGCCGGCGGCGGCGCGCTGCATCTGCTACAGATGTCCGGCATTCCGGAAGCCGATGATTACGCCGGTTTCCCTGTCGGCGGCTCGTTCCTCATCAACGAAAACCCCGACGTGACGATGCAGCATCTGGCCAAGGCCTATGGCAAGGCCTCGGTCGGCTCGCCGCCCATGTCGGTTCCGCATCTGGATACCCGCGTTCTGGGTGGGAAGCGCGTCATCCTCTTCGGACCTTTCGCCACCTTCTCCACCAAGTTTCTGAAGGAAGGTTCCTATTTCGATCTCGTCTCCTCGGTAACGACCAGCAATGCCTGGCCGATGGTGCGCGTCGGCATCGATGAATATCCGCTGGTCGAATATCTCGCCGGCCAGCTGATGATGTCGGATGACGACCGTTTTGCTGCGCTGAAGGAATATTTCCCGAATGCGAAGCAGGGCGAATGGCGTCTCTGGCAGGCGGGCCAGCGCGTGCAGATCATCAAGCGCGACGAGGAAAAGGGCGGCGTGCTCAGGCTCGGCACCGAAGTGGTTTCCGCCAAGGACGGCAGCATCGCCGGCCTGCTCGGCGCGTCTCCGGGCGCCTCCACTGCCGCACCGATCATGCTCAGCGTTCTGGAAAAGGTCTTCAAGGACAAGGTGGCAACACCGGAATGGCAGGCCAAGATCCGCCAGATCGTGCCGAGCTATGGCACCAAGCTCAATGACGACCCGGAAAAGGTACGTGAGGAATGGGCCTACACCGCCGAACACCTGCAACTGCCGACCCCGCCGCAGATCGATCTTGAGGCGCTGAAGGCAGCTGGCTCGGCCCCTGCGGGCGCGCCGGTGAAGAAGGTGCCGGATATCGCGCTTTAAGGCATCGTCGCGAGATTTAAGATTGGACGCCGCGTGTCTCTGGATGCGCGGCGTTTTTTGTTGAAGGCGAGCGCCACCCGGAAATTTTTCCATCCGCCCGCATGCTGATTGAAGCGCCTTATATCATTCTCTACGAAACCGTGCCGGATACCGATGGCGACAATATACGATCCGTGGAAATAGTTCGCGTCAGTGACGGTCGCCGGGATCTGCGGATACTGTTTTGACTTGGGGATAGATGGCTGGGGCGCCAGGATTCGAACCTGGGAATGCCGGTACCAAAAACCGGTGCCTTACCGCTTGGCGACGCCCCAACAGGGCAGTGTAAGCGAAACGCCGCTGCCCGAACCGCGCCTGATTAGCAAAGCCGGACCGGCGCGGCAATGACCCGGCGAGCAATTTTTTCACAAAATACAAGCTTTTTGGGTGCCCGGCCGCGGGCAGCATGATAGGGCTTGGCGATTGTGCGGCGGGTGTCGTCTGCACGGGCGGCATGGCATTCATTCAGGAGGTCTCGATGGCGGACCCGGCATTCGATCTCGATTTCAAGCCGGCCTATGGCGAGGCGGTCCCTGTCGCCCCGCTTGTCCAGCGTATCACCGTCAACAATCCTTCCGCCTTTACCTTCCATGGCACCAACTCCTATATCGTCGGCGACCGCTCCGTTGCGGTCATCGATCCGGGCCCGGAGGATGAGGCGCATTTTCAGGCGCTGATGGCTGCGCTCGAAGGACGCGAAGTCACGCACATCTTCGTCAGCCACACCCATCGCGATCATTCGCCGCTTGCCCGCAGGCTGGCGCAGGCGACCGGGGCGGTGACGGTGGCGGAAGGTCCGCACCGCGCCGCCCGGCCGCTGCATGTGGGCGAGACCAATCCCTTTGCCGAAAGTTCCGATACGGCTTTCGTGCCTGACCTTGCACTTGGCGACGGGCAGAGCCTTTCCGGCGATGGCTGGACATTGACGGCGCTGCATACGCCGGGTCACACCGCAAACCACGCCGCCTTTGCGCTGGAGGGCAGCGGCATCGTCTTTTCCGCCGATCACGTCATGGCCTGGGCCACCACCATCGTCGCACCGCCGGATGGGGCGATGAGCGACTACATGGCTTCACTGGAGCGGTTGCTGACCCGCGACGACCGGTTGTTCCTGCCCGGCCATGGCGGCCCGGTCACCGATCCCACCGCTTTCATGCGCGGCTTGCGCGCCCACCGCCGCATGCGGGAAAAGGCGGTGCTGAAACGTATCCGGGACGGCGACCGGCTGATCGCCGACATGGTGAAGGTGATCTATGCCAGCACCGACAAGCGTCTGCATGGGGCGGCCGCACTTTCCGTCCTGGCGCATATCGAGGATCTGATCGAAAAGGGCGAAGTGCGGACGGATGGCGCGCCTTCGCTCACGGGTGAATATTTTCCGGCGTGACGGGGTTTTAAGGCGCGAATTGTCAAGATGCTTTCGCCGTTTACGCCCGGTTCGATAGGGAACGAGCGGATGCCACCTGTCTCTTCTCCCCGCCGGGGAGAAGTCCGCGGCAGCGGGATGAGGGGGCGCGGGTAGAGATATACCGAGAGGTTGCCCCCTCATCCGACCCTTCGGGCCACCTTCTCCCCGGCGGGGAGGAGAAACTCGCGGCGATGCAGAGCCCAAATCTTGCCGAAGCTTAGCGCCAGCCAAGCCTTCGGCGTCTGGCCTCAATTGTCGTTCAGACCTTGCATTTCCGCATCCAGCGCATCGAGATAGGCTTCGGCAATCGCGGCGCCCATGCCAAGATCATGCGGGCCGTAGCGGGAGGCGACGCGGATGTCGACGATGGTGGTCTCGGCTTCTTCCCTGAGGCGGATGAGGATATCGAAACGCAGGCCCCAGATGCGGGTGCGGGTTTCGCCCTGCATCAGCACCACCCCGCTGCCGTTAAAGAAAGTCGGCTGCGGTGCTTCTGCCGGGCGGGCCATGGGCACGGGCACGACAGACGGCAGGTCCTCGACAGGCGCATCCTCCGCCGGCTGCGTCCGATCCTGCGGCGGCACGCCGACGGAGGGTGCATCTTCCGCTCCGATCACGCCCCTCGTATGGGTAATGTGGATGGACTGGGCGGCAGCCATTTTTTTGGCGGCGGCATAGATGCGGTCGATCGCGCCTTCATAGCGGCGGCCGGCGAGGCTGGCATAGGCCTCCATCTGCGCGTCGCGATCAGCCTTGGTGATGACGGCAGGCCGCACCAGCCATTGCTGGTTGGCGGCTGGCGTCACGAGCCACTCCGGCACGTCGCTGAGATCGGTGGAAATGTCGTAAATCTTCGGTTGCTGCCAGTAGAGAAAGGCGCCGTAGCCAACCACACCCAGCGGCAGGCCCGACAGAAGCAGCGCCGCCAGCGCCGAAAGGCCGCCGCGTGCGCCCTTGGTCCATAAGCGCTCCAGGCCGATCAGCGCCAGAACGACCGCCGCGAGCGCGATGCCCGCCGCAATGATGAGCAGGCCGACAAAATCGGGCGTCGTCAGAGGGCCGAACCGGTGGACGCCCGCCGCAATCAAAAACAGCACCAGCGCCGCAAGGCCCAGATAACGGGAAAGATAGGCGGCAATCGAAAATGGCCGGACGAAACGCACAGTCATGAAAGCGGATATCCGTTAGATCGCATTGGCTAAAGAGCGTTGCACCCGAATTATCGGCAGGGAATCACCTGCATATGATGTCATAGACCGGATTTGCGCCAAGGAAAACAAAGGAGAAGGCAATAGACCCGTCAACCGCGCGGCGTTCTCCTTCGTGGCGAAGCTGATCTGGCCTCCAACCAAGTCCCGTCCGCACCGCAGCGACGTGGTTTTTCGAAGGACTGAATCGCCGCCAGGGCGCTGCCATAGGATAGCGTTTGAGCGCCTGGCCGCGAAGGCGCCGAAAGGGTGGAATATTTTTCCGTATTTAAATCGCTCCAGAGAATGATCCCCCGGTAATGCAACAAATACGCATGTTCATTCCTTAATTGCTGAGGAAATCGGCGTATTCTCGGCCACTCCCCTCGAGAATGCGTATGAAAAGTGCAGTATTCTCGTTTTCTTGCATAAAAAAGAGACAGGCCATGTCACAGGCAACGACACCTATCCGCTCATCCGGGTCTAAACCCTTTTATCGCAATTTCGGCTTCCAGGTCTTGATCGCCATGGTTATCGGCCTTCTGCTGGGTCTTGTTGCCCGTAACATTGGGCCGGATGCCGCGGGCAATCCCAACTGGCTTTCGGTGATATTGCAGACCATTGGCACGATTTTCGTGCAGCTCCTGCGTGCGCTCGTGCCGCCGCTGATCTTCACGGCCATCGTTGCCTCCATCGCCAATCTAAAGAACCTTTCCAATGCGGCAAAGCTCGTCTGGCAGACGCTGTTGTGGTTCGCCATCACCGCCCTGATAGCGGTCGTCATCGGCATCGTGCTCGGCCTTGTCATCCAGCCGGGCGTCAACACCGCCATTGCCAATACGGCAGCGGCAGCGCCCTCCTCCACCGGCTCGTGGCTGGACTTTCTGAAGGGTCTTGTGCCCGTTAACGTGTTCGGGCTTGAAGCCTCGACCAAGATAAACAATGGCGCTGGCAGCACCTCGCTGAACTTCAACGTCCTGCAGCTGCTCGTGGTGTCGATTGCCTTTGGCGTCGCGGCGCTGAAAGCCGGCAAGGCGGCGGAACCGTTCCTCGCCTTCAACCAGTCGCTGCTTGCCATTGTGCGGAAAATCCTGTGGTGGGTCATCCGCCTTACCCCCCTCGGCACCATCGGTCTGCTTGGGCGCGCGGTCGACCAATATGGATGGACGACGCTGTCGCAGCTCGGCTGGTATGCGGCCGCCGTTTACATCGGTCTGGCGCTGGTGCTCTTCGTCGTTTATCCGGCGCTGCTTCTCGCCCATGGGCTGAAGCCTTCGCGGTTCTTTGCGGGCGCATGGCCGGCCATCCAGCTGGCCTTCGTGTCGCGCTCCTCGATCGGCACGCTGCCCGTCACCGAAACCGTGACGGAAAAGAGCCTCGGCGTGCCGCGCGAATATGCCGCCTTCTCGGTGCCGCTCGGCGCCACCACCAAGATGGACGGCTGCGCGGCGATCTATCCGGCAATATCGGCGATCTTCATCGCGCAGTTTTTCCAGGTGCCCCTCGGCATTCAGGACTATGTGCTGATCGTTTTCGTTTCCGTGCTCGGCTCCGCCGCAACGGCGGGCCTGACGGGTGCCGTGGTGATGCTGACGCTGACGCTTTCTACGCTCGGCCTGCCGCTCGAAGGCGTGGGCTTGCTGCTTGCCATCGACCCTATACTCGACATGGGCCGGACGGCGGTCAATGTCGCTGGTCAGGCGCTGGTGCCGACCATCGTCGCCAAGCGCGAGGGCATCCTCAACGAGGCTGTTTACAACAATGCGAAGGATATCGACGCGCTCGATGACCGGGACGTTGTGACGGCCTAACGGAGAGTTAATAAAAAGACCAGGTGCGCTTCAGTTCGAAGCGCACCTGAATTCCCTGGGGCCACCCGGCTTCCCGCCAGAATATCCACATTTTTGACAAAATAAAAAACAAAATAAGCAAATATAACTGAATATTATTTAAGTGATAATTTAGTTATATTTGAGATAAAACTTTGTAAACTCAAAAATTTTGAAAATAAGAACATGAAAATATTATCTTTAACATTCATGAGCATCCTGGCGCTTGGTGCCCATGTGTCGTCAGCAGTCGCCGGTTCCACGACGGTCGACGCCGTGTCTTACGCCTGTGCAAACAATGAGACGATGCGTGTGGTCTACGTTAACGGCGCAGACGGAAAAAGTTTCGCAATTCTTTTGCAGATGGACGAAATGATCCCAATGGCGGAGCAGACGGCCGCGTCCGGCGCCGTCTATAAGGCGATCAATCGCAATTACACCTATGTTCTGCGCACCGAGGGCAACAACGCCACTCTCAGCGACAACCGGGAAACGCTGCTTTCCGGCTGCACGGAGTGACGGCGCGCACGCGACAGGCGATTGCAGCGGAACTGGAATCTTTGCGCATGGGAGCGAGGCGCGGTGGCAACTTTCCGCGCCTGCGCGGCTTTTCCCCAAATGCAAACAGGCGTATCAATCGCGGCAATAAACGAGCCGTACGGCTGTCACATCAGGGAGAAACAAGATGCGTGTTTCCATCGTCCTCGGTTCGCTCGCCGCCCTCATGGCGCTGACCGCCTGCCAGACGCTGACGCCGGAAGAGCGGCGGGCGCGAGATGAGGCGACATGCCGGGGGTATGGTTTCCGCCCCGGCACGGACTCGATGGCGGGATGCCTGCTTGACCTTGATCTCGACCGGCGCGCGGATAACCGCGCCTGGCAGGCGCAGATGAACCGCGACATGTTCTACCGGCCCGTCGTCGTCGAGCGTCAGATCATCGTCCGACAGAACCCCTGACGGGAATGAAGGCAACGTTGCTGCGCGTTTCGCCCTGCTTTGCCTTTGCGGCCAAAGTCGCCTGCGCCGCTGCCAGGCGGGCAATCGGCACACGGAAGGGCGAGCAGGAGACGTAGTCGAGATCGGCATCCTCGCAGAAGTGGATCGAGGCCGGGTCGCCGCCGTGTTCCCCACAAATGCCGAGTTTGAGCTCCGGCCGCGTCTGGCGGCCGCGTTCGGCGGCGATGCGGATCAGTTCGCCCACGCCGTCGAAATCGAGCGAGATAAACGGGTCGCGTTCGATGATGCCCTTGCGCTGATAGGTATTGATGAAACGGGCCGCATCGTCACGAGAGATACCGAAGGTGGTCTGTGTCAAATCGTTGGTGCCGAAGGAGAAGAACTCCGCCGCTTCCGCGATGACATGGGCACGCAGGGCCGCACGCGGCAGCTCGATCATGGTGCCGGTGAGATATTCGATCTCCATCCCGGTCTCTTTGGCGACGGCGGCAGCAACGCCATCGATGACCGCGGTCACATAATCTAACTCCGAGCGCAGCCCCACCAGCGGCACCATAATCTCAGGCACGACGGGTGCACCAGTGATGCGCGCCGCCGCAACGGCGGCTTCGAAAATGGCGCGGGCCTGCATTTCGGCAATCTCGGGATAGGAAATGGCGAGACGGCAGCCGCGATGGCCAAGCATCGGGTTGAACTCGTGCAGCGCATCGAGCCGCTGGCGAAACACCGTCTGCGGCATACCCATGGCAGCCGCCACCTCCACGATCTCGCCATCGGTCTTCGGCAGGAATTCGTGCAGCGGTGGGTCAAGCAGGCGGATCGTTACCGGCAGGCCGTGCATGATCTGGAACAGTTCGGTGAAATCCGAACGCTGCATCGGCAGAAGCTCATCGAGCGCGGCGCGCCTGCCTTTTTCGCTTTCGGCGAGGATCATCTCGCGCATCACATGAATGCGGTCGCCTTCGAAGAACATGTGTTCGGTGCGGCAGAGGCCGATGCCCTCAGCGCCAAAGGCACGGGCAGCGCGGGCGTCTGCCGGCGTGTCGGCATTGGTGCGCACGGTCATCCGGCGCAGATCGTCCGCCCATTCCATCAGCTTGCCGAAATCGCCTGACAGTTCCGGCTGCGTCATCGGCACCTCTCCCTTCAGCACGCTGCCGGAGGACCCGTCAATCGTGATGACATCGCCGCGTTTGAGCATGCAGCCGACGCCGATCAGCACCTTATTGCGCATGTCGACGCGCATGGAGCCCGCGCCGGTGACGCAGGGAATGCCCATGCCGCGCGCGACGACGGCGGCGTGGCTTGTCATCCCACCGCGCGTCGTCAAAATGCCTTCGGCCGCATGCATGCCGTGAATATCTTCCGGGCTGGTTTCGATGCGCACCAGAATGACGCTGCGGCCTTCAGCTTCCGCCGCAACCGCCTCTTCGGCGGTAAAGACGATTTCCCCCGTCGCCGCCCCCGGAGAGGCCGGCAGACCGGAGCCGATGATCGGTCGGGATGTGCCGGGATCGATGGTCGGGTGCAGCAACTGGTCGAGTGAGGACGGCTCAATGCGGCAGACGGCTTCCTCCTGCGAAATTAGCCCTTCTTCTACCATGTCGACAGCGATTTTCATCGCGGCTCGGGTTGTGCGTTTGCCGGAGCGGGTCTGCAACATCCAGAGCTTGCCGCGCTCGATGGTGAATTCCAGGTCCTGCATGTCGCGATAATGGGTTTCCAGCCGCTTGCAGATCGCCAGGAATTCCGAAAAAGCTTCTGGCATCAGCTTTTCCATGGAAGGCTTGTCGGAACCGGAGGCGAGACGCGCGGCTTCGGTGATGGATTGTGGCGTGCGGATGCCGGCGACCACGTCTTCGCCTTGCGCGTTGACGAGGAATTCTCCGTAAAGCTCTGCCTCGCCTGTCGACGGATTACGGGTAAAGGCAACGCCGGTTGCCGATGACGATCCGAGATTGCCGAAGACCATGGCCTGCACGTTGACGGCCGTGCCCCAGTCGCCGGGAATATTGTGCAGGTGTCGATAGGTCACGGCCCGGTGGTTGGTCCAGCTGGCGAACACAGCGCCGATTGCGCCCCAGAGCTGGACATGACAGTCCTGCGGGAAGGCCTCGCCAAGCTCATCCTCGATCAGCTTCTTGTAAAGCGAAACGACGTGCTGCCACTCGACCGCAGACATGTCCGTATCATATTCGTGACCAAGCCGGCCTTTTTCATCTTCGAGGATTTCCTCGAACATTTCATGGTCGAGGCCCATGACGACATCGGCATACATCTGGATGAAGCGGCGATAGCTGTCCCAGGCGAAACGGGCATCGCCCGCATCGTGACCCAACGCCTCGACGGTGCGGTCGTTGAGACCGAGATTGAGCACCGTATCCATCATGCCGGGCATGGAGGCACGCGCGCCGGAGCGAACGGAGATGAGCAGCGGCGACTGGCTGCCGCCGAAGGTTTTGCCCGTCACGGTTTCCATGCCATGCAGGCCCGCCATGACCTGAACCTTCAGGTCATCAGGCAGATCGCGTCCGTTCTTGTGATAAAGCGCGCAGGCATCGGTGATAATGGTGAGGCCGGGAGGAACGGGTAGGCCGAGACTTGCCATTTCGGCAAGGTTTGCGCCCTTGCCGCCCAATATGGCAACGTCACCTGCCCTGCCCTCGGCGACACCGTTGCCGAAGGTATAAACCCATTTTTTCATTCCACGCTCTCCACCCAGAAGCGTTGTCATTTTTCTATCATCTACAGCATCGGCGGCATGTTGGAAACGCCACTGGGAGCAGTTTACATCGCAGTGCAGCATAATTGCGGCGGATTCCGCGCCAGAATTGCCTTAAACACGACATAACAGCAGCACTGACGCATTCGTGTAATGCGAAGTAACGGAGTGTTTCCTAAGCCATTCAAATCGCGACAAAGAGATTATTCATGCAATTTACCCGCCGCCAGACGCTTAAATTTGCCGGAATTTCCTGTGCAGCCAGTGCACTTGCCGGCGCGTTAAGGGCAGAAGGGTACAACTCCCCTGCAATTGCCGCCGTTCCCTTCGCCCTGACGACGCCCATGCATATCGGCCAAGCGGCATTGCGGGTGCGTGAGCTTGATCCGATGATCGATTATTATCGCTCGGTTCTCGGCTTCAACGAGGTGGAGCGGACGGCAAGGGGCGTGACGCTGGGGGTTGGGACAGTGCCCCTGCTCGATCTCGTGCACAAGCCGGCGGCGGATTTCGAGAGCCCGACTTCCGCCGGCCTGTTTCACATCGCCTACCTGATGCCCTCCCGCAAGGATCTGGCGCGCTGGCTGGTGCATGCGGCGCTCAAGCAGGTGCCCCTGACCGGCTTTGCCGATCATAATGTGAGCGAGGCGGTCTATCTTAGCGATCCCGAAGGCAACGGCATCGAGGTCTATAGCGACCGACCAAAGGACACATGGGTCTGGAGCGGTAACGTGGTCAAGATGGGCACGGAGCCGCTCGATGTCGATGATCTGGTGGCGCTGACCGACACGACGAAAAGCGATTTTGAGGCCGCGCCGACCGGCATACGCATCGGCCATGTTCACCTGCGTGTCGGTGAAATCGCCCCCGCCCGTGCCTTTTATGAGCAGGCGGTGGGTTTACAACCGACGCAGGATGCGCGCGCGGACGCCTCCTTCCTCTCCTCCGGCGGTTACCATCACCATCTGGCAGTGAACACCTGGAACAGCCGCGGCGCAAAGGAACGAAACGCCATGGAAACCGGCCTCGACTGGTTTTCGATCATCGTGCGCAATCCCGCCAATCTGGAGGCGCAGAAAACGCGGTTGCGAGCGGCCGGTTACGTGCTGGTGGAGATGGAGAACAATGTGGTGGAGGCAATCGACCCATGGGGCACGCGGCTGCGGCTGGTGCCGGGGGAAGCTTGAGAGGTTAAGAAGTAGACGACGTCCAATCTCATCCCCAACAGCAGCCTTATCGCCATGACTGAGTTACATGGCTTGAAAGGACGGCTAATTAACAAGCCCAGACGTGAAAAGCCGTTGTCTTATTTCTTCGTACTGTTCCTCCGTCACATAAACGAAATTGCCGTTTTTTCTTAGCCAATTCGCGGCGTGCTGACTAACCGATAGTTCTGACGGAATTGAAAATAAATCGTCATCCAGAGACTCAAGCAACGGTTGTTTTATATAATCGTCGGTACTCAACATACGATACACTTCCTTGGGATTGGCCTTCGTCCAGCGAATCATTTCGCGAAGAATGTTCACCTGTCTTTCAGCACCTAAGAGAGTAAGGCCATCAAGCGCGATCGCCATCTCGGCCTGATCTCCGTCAAGGTTATTTATATATTGGTTGTGACCACCATTATTAACTTCACCTTCATATCGCAATGCTCGAGCTATTTCCACCTCTGCGCAACGTATACTCGAAATGGATTCGTTAACTTTATAAGTCATCCTTTGAATATATAGGTCCATATAGTTGAAAAAAGTTTCAACGAAAATGCTATCATCGTCCACGTAAGCAGAATTCATATAAATTTTCATCAATAACCTTTATAAGCCCAGCAATTAAAGATATCGTCCCATTGAGTATAAAGATGCAATCGTCGAGCACGACGCAGATGGCATTTGGAAAAGAAATGCCTTGCGAGGCTGTTGCAGCAACCTCGCAAGGCAACCCATCCGGTACAGGAAACCGGATGGAGGGGTTCTGGGAGAGCACCCTGAGGCTCGCGATGATGATAGCAAGGTAGCGCGGGTCTTTGCCCACCCGAATGGGTGATATCGGCTGAAAAATTCGCGTTTTAAGAGAATTTTGCGGTCGGGCTCAGACGGCTTCGCGGAGCTGCTCGGCGGTCTGCAGATCGACCGACACGAGTTGAGATACACCCTGTTCGGCCATGGTGACACCGAAGAGGCGGTTCATGCGGGCCATGGTGATGGGGTTGTGGGTGATGATGACGAAGCGGGTTTCGGTGGAGGCCACCATTTCGTCCATCAGGTTGCAATAGCGCTCGACATTATGGTCGTCGAGCGGCGCATCCACCTCGTCCAGCACGCAGATCGGCGCGGGATTGGTCAGGAATACCGCGAAGATCAGCGCCATGGCCGTCAGGGCCTGCTCGCCGCCTGACAGCAGCGTCATGGTCTGCGGTTTTTTGCCCGGCGGACGGGCGAGGATTTCGAGGCCGGCTTCCAGCGGATCATCGGATTCGATCAGCTGCAATTCCGCCGTGCCGCCGCCGAAGAGATGGGTGAACAGTCGCTGGAACTGTGAATTGACCACGTCGAAGGCGGCAATCAGCCGCTCGCGACCTTCGCGGTTGAGGCTCTGGATGCCAGCGCGCAGCTTGCGTACGGCATCGATGATATCGTCCCGCTCCTTGATCAGCGCCGCGAGCTTGGCGGAAAGCTCGGCCTGTTCCTCCTCGGCGCGCAGATTGACGGCGCCAAGCCTTTCGCGCTCGATCTTCAGCCGGTCCAGATCGCGCTCGACATCGCGTATATCCGGCTTCGGCTGGTCAGGGCCAAGGCCGGTCAGGCGAAACGCCATGTGCGGCTCGGTATTCAACGTTTCGCGGATGCGATGTTCCGCCTCCTGCCGTTTCTCGCGGGCGGAAACCAGCCGCTCTTCGGCGCGGCCGCGCTTTTCGCGGGCTTCTGCCAGTTCGGAAAGCGCCGTTGCCGCCACCCGGTCGGCGGCGCGCTGCAGGTTTTCGGCCTCGGCCAGCCGGTCGGCGGCGGCGCGGCGAGCGTCTTCGGTCTTCTGCAATTCGTTGAGGAGGTTGCGGCGTTTTTCGTCGAATTCCTCGGGCGCTATATCCAGTTCGGCGATTTCCTCGCGTGCCTCTTCCTCACGTTCGCGCAGCGTGGCGATATGGTCGGCGGCACTTGCCGCCCGCGATGCCCAAGTGGAACGTTCCTGCCCTATAACCTGAAGTCTGCGCTGGCGGCTTTCCGCCTCGCGGCTCACGCCCTCATGGCGCGCGCGCGCTTCCGCCAGCAGGCCGCGATCGGTCGCGACTTCCATCTGGCTTTCACGCAGCTTGAGATCCAGCACGGAAAGATCAGGCGCGTCTTCCATTTCGATGCGGGCATTTTCCTCCTGAACGGCGATCTCATCGATCTGCGCGCCAATCTGGTTCAACGCTTCGGAGACGATATCGCGGCGGCGCAAAAGATCGCCCGAGGCGCGTTCGGCCGATGTCAGCGCCTCGCGTGCCTCGGCAAGCTGACGGGTCGCGAGCCGGCTCCGGTCGCGCGCGTCCGAAAGCCGCAATTCACTGCTTCTGATCTCCTCGGTTTTCGCGGCAAGCTGGTCTTCGGCCTCTTCCAGAATGGAGCGGGCCTCATCCAGTTCGGCTTCGATTTCGGCGAGTCGGTTCTTCTGCGACAGACGCAGTGCTGCGGCACCCGGTGCATCGGCGCTGGCGACATGGCCGTCCCAGCGGAACAGCGCGCCTTCGCGCGTTACCAGCCGCTGGCCGGCCTTCAGCGACGGCAACAGCCGCCGGGCCTCCGAAACGTTCGCAACGACGCCGATCTGCGCAAGGGCGCGCCGAAGGGCATCCGGTGCCTGCACATGGTCCAGAAGCGGTTTGGCGCCCTGCGGCAGGCCGGGATCATCCGCACCGTTTCCATTGCCGCCCCAATAGGCGGGGGCGCTCGCATCAAGCGGGCTTTCGAGATCGTCGCCGAGCGCCGCCCCAAGTGCGGCTTCATAACCGCGCTCGACCGTCATTTCTTCCGCCACCGGCGTGAAGCTGCCATTCGCGGCGGCGCTTGAAGCGAGCATTTTGGTGATGGTACGCGCTTCCGTGTCCAACGCGTTCAGCCGATTTTTCGCCTTTTCCAGCGGCCCGCGCGCCAGCGCTTCGGCCGAACGTGCCTCGGCAACGGCGGCCTCGGCCTCTTCCACCACAATCATCGCGTCTTCGACGGCGATCTCAGCCGCCTCGACGGCTTCGCGCCGTTCCGCGGGGTCCGGAAGGCCGGAGAGTTTCTCGTCGATGGCCCCGATCTCGGCCGTCGCTTCCTGCGATTGCCGTTCGAGCCTCAGCTTGCGGTCGGAAAGATCGCGGATCGCCCGCTCCAGCTGCTGCCGGCTGGCAGCGGCTTCCGCGCGTTCGGCGGTGATTGATGTGAAGATGGCTTCGCTTTCCGCCAGCTTGACGGACGCAGCTTCGAAAGCTTGGCGCATTTCGTCCGCGTGGCGACCGGAATCGGAGAGGATGTCGAGGAGCTCGGCCTCTTCTTCGTCCAGCCGCGCGAGTATCCGGGCATTGTCAGAGACAAGCCGTTCCTCGCGGACGATATCCTCGCCAAGCTGCGACAGACGGCGCGCAAGCTCGTCACGGCGGCGCAGCAGGCGGTTGGCCTCGTCATCCAGCTGGGTGCGGGCAATCTGCAGGCGTTGCAGGGCGGCGGCGACTTTCGCCTCGTCCTCGCGCAGTTCCGGCAGTTTCAGGCTGGCGATGCCCTGCTGCTTGGCTGCTTCCATCTGGGCTTGAGCCTTTTCGGCAACGATGTTCGTTGCCTGATTGAGCGCGCTTTCCGCCTCGCCTTCCGCTTCCTTCGCTTCCACCCAGCGAATGTGCAACAGCGTCGCCTCGCGGGCGCGGATATCGGCGGACAGCATCTTGAAGCGGTTGGCCTGGCGCGCCTGCCGTTTCAGGCTTTCGATCTGGCTTTCCAGTTGGGCGGTCACGTCTTCCAGCCGCTCCAGATTGGTCTCGGCTGCGCGCAGGCGAAGCTCCGCCTCGTGGCGGCGGGAATGCAGGCCGGAAATGCCAGCCGCTTCTTCCAGCAGCTGGCGGCGGGCCTGCGGCTTGGCGTTGATGAGTTCGCCGATGCGTCCCTGCCCCACCATGGAGGGCGAGCGTGCGCCGGTGGAGGCATCGGCGAAGAGAAGCTGCACATCCTTGGCGCGCGCTTCCTTGCCGTTGATGCGGTAGACGGAGCCGTTTTCGCGCTCGATGCGGCGCGTCACCTGAATTTCATCGGCGTCGTTAAAGGCGGCGGGCGCGGTGCGGTCGGAATTGTCAAGATAAAGGCCGACTTCAGCGGTATTGCGGGCGGGACGGTTGCCGGAACCGGAGAAGATGACGTCATCCATGCCGGAGGCGCGCATGTTCTTGTAGGAATTCTCGCCCATCACCCAGCGCAGCGCTTCGACGAGGTTGGACTTGCCGCAGCCGTTCGGGCCGACGACGCCGGTCAAACCGGGCTCGATGATGAATTCGGATGGTTCAACGAAGGACTTGAAACCGACGAGACGGAGCTTGTTAAACTTCATACCGCCACGCTCCAGGTGGAGTAACGGCAATAAAAAACGGGCGTGCGGAAATATCCGCCGCCCGCTTTCTGAAGGCTTCGGTGATCAGAGCAGCTTGTCGATGACAGCCGACATGGTTTCAACCGACATGTCTCCTGCGTATTTCTTGCCGTTGATGATGAAAGTCGGCGTGGAGTTGACGCCGAATTCCGTCGCACCGCGTTGCATGGTGGCGTTCACATCATCCAGAAGTTTCTGGTTCGTCAAGCAGGCCTCGAAAGACTCCTGTGAGAAACCGGCCATTTTCGACATTTGCAGCAGGGCGGCACGCGCATCCTGCGCGGTTGCCCAGCTCTGCTGCTGCTTGAACAGCATGGAAACGAAGGGGAAATATTGACCTTCCGGTGCGCAGCGCGCCAGCATGAAGGCGGCAGCGGCGCGCGGATCGAACGGGAATTCGCGCAGCACGAAATAGACCTTGCCGGTATCGATGTACTTCTTCTTGATTTCTTCAAAGGTCTTGTTGTGGAAGTTGGCGCAGTGCGGGCAGGTCATCGACATATATTCGACGATCTTGACGGGTGCGTTGGCATCGCCGAGCGCTGCTTCCGGCAGCGGGCCGGGCTTCATGACAGCAGCCATGTCCACATCACCGGTGGATTCAGGCAATTCCTGCGCCTGGGCAATACCGGGCGTGAAGGCAAACGGCAGGGCCGTGGCGATGGCGGCAAGAGCAACGCCGCCGAGAAGGCTGCGACGGGAAATGGTCAGTTCGGGAAAATGCATGAAAGCACCTGTTGGTAATAGACTCGATTGTCTGTTGATTCCGATATAGCGACGGCCGGTTCATCACAAGCGGGGTTCTGAACTCTTCTTGTCAAAGAATTGTGACCAGTCAAGGACGGCGCCGTCATCAAATCGTTTTGCGCCCTGGCTTCTTCTGCAAGACCGCCGTGCCAAGCCGTTCCACCGCCTTGCGCAGCGCCTCGCTCTCGATGCCGTTTATCATGTCATCGAGACGTTTTGCCGCATCGCCGCGCAGGGGCTGTGGTTTGCGTCGGCGGGTGATGGCCTGCGAGACCGGTTTCTGCACGATCCTGATCTGGCGCACCGCCGGGAAACCGAAAAAGCCGTTGATGCGGGCGATGAGTTCGCCCTGTGCATGGGTGAGAAACAGGGCGCGTGCGCCTTCGCAGGCGATGGTCAGCACGCCGGGCTGATAACCGCCGCGATCCGGCCCCTCGTCGCGGCGCGGCCAGGTGATTTTTTCGGGCCGCGTGCAATCGGCAAAGTCATCACCGGCGATCTCGTCCCAGGAGCCGAGCAGCGCGGTGTTGATGCCTGCGCGTTTCGACAGGACCGGGTCCATAATGCCATTGGCGACTTCGGCGATCTGGACGACGCCCTTTTTCTTGCCGGCACCGCTCTGGGGATAACGCATGTTTCACTCGCGATTTTGGAGGGGGCGATCCACATTTTCTTGATCGCCCGCTACGGATGTCCCAACTATAGGCCAAACCGAACAGAAACGGCAAACCATGCTTCAAAAAACCGCCCCGTCGTCTTATGCGCAGATGCTGCTCGCATGGTACGACCGGCATCATCGCGAATTGCCCTGGCGCACTTCCCCGGCCATGGCAGCGAAGGGAAAACGCGCCGATCCCTATCATGTCTGGCTTTCGGAAGTGATGCTGCAGCAGACGACGGTGCAGGCAGTAAAGCCCTATTTCCTCAAGTTTCTCGCGGCGTGGCCAAGCGTCAACGATCTGGCAGCGGCACCTGTCGAGGACGTCATGGCCGCCTGGGCGGGGCTGGGTTATTACGCCCGCGCCCGCAACCTGAAGAAATGCGCGGAAGCCGTGGCGAATGAGCATGGCGGCATGTTTCCCGATACGGAAGAGGGGCTGAAGCAATTGCCCGGTATCGGCGACTATACGTCCGCCGCCGTCGCTGCCATCGCATTCAATCGTCAGGCGGCCGTGATGGATGGCAATGTCGAGCGCGTCATTTCGCGGCTCTTTGCCATCGATGCTCCCCTGCCCGGCTCAAAGCCTGCAATGAAAGCGAAGGTGGCGGAACTTACCCCTTCTGACAGGCCCGGCGATTTTGCGCAGGCGATGATGGATCTCGGCGCGACGGTCTGCACCCCGAAACGGCCGGCCTGCGCGCTCTGTCCGTTCAACGGCATCTGTCGGGCGCTTGCGGAGGACGAGCCGGAGCGGTTTCCGGTGAAAGCTGCGAAAAAGGCAAAACCCGTGCGGCTGGGCGCTGCCTTCGTGGCCGTCAATGCAGAGGGTGAAATCCTGCTGCGGCGGCGAATCGACAGCGGCCTTCTCGGCGGAATGACGGAGGTGCCGACAACGGGTTGGACCGCCCGTCTCGACGGCGGCACGGATCAAAATCACGCGCCTTTTTCAGCGGAGTGGCAGGCGGCGGGCGTGATCGTGCATGTCTTCACCCATTTCGAACTGCGGCTGACAGTCTATCGCGCGCAGGTGCCGGATTACCTTCAAACCGGCCCGGATGACGGATGGTGGGAGCCGGTTACAAATCTTGACGCGCAGGCGCTGCCAACGGTGATGAAAAAAGTCATCGCGCAGGCTATTCCATCCGCATTCAATGAAAGCAGGAAATTTCGATGACCAAGATTGAGCATATCGTATTCGACATCGGCAAGGTGCTGATCCATTACGATCCGCATATTCCCTATAGCCGCCTCATTCCCGATGCCGATGAGCGCCAATGGTTTTTCGAGAATGTCTGCACCCACGACTGGAATCTCGAACAGGATCGCGGCCGCCGCTGGGAGGATGCTGAAGCTTTGCTGGTGGAGAAATTCCCGGACCGGGAAGAGCACATCCGCTCCTTCCGCAAATTCTGGCATGAGATGGTCTCGCATTCCTACGACGACAGCGTCGCGATCATGACAGGCCTGATCGACAGCGGCCATGACGTGACGATGCTCACCAACTTCGCTTCCGACACGTTTCGCGAGGCGCAGAAGATGTTCCCCTTCCTCATGCTGCCGCGCGGCGTCACCGTTTCCGGCGATGTGAAGCTCTTGAAGCCTGACGTGGCGATCTATGATCTCCACGCGAAAGAATTTGGCCTCAATCCGGCCACCAGTCTCTTCATCGACGATACGCTCGCCAATGTCGAAGGCGCCCAGGCCGCCGGCTGGCAGGCGGTGCATTTTACCGGCGCGGAAAAGCTGAAGCAGGATTTGCGGGCGTTTGGGGTGGAAATTTAATCGTCGATAGATCGGGAAAAGAAATTGGCGCAGGCGGAAATGGCGGTCTCCGGCCTGCGCCAGTCCTGCCGCAAGCGGCATTGGACGCAATGTTTTTGTGAGTTGTCCAGACCGGATTTTCACAACCACTGCTTTGACTAGTACAGTAGTTGTCGTCTCTTGCGCGAAACTTGTCTAGCTAAAATTTTATATTCGAAAATACCAACGCCCGACACTGATGTGCCGGGCGTTGGTCGTTCTCCATCCGGGACTGAAGGTACGAAACCGGGTGGAGACGTATGCTGACAAGGGCGGGCGGTGGATCGTCCGTCTTCGGCCTTTTGGGCTTTCGACTATTCGGCCTTTGCCATTTCACTGCGGATGATGGCTCTGAGATCATCGATCGGCTTCAGCGCGTCGCCGTCTTCGAAGTGCCAGAACGTCCATCCGTTGCATGCGTCGAGACCCTGCACCTTCGCGCCGAGGCGGTGGATGGAGCCGGCGGTTCCGGCGGATGCCAGCGTACCATCCGCACGAATAATGGCGCTATAACGGCGCTTTGCGTCCGTCAGCACCTGTCCAGGGCGCACGAGGCCGCTTTCTACCAAGGTGTTGAAGGCTACCCGGGGTTCCGCCTTCTTGCCGCTCATGACCGTCAGTTCGGCTTTGCCGAGCGGCTCGACGGCGGCGATGCGTGCCGACGCCGCATCGATATAATCCTGCTCGCGCTCAATGCCGACGAAGTGGCGGCCGAGGCGTTTTGCGACAGCGCCCGTGGTGCCGGAGCCGAAGAACGGGTCGAGCACGACATCACCCGGCTTGGTGGAGGCCATGATGATGCGGGCAAGCAGCGCTTCCGGCTTCTGCGTCGGATGCACCTTCTTGCCGTCCTCGCCCTTCAGGCGTTCATGGCCGCTGCAGATGGGGAACAGCCAGTCGGAGCGCATCTGGACGTCATCATTGGAGGCCTTCAACGCATCGTAGTTGAAGGTGTAGTTCTTGGCTTTCGGATCGCGGCTCGCCCAGATCATCGTCTCATGCGCGTTCTGGAAACGACGGCCCTTGAAGTTGGGCATAGGATTGGTCTTGCGCCAGACAATGTCGTTCAGGATCCAGAAATCGAGGTTCTGGAGCATGGCGCCAACGCGGAAGATATTGTGATAAGAGCCGATGACCCAGATGGTGCCGTTCGGCTTCAGCACGCGGCGGCAGGCAAGCAGCCATGCGCGGGTGAAGGCATCATAGGCCTCGAAGGAGGCAAACTGATCCCATTCGTCGTCGACGGCGTCGACCAGCGACTGATCCGGCCGGTGCAGCGTGCCGCCAAGCTGAAGATTATACGGCGGATCGGCAAAAATCGCGTCCACCGACTGGCTCGGGAGGGCATCCAAGGCAGCGACACAATCACCCTTGATGATGCTGTCTTTCCAGGCGTCACTCTCGCCCGCACGATCAAAACCGGCACGCCGAAAATCGGCCAGCGGAAAAACTGCTGCCATTGGTACTCGCTCCATACGCTTACTCTTTACTGACGCTTATGGTTACCGAAGATGGTTATCAAAGCCTGAACAAGTCACGGAAAATGCGAAATAAATGGCAGGTGGCGGAAGGCGGCCGGCTTTTGGCGGGGCAGCGACGGGAACCCGATGGTACCTAAAACGTTGTGCACAATGGGTTAGACCGCCGCAGACGTTTGCGGGTGGTGACAGTTGTCAGTCGATGGGGGTGGGTGCCATGGGATCCAGAAAAAAAACGGCCGGGTTGTTGAATGGACTTGCGCTTGGCGTCGCGTGGACGGCCATGCAGGCGTCCCCCCTCTTTGCGCAGGAGCCGAGCCCCCAATATAGCGTCGTCACCGACGCGGTGCTTGCAGATGGCGGCCCTTCACTTGGCAACACCGACAAGGTGCGCTGGGATTTCTACAAGGCTGATCGCACCGGCGTGCGCACCGACGTCAACGCTGGCGGATCCTACGACGCCACCTTTGAGGCAAAGCTGCCGGCGGGCAAATATGTCGGCGTTGCCGCACTTGGCAATGTCACCCGCGAAGTGCCGTTTGAAGTGAAGGACGGCAGCGTGGCCAGGCCAAAAGTGAATTTCGACGCCGCCGAGTTGACGGTCGTGCCGAAACGGAAACCCGATGGCGACGTCGAAACCCAGGCGAAAACGGAAATCACCAAGGACGACTTCAAGGACAGCGTCTATGGCCGCAACAGCGTTTTTGTCCCGGCAGGCGAGATCGTCCTGACCGGCAGCATCGGCCCGGCGAAAGCGCAGGAAACATTATCCGTCAAGGCGGGCGACAGGATCAGCCATGATGTCATCATCCCGAGCGGCGTAGTGGTTGCCAAGGCGGTTTATGCCGAGGGCGGCCGCGCGGTGGAGACCGACGATATCAGGTTTGAAGCCATGTCGGCCGACCAGACGCTGGATGGCACCCGCCAGACCATCAACGGCACCTACGGCACCGGGAAAATGATGGAGATGCCTGCGGGCGACTTCGTCATGCACGCCCGTCTCGGCAAGGTGATGGTCGACAAGGCCTTTACCGTCAAGGCCGGCGAGCGCACGGAAGTCACGCTCAATCTCGATGCAGGCGTTCTTGCCATCAACGCTCCTGGCGCCGAACGGATCGATATCGTCGAAACCACCAAAGACCTTCAGGGCACGCAGAAGGAGATTTCGGGTCGATACGGCACGAAACATCAGGAGACGCTGCACCCCGGCGATTATGCGGTCAAGGTGAGCTACGACAAGAAGTCCGGCCGCGACCCGAAGGAGATGACCGTCACCGTCAAGGCCGCTGAGAGAACCGAGACGACCGTGGCGGAATAGGCGCCCGCGGTTCAGCCCTGCCGCCGTCTGGCGCCGGACTGATCTTCACGCCGCCGAAGCCGGAGGCGGCGATGCGGTCACACAGCCTGATCCACTGGCAGCCGCGACAGGCCTGCCTGATATCGCCTGACGCAAAGGCCAGACGCATCCTGCCAAGAAAATCAGGTGTGGCCGGCAATCGCTTGCCGGCAGGGAGAGGCTCGCCCAGGAAGGCCGAAACGGACTGGCGGGCGGTTTCATCCCGTTGCACCACGCCGTCATTAAAACAATGCGCATGGCTTTCGCAGAGCAAGCCTTCGCAGATATCGTCGGGACCATCCACCAGTTCGACATCCTCGCCCGCATTCAATCGCGCGGCGACGCCATCGTAATTTTCGACAAAACCGGACGTGTAGCCTTTTCCGACATAGGTCAGCATGCACAGGAGATGATGGGGCCGCAGGCGGACTGTCACAGCCCGCCCTATCCAACGATGGCGAAGGCGTCGCGCACCGAACCGGACGAGGTGCGGATGGCCTTGCGGCCGATCCATTGCACATGTCCGTCGAGAATGCGCACCGCCTCCTCGCCCCGGCCGCCGCGCAACGCGTCAATGATGGCGCGATGGTCGGTATCGGTGCGGCGTTCCCAGCCGGCCCGCCAGGCGGAAAACAGGAAGCGGGCGCTGGCGGCATGGAGGCCGTCGATCGCTTCCATCAGGCGCGGCATGTTGCAGGGTGCGGTGATGAGGCGGTGGAAACGGCGATTGGCCTCTTCCCAATGCTGCACATCGACGGCGCTGTCACCTTCGAGCGTCGCGGCCTCCGCTTGGTCAAGAATGGCTGGTGTCATATTGGGGATGGCGTGGCGCAGAGCGAGAACCTCAAGAGCAGCACGCATTTCGGCCACCTCGCGCACATCCTCGAGCCCGAAATCAGCCACTCTCACTCCACGCCGCGGGATACTTGCCGCCAGCCCCTGGGCTTCAAGGCGGCGGAAGGCCTCGCGCACGGGCACATGCGACGCGCCGAATTCGGCGGCGATGTGGTCCTGCCTCAGGCGTTCGCCGGGCGACAGCTCGCCGCGCACGATACGGTCGGCAAGCGTGCGGCTGATGCGTGCGGCGATAGTGTCTTCAGGCGTCGTTTTCTCTGGCTTGGGCATACCACCCCATATCGCATATGGCGCGGCGCTGTGTAGCATTTTTTAGCCCTCTCAAGCTAATGTACGCTCCCACCGCCGCCGTTCCTCTACTCTATCAAGCTATGAGCCTGATGGGACCGACCCTTGCGGGTGAGCCGGTTGAGCTTGAAGCGGACATGGTCTAAAAGCCCGCCATCACTTCCTCCAGGCAAATTTGATACAGGGAGCGCCCCATGAGCGGCTTCGACCTCATTATTTTCGACTGCGACGGCGTTCTGGTCGATTCCGAAATCATCGCGGCGCAGGTGGAATCCCGCCTTCTGACCGAGGCGGGTTATCCGATCTCAGTGGAAGAAATGGGCGAGCGCTTTGCCGGCATGACCTGGAAGAACATTCTTCTACAGGTGGAAAGCGAAGCCAGCATTCCGCTCTCAGCCTCGCTGCTCGACAAATCGGAAAAACTGCTCGACATGCGGCTGGAACGGGACGTGAAGATCATCGAGGGCGTGAAGTTCGCACTGTCTCGCCTGACGACGCCGCGCTGCATTTGCTCGAACTCCTCAAGCCATCGCCTCGACATGATGCTGACGAAGGTGGGCCTGAAGCCCTACTTCGCACCGCATATCTATTCCGCCAAGGACCTCGGCGCCGACCGCGTGAAGCCGAAGCCCGATATTTTTCTGTATGGCGCAGCACAATTCGGCGTCTCGCCCGACCGCGTGGTGGTGGTCGAAGATTCCGTACACGGCATCCATGGCGCAAGAGCGGCCGGCATGCGCGTGATCGGCTTTACCGGCGCATCCCACACCTATCCGAGCCACGCCGACCGGCTGACCGATGCCGGCGCCGAAACCGTCATTTCCCGCATGCAGGATCTGCCGGCCGTGATTGCGGCGATGGCGGAGTGGGAAGGCGCTTTTTAATTTCCGGCTTTGTCACAAGCGCCACTACGTCATGCTCGGGCTTGTCCCGAGCGTCTGCAACAGTTTGATTTTACGATACGTGGTTGGATCCTCGGGATAAGCCCGAGGATGACGTCGCGCGTTAGGAGCGCTTTATCCGCGATCTGACCGGAGACCACAAAGCAGCCCCGGCTTTCTACATTATGTACGGCGCTTGGTCTTGGCCTTCGCGCCTTGCTCGGCAAAGCCGACATAGACGCTGACGGACCTCGGTGCGCCGCCCGGGGCATTGGGGATGGCGACGTGGTCGTTGTTGAAGATGAACTGGGTGCCCGCGCCACCTGCCGCAACATCGATGGCGTAATTGGTCGTTTCGCTGAAAATCTCACCATCGCCATCCTTCACCGTCACGCGAATCGGCACGGTCACGCGGCCCGGCTTGGCCATCGGGCCGGGAACGAGGCGGCCCTGGGCGAGCACATTGACGGTGAGCGTCGATTCATTGGCGGTGCAGGAGCGCGTCGTGTCTGACAGCGAAACCTGATAGGCGAGCTTCTGCGGGTCGTCCTTCGCACCGCCGGCATAGACGCGGTGGACGGCAGTCGCGTCGAGAATGGTGACCGTCGGGCAGTTGGCCTGCACGACCGGTGTGACGGCATTGGCCTGCGCGGCCGGCGGATTGACGGCGAGCGAGTCCGACGGGTTGGAGGAATTGCAACCGGCAACAACGGCCAGAAGCGACATCGCAGCGGACAAACGCAAGAAATTCCCTGACACTCTTCTAATTCCCTCTCCATTGTCCCGGAACCGAACCGCAGACGCTGTTTATTGACCTTTCACGCAGGTTGGCGATGGTCTATAGCAGCGACGCCGGAAAAAATCGATTGGCATGTTCGGTTTTGCTTGAATTTTCAAAAAAGCCCTTCATTACCTCCCCAATCGCCTCATTTCGGTGAGACGCTGCTGGAAAGATGCCGGCGATCGGCGACGGACAGGTTAGGACAGGGGACTATCTCGTGAAATATGTATCGACCCGGGGTGCCGCCCCTTCGCTTGGTTTCTGCGACGCGCTGCTGGCGGGCCTTGGCCGCGACGGCGGGCTTTATGTCCCCAGCGAGTGGCCGTCCATGTCGAAGAAGGAAATCCGCAATCTGCGCGGCAAATCCTATCAGGACGTTGCCTTCGAGGTTCTCTACCGTTTCACCGGCGGCGAAATTCCGGCCGACAAATTCAAGGCGATGATCGATGACGCCTATGCGACCTTCCGCCATCCGGCCGTCGTACCGCTAACCCAGACCGGACCGAACACCTTCGTGCTGGAGCTTTTTCACGGCACCACGCTCGCCTTCAAGGATGTGGCGATGCAGCTCCTTGCCCGCCTGATGGACTACACGCTGACGGAGCGCGGCGAGCGCGCGACGATCGTCGGCGCGACCTCGGGCGACACCGGCGGTGCGGCCATCGACGCCTTTGCCGGGCGGGAGCGCACTGACATTTTCATCCTTTTCCCGAACGGGAAGGTCTCTCCGGTGCAGCAGCGCCAGATGACGACCTCCACCGCGTCCAACGTGCATGCGCTGGCGATCAACGGCAATTTCGACGATTGCCAGACGCTGGTGAAAGAAATGTTCAACGACGTGAAGTTCCGCGACAGCGTGAAGCTTTCCGGCGTCAACTCCATCAACTGGGCGCGCATCATGGCGCAGGTGGTCTATTATTTCACCGCGTCCCTGTCGCTCGGCGGCCCGGACCGCAGGGTTTCCTTCACGGTTCCAACAGGCAATTTCGGCGACATCTTCGCCGGTTACGTCGCCAAGAAGATGGGTCTGCCGATCGACAAGCTTGTTATCGCCACCAATGATAACGACATTCTGGCGCGCACGCTGAAGACCGGCCGCTACGAGATGCGCGGCGTCAGGCCCACCACCTCGCCTTCGATGGACATTCAGATTTCGTCCAACTTCGAGCGCCTGCTGTTTGAAGCCTATGACCGCGATTCCGCCGCCGTAAAGTCATCGATGGACGGCCTCAAGCAGTCGGGCGCGTTTGAAATCCCGGCCAAGGCGCTGAAGTTCATAAAAAAGGACTTCCGTGCTGGACGCGCCACCGAAAAACAGGTGGCGGCGACCATCAGAAATACGCTTGATAAGACCGGCTACCTCATCGACCCGCATACGGCGACAGGCGTTTTCGTGGCTGAGAAACACGAAAAAGCATCCTCCCCGATGGTTATCCTGTCGACCGCGCACCCCGCAAAATTTCCGGCCGCTGTAAAATCCGCTTGCGCAATCGAGCCTGCGCTTCCAGTATGGCTAGCTGACATCATGAACCGGGAGGAGCGTTTCGACATTCTGGAGGCGGAGCTTAAAGCCGTGGAAAGCTTCATCGGCAAACATGCACGCGCCGGCAAATAGAAACGCGGAAAGACGTTGAGTATGAGAGTAAATTTGACCCGGCTGTCGTCCGGGTTGACCGTTGTCACGGAAAGAATGCCACATCTCGAAAGCGTCGCTCTTGGGGTGTGGATCAAATCCGGCTCCCGCAACGAGACGAATGCCGAGCACGGCATCGCCCATCTTCTCGAACATATGGCCTTCAAGGGCACCGCGCGCCGCACGGCCCGGCAGATCGCTGAAGAGATCGAAAATGTCGGTGGTGAAGTCAACGCCGCGACATCGACGGAAACCACATCTTATTATGCCCGCGTCCTCAAGGACCATGTGCCGCTCGCCGTCGATATCCTTGCCGATATCCTGACGGAATCGCTGTTCGACGAAGACGAACTGGAGCGCGAGAAAAACGTCATCCTCCAGGAAATCGGCGCTGCGACCGACACGCCTGACGACGTGATCTTCGACAATTTCTCCGGCGTCGCCTATCGCGACCAGACGATCGGCCGCCCGATCCTCGGCACGCCCGATACCGTGCAATCTTTCACGAGCGGCCAGATCAGGCACTATCTCGCGCGCAACTATACGACGGACCGCATCTTCGTCGTCGCGGCAGGCGCTGTCGATCATGAAAGCTTCGTGAAGCAGGTCGAGGAGCGCTTTGCGTCGCTGCCGCTGGTGCCTGCGGCACCGCCCGTGATGGAAAAGGCGATCTATACCGGCGGGGAAATCCGCGAGACCCGCGACCTCATGGATGCGCAGGTCCTGCTCGGTTTCGAGGGCAAGGCCTACCACGCCCGCGATTTCTACTGTTCGCAGATCCTCGCCAATATTCTCGGTGGCGGCATGTCTTCGCGCCTGTTTCAGGAAGTGCGCGAGTCCCGGGGCCTGTGCTACTCGGTCTATGCCTTCCATTGGGGCTTTTCCGATACAGGCATCTTCGGCGTGCATGCCGCGACCGGCGGCAACGATCTGCCTGAGCTGATGCCTGTCATCGTCGATGAATTGCGCAAGTCGTCCCAGATTATCCATCAGGAAGAAATCAACCGTGCCCGCGCACAGATCCGGGCACAGTTGCTGATGGGACAGGAAAGCCCCGCCGCCCGCGCCGGCCAGATCGCCCGGCAGATGATGCTGTATGGTCGCCCCATTCCCAATGAGGAGATGATGACGCGTCTGGAGGACATCACCCGGGAGCGTCTGACCGATCTTGCAGGACGCCTGTTTTTCGATACAGTTCCGACACTGTCCGCCATTGGCCCGCTCGAACATCTGCCGCCGCTCTCAGACATGACCGCCGCGCTTTCCGCGCAGCAGCCCGCAAGGATAAAGGCGAACGGATAAACCGACATGAGGGCGGGATTTAAAGGCGGAGACCGCTCATCTCTTTCGCCATCCCGCTTGCGGATGGCGATGTTTGCCGCACAGGGATCGTGAATGCTGCGTTTTCTTTCCCGACATAGCGACACGCCCGAATTGCGCAGTGCCGATCATCTCCTCAGATTGCCCCGCTACAGCGATTTCAAGCAATGGCATGTTCTGCGCTCTGAAAGCCGCCAGTTTCTGCAGCCATGGGAGCCGACCTGGCGCTCCGACGAATTGACCGAAGGCGCCTTCCGCATGCGTGTGGTACGCAACGGCCAGGAATTTTCCTCCGGCACGGCCGTTTCCTTCCTGCTCTTTCAGAAGGAAGCGCTGCTCGTCGGCGGCATCACCATCGGTTATATCAGACGTGGTGCGGCGCAGAGCTGCATGGTCGGATATTGGGTGGGCGAACGCTACGCGGCACAAGGCCATATGTCTGCCGCATTAAAATTGGTAATACCCTACATCTTCAACGGACTTCAGTTGCACCGTATCGAGGCAGCCTGTATTCCGGACAACTTCAAAAGCATCCGGCTTCTCGAAAATGCCGGGTTCCAGCGGGAAGGTCTCTTGCGGGAATATCTGAAAATCAATGGCCAATGGCGGGATCATATGATGTTTTCCCTTCTTGCCGACAAGCAAAGCTCCGGCGGAACGAAGTACGATACATGACCTACAATCACTCTGCGCCGTGCCTGTCGAAACGTCTGGCGGCATTCGCACTGGCTGTGCCGTTTTTCCTGCTTTTCGTGCTTTTCGCCTCTCATTCCTACGCTTTCGAACCGGTGAAGATTTCCCGTGACGACACGGCGCTCGATCTTACCGCGACCACCGACATCTATGCCAATCAGGGCGAAGCCTTTCAGGTGTCTACTGCGCCCGGCCCTGACGGCATCCGCCGCCGTATCGAAGTGCGCGCCAGTTCCGACGATCACCAGGGCGACTGGGCGGTCTTTGCGCTCGCCAACGTCTCCGAAGAGCAGCTGGAGCGCGTGATCGTCGCGCCGCATTTCCGTCTCGTCAATTCCAAGCTGTTCTGGCCCGATCTCGGCTCGCAGCGCATTATCGCCATTACGCCGAGTGAAGGTTTTGCGCTGGATCGCCAGCCAAGCCCGGATGCGGACGTGTTCCGCATTACGCTCAATCCCGGCTCGGTCATCACCTTCGTCGCCGAGCTTTCCACACCGCAGCTGCCGCAGATTTATCTTTGGGAACCGGAAGCCTACAAGGACACGATCAACGCGTTCACGCTCTATCGCGGCATCGTGCTGGGCATCGCCGGCCTGCTCGCCGTGCTTCTGACCATTCTTTTCGTGGTCAAGGGAACGTCCGTGCTTCCCGCGTCAGCCGCCCTCGCCTGGGCCGTGCTTGCCTATATCTGCGTCGATTTCGGCTTCCTCGAAAAGCTCATCACCGTCACCTCGAGCGATCAGCGAATATGGAGGGCGGGCGCGGAAGTGGCGCTCGCCTCCAGCTTTGTGGTCTTCCTCTTCACCTATCTCAACCTCAACCGATGGCATGCGCATCTGGGTTATGCGACCTTTGCCTGGGTGGTGGGACTGGCGCTGCTGTTCGGCGTGGCGATCTACGACCCCTCGGTGGCATCGGGTATTGCGCGCGTTTCCTTCGCCCTGACGGCGACGGCGGGTATCGCGCTCATCATCTATCTCGGTTTCAACAAATACGACCGGGCGATCCTGCTCGTTCCATCCTGGGCCCTGATCCTCGTCTGGCTGTTCGGCAGCTGGCTGACGGTGACGGGTCAGCTCGACAATGACATTGTGCAGCCTGCGCTTGGCGGCGGGCTGGTTCTGATCGTGCTTCTGATCGGCTTTACCGTCATCCAGCACGCCTTTGCGGGCAGCGCCTATCAGCAGGGACTGTTCTCCGATCTCGAACGCCAGTCGCTGGCGCTGACCGGCAGCGGCGATACGGTCTGGGACTGGGATGTGACGCGTGACCGCATCGTTACCACGCCTGACATTTCCAACCGGCTCGGGCTGGAGCCCGGCACCATGCATGGTGCTGCGCGCAACTGGCTGCCGCGTCTGCATCCTGATGACCGCGACCGCTTCAAAGCGACGCTCGACGTGTTGCTCGACCATCGCAAGGGCCGCCTCAACCACGAATTCCGCATTCGCGCCGAAGACGGGCATTTCCACTGGCTGCAAATCCGCGCGCGTCCGGTCCTCGGCTCCAACGGCGAAATCATCCGCTGCGTCGGCACCATCACTGACATTACCGAGCAGAGAAACTCGGTCGAGCGGCTGTTGCAGGACGCGATGAACGACAATCTGACCGGGCTTCCGAACCGGCAGGTTTTCCTCGACCGTCTGCAATCGATCCTCAACCTGTCCCCCGACAGCGAGGGCGTGCGCCCGACCGTGATGGCGATCGATATCGACCGTTACAAATTGGTCAACGATACGCTTGGCATCGCCGCCGGTGACAATATCCTGATTGCGCTGACGCGGCGTCTGCGCCGGCTGCTGAAACCGCAGGATACGCTCGCGCGTCTTGGCGGCGATGAATTCGGCCTGATCCTGACCTCGGAGCGCGATCCGCAGCGGGTTGCCGATTTCGCCGATGCGGTGAACAAGGCGATCATGGTGCCGATCAATTTCGCCAATCGCGAAATCATTCTCACCGCTTCTATCGGCCTCGTCTCTTGGATCGATCAGCAGGAAAGTGCGGCGGGGCTGCTGAGCGACGCGGAACTGGCCATGTATCGCGCCAAGCGCGCTGGCGGCAATCGGGTCGAGCCTTTCCGTCCCGCCTTTCGCACCTCGGGCACCGACCGGCTGCAGATGGAGAGCGACCTTCGCCGCGCCATCGAGCGCAAGGAGCTGTCGCTTGCCTATCAGCCGATCGTCAAACTCGACGATGGCGAGCTTGCCGGTTTCGAGGCGCTGATGCGGTGGGAGCACCCCAAGCGCGGCAATATTCCGCCAAGTGAGTTCATTCCGATTGCCGAAGCCTCTGGCCTCATCGAGCCGCTCGGCATGTTTGCGCTTGAGCGCGCGGCGACGGACCTGATGGACTGGCAACATGCCATCGACAAGATGCCGATCTTCATCTCCGTCAATATTTCCAGTGCGCAGCTGCTGAACAACGAACTCTATAACGACGTTCGCGGCATGCTGACCCGCACCCGCTGTAACCCGCAGCAGCTAAAGCTGGAACTGACGGAATCCGTCGTCATGGAGAACCCGGAACAGGCGCGGCTCGTGCTTTCCAAGCTGAAGGAAACGGGTTTAAGCCTCGCCATGGACGATTTCGGCACCGGCTATTCGTCGCTCGCCTATCTTACCCGCTTCCCCTTCGACACGATCAAGCTCGATAAGGCGCTGGTGGCCAATACCAGCGACAAGCGCAACGTGCTGCTGCGTTCCGTCATCGCCATGGCGCGCGCGCTGGACATGCAGGTGGTGGCGGAAGGCATCGAAACGCCTGAGGATGCGGCCGAACTGGCGCGCATGAACTGCCATTTCGGCCAGAGCTTCCTGTTCGGCACGCCGGTTTCGGGCGATGCGGCGCTGAAGCTTCTGCGGGAACGGTTCCAGCCGACGAAGCGGGCTTCGTAAGCGGAGTATTGGCACGCGAGGTAGGCTACCTCCGTCATTCCGGCTCTGAGCCGGAATCCAGCCGCCGCGCGTCGGCGCGGCGAAAGGTCCTTTCAGCCCAAGGACTTGGGCTGCCTGGATGCCGGATCAAGCCCGGCATGACGGGAGGAGGAAACGGCGCGTTTGCCGACTGTTGCTCTTAGCTTGTCGACTGTTCACTGAACCAGGGCAGCCTGCACCTGTGTAGACTCATCCGCGGCCACCTTGCCATGCAGGAGGTCGTGAATGAACTCCATCTTCGCCACCACCGGCGGCGTCAGCACGAAGGGATAGAGGTCAGCCTCCCCCATGCTGCGCTGGATGGAGTTGATGGCGACACTCAACGGGATCCAAGCCTTGACCAGCTGCGCGGCGCTGCGGGCCTTGTAGGGATCAAAAGTCACCTCAGCGGCCATTTCTTCATGCCCATCAGGATCAATCGCCACCCCAAAGGCGCGCGCCGTCTCCAGCGTATCGACGATGTGGAGATAATGGGCGAAACATTCGGCGAAATCTTCCCACGGGTGGACCGAAGCATAGGAACTGATGAAATTCTGCTGCCAGTCCGGGTTGGGGCCGGAATCGTAATTGCGTTGCAAGGCCTCACCGTAATCGGCCCGCTCGTCCCCAAACACGGCACGGCAAGCCTCAAGCCGATTGGCGTCGCGCACGAGCTTGTTCCAGATGAAGTGGCCGACCTCGTGGCGAAAATGGCCGAGCATGGTGCGGTATGGCTCGTTCATGTTGGCGCGGACCTGCTCCCGCGTCACGTCGTCCGCCTCGGCGGCGCGTATGGCGATCAGGCCCTCGTCGTGACCGGTCATGGCCGGAATAACGGAGCCATCGGGGGCAACCTCATCCACCAGAAAGTCGAAAACCAACCCGCCTGCCGGGTCCGCGTCACGGTTGGGGTGCGGCAGGCCAAGACGCAAAATCGAATAGAACAGGTGTCTTTGCGCCTGGCTGATGCGCCGCCATTGCTCGATCCCCTGCTCGGTCGCGATATCCGGGACGAGCCGATTGTGGCTGCAGGCGGGGCAGAAAGCGCTCTCACTCTCTGCCGGCACCGACCAGTTGCAGATGTCGTTCACCTCATTGGCGCAAAACCGGATCTGTTTTTCCGGCGCTGCCACCAACTGCCAGTTTGGTTCCCCCGCCGGCGCCAGCGCTTCCATGGAAAGGCGCTCCGGCACGAAGGCCAGACGGTGGCCGCAGGCGACGCAGAATCGATTGTCGAAATGAACGGGCTGGCCGCAGGACGCGCAGGAAAAAAGCTTCATCGGTGAAATCCCGGAATGGACGGATAAGGCAGACGTAGGGGATGAACGTGCCGATCTGGTGACGGACCACCGCTCCCCGCATACGACAAGAGCGCATGTGCGGTAACACATGCGCTCCGAGCGCCACGTTTTGGGAGGGGCGCTATGCGTCGAAACGTTTACATGCGGTCGACGGCGCCCTTGACGGAATCCTTGGCCTTGCCGACCGACGACTGAACCTTGCCCTTGGTTTCCTGGGCGGCACCCTTGGCGCGAAGCTCGTTATTACCTGTCGCTTCGCCGACGTTTTTCTTCACCTTGCCAGCAACTTCGTTGGCTTTACCGGCGATCTTGTCAGATGTGCTACCCATGTTACTACTCCCTAGTTTAGCCGTACTCTCTGTCCGACTTTCGGCATAGTAACGTCATGGCTGCAATTTTGGTTCCAACTGGAAAGGCCGAATATAAAGCTTTAGGCGTGGCCCGCATCCGCCGACAGCATGCGGGCGTCGACACCCATGAGCGCCAGAGCGCGCTCGTATTTATTATCCAGCCCACGGTCGAAAATCAGCTCTTCCGAAGCGGGGCAGTTCAGCCAGCCATTGTTGGCGATCTCGTTTTCCAGCTGGCCCGGCCCCCAGCCGGCATAGCCCAGCATCATGGTTGCCCTTTGCGGGCCGCGGCCGTTGGAAATGGCGCGGACAATATCGAGCGTTGCCGTCAAGGAAATATCATCGCTGACGGGAATACTGGATTCGCTCAAGTAGTCATCGGAATGCAGCACGAAGCCGCGCCCGGACTCGACCGGCCCGCCACACTGGATCGGAAATTCGCGCGTGCGGTTCGGCAGCATGATGGCATCGTTGCTGTCCACAAGTTTCAGATGCAGAAGGATATCGGTAAAGGTGATCTGCTGCGGCCGGTTGATGATGAAGCCCATGGCGCCCGCATCCGAATGAGCGCAGATGTAGATCACCGAGCGGGCAAAATTGCCGTCATCCAGTCCGGGCATCGCGATGAGGAACTGACCATCGAGAAAGCCACGTTCGCGTTTGTCCATCAGGGTTGAAAAGCTCACCGGCGCCTCCAGCAGGCCGAATTCCGCTGCATGGCGGAAACGGCGTTCGCACTTCGACAAAGGACAGGATGCGGCATCCCGCCCGATCAATCAACCGAAAATGATGAATCCCACGAATTCGTAACTGGCCCGCAGGGCCGTGTTGGGTTAGACGGGAGAACATGAACGTCACATTATTTTCCCGATTTTCGCATCTTCGCCTCGCGGCCGCGCTGGTCGCCTCCCTCGGCGGCACGCAAGTCGCCAGGGCCGAAATAACCGACTGGGCCAGAAGCGAAGGTGGCCAGATGCGCGTGGCAAGCCTTGCCGCGGACGCCAACGGCGTCATACGCGGCGTGCTGCAAATCGAACCGAAAGATGGCTGGATCACCTATTGGCGCGAACCGGGTGAAGCCGGCATTCCCCCGAAGATCACGCTTGATCCGGCAAGCGGCGCAACGCTGACCAGCATGGCCTACCCTGTTCCCAAGCTGATTGAAAATGGTGAACTCACCGATATCGGTTACGACCACGCCGTCAGCCTGCCTTTTCAGTTGAAAGTCGTCGATCCGGCCGCTGGCGCAAAAATAGATCTCACCGCCTTCATCGGCGTCTGCCAGAATATCTGCATCCCTTTCGAGGCGAAGTTTTCGATCGATCGAGGCAAGCTTGGCGACGATGACAGTGAGGAACGCCGGCTTCTGGAGGCGGCGCGTGAAACTCTGCCCGAAGCGGCATCCGATGATTTCAAGGTCGTCGATTTCCACATTACCCCGGATAAGACCATGCTCGGAGTGCAGTTGCAGCTTCCGGAAAATGCGCCGAAGGGCACCGAAATCTTTATCGCCGGCCCCTCCGGCTTTGCCTATTACGAGCCGCAAAACCTTGTTCGCGACAAGCGCAAGCTCTCCTTTTACATGAACATAAAGGGGCTTCCGAAGACCTATCAGGTGCAGGGCAACAGCTGGCCCATCCTTGTGAAATCCGGCGATCGGGCAATGGAAACCGTGCTGAATTTTCCAAAACCGTAAGGGGCGTTCAAGCGGTGGAATTTGCCTTGAAAACCGCATGACAGGCTTCATTTCCTTGCTTTATAGTTGCGCGAACCGAACCGCCACAGGAGCACGGACATGACCATCAAGATCGGCGACAAACTGCCTTCCGCCACCTTCAAGGAAAAGACGGCCGACGGCCCGGTTGACACCACGACGGACGAACTTTTCGGCGGCAAGAGAGTGGTCCTGTTCGCCGTGCCCGGCGCTTTCACGCCCACCTGCTCGCTGAACCACCTGCCGGGTTACCTCGAAAACCGCGACGCCATTCTTTCAAAGGGCGTGGACGATATCGCCGTCGTCTCGGTCAATGACTGGCATGTGATGGGCGCCTGGGCGCAATCATCGGGCGGCCAGGGCAAAATCCACTTCCTTGCCGACTGGGACGCTTCCTTCACCAAGGCGCTCGGCCTCGATGCCGATCTTTCCGGCGGCGGTCTCGGCGTTCGCTCCAAGCGTTATTCGATGCTGGTGGAAGACGGCGTGGTAAAGTCGCTGAACGTCGAAGAAAACCCCGGCCAGGCGACCGTCTCGGCCGCCGCGGCGATGATCGAGCAGCTTTAAGAAGCTTATTCTTAAGTACACAACTTCATACACCAAACATTAAGTAGGCCCGCGAAGTTACCCTTCGCGGGCCTTGACGAATCACGATTAATTCAAACAAATTACTCGAGAGCTAAGTCGTTATTTAATAACATATATACTAAATATACTACATAAGAAATAATAAAATTTATCTTACTTAGAAAATATTAAAACAGATATTCGACAGTTAATTCTTAAATTCATTCATTTATTCGCAAATGGGCATGATGCGCCATCCACAGATATTTCTACCCTTAGTCCGTTGAACCCTGTCTAGGTTCGTCACAGGGTACGACACCGGAGAATAGGTGGGTATGCGCGGCAACACATCAGCAATCTTTCAGCCTCACTCGATTTCCGTTTCACACAAAAACTTGGTTGGACCTTTTGCACTGAACGCCCCCGTGCCGCGCCGCCCTGCGTTTCCGTCGTCGCGCCTGATGACGGGCTGGCTATCACCGAAACCTCTGACATTTTTTTTCACCGTTCCAATGTTGCTCGGACTGAACTGCGCCGCCACGGCAGGTGACATTCCAGGCTCGCCTTACGTTCGCTGGCTAGAAGGAGCAGACAGTAATTTCGTCAAAGGCATCAGCGGAGACGGGTCTGTCGCGGTCGGATATTCGAGTTTCAGCAGTGGCCCGCGACCTTTTCGCTGGGAAGCGGCGACAGGAAAGCTGCGCTATATTGATGGCGGGATTGAAAAAAATGGTGGGCGCGCGGAGAAGGCAAATCTGGACGGCTCCGTGATCGTGGGCACCTCCAACAGCGACCAGGCCTTCCGCTGGACCACGAAGACCGGAATGCGGACACTTGGCACGCTAACGGGGACCGACAAATCCTCCGCCATGGCCGTAAGTGCCGATGGGTCGATCATCGTTGGTGTATCCACAAATGCCGAAGTGCAGCGAGCGTTTCGCTGGTCAGCAGCGACTGGTGTGATGACAGCGATTGACATGCCCGACGATGTAACCTCTTCCCTTGCCAATGACGTCAGCCTCGATGGAAAAGTTGTTGTCGGGGAATACTTTACCAGCACAACCATGCACGCCTTTCGTTGGACGGCAACGGATGGCGCCATCGACATTGGGAAACTTCCCGGGTCGTCCGAAGCGCGTGCGTTGGCGACCAACAAGGACGGGACGATTATTGCAGGAGCCTCCATGTTCACGAAGCTGGTTACGTTCGAGCTGGACGACAGAATCGGCGTGTTCGAAGAATTCGATCCCGAAATTACTTACAAACGCAAACCTATCGAGCCCTCCGCCCCACTGTTCACTAAAGAATGGCACGGCTTCAGATGGAACGCTGCGACGGGATTTCTGCAACCGCTTGAGGAAACTCCGAGCGGAACTGGCTCCCTCCCCTATGCCGTGAGCGCAGACGGTTCGGTCATTGTCGGGAACTGGGAAGCCGCCATCGGTCAGCGTGGCTTCCGCTGGACGGAGACGACGGGCATGGTTTCCGTCGAGCAATGGCTGCGCAGCAACGGCGTCACCGTTCTTGCCGATTTCACCCTTACCGCCACGGGCGTCAGTGCCGATGGCAATATCATTGTAGGCCAGACGAAAAACAACACTCCCTATATTGCCCGCATCGTGCTTGCGGATACCGGGACATCCGGCCCAAGCACCACTTTGGACGACGTGGATGCGTCGGCATCCGGAGTTACGGGTAACGGCGGCAGGCAGCCACGAGGAATCGACCTTACCAACGGATCAGGCACCTCAACTCCTACTCCTACATCCTCGGGTAGTTCTGCTTCGTCAACTTCATCGTCTACGTCATCTAACTCCTCAACGTCTGCCTCGCCCTCGGGCTCCTCCAGTGCTTCGACATCTCCCGCCACTACGACATCTTCGCCAGCGCCAGCGGCTGGTGCATCTCCTGTGGCTTCCGCCCCGGCACCCTCTTCGGCAGCGCCAGCGGCTGGTGCATCTTATGCGGCTTCTGCCCCGCCACCCGCTTCGGCGCCGCCAGCGCCTGGTGAATCTCATGTGGCATCTGGCCCGCCACCCGCTTCCGCGGTGCCAGCGGCTGGTGCATCTCATGCGGCTTTTGCCCCCCCAGTCGCCTCGACCGTCACGACTGGCCAATCCGTCCTTCCCGCGCGGTCCGGCATCATCGACCTCCATCAATATGCCAGCACGTTAACGGCGAGGCCGAATGCGGGTATCGGACTTGCCATCGCCAATACCGTCATGGACGGCGCCCACGGCGCGCCGATGCGGAGCCTGCTGGAGCCGGGTCGGCAATCTTTTTCCATCGTCAGCGATATCGGCGACAATGACGGCCGCGGCGCGGCTGGTGGCTTCGGCATTGCCGATATCGGCTATGGCATAGGGCTCGAAGGTGGCGCGACGGCGCGTATCTCCTTCGGCGGCCTTTACCACCATCGCGATATCGATACCGGAGGCGACTTCACAGAAAAGGGCTTCTACATCGCTTCGGAAATCAGCCTTCCGGTCGCTGGCGCTCTCCATGCCACCATCGGTGGATATTACGCACCCGGCAGGATGTCGATCGAGCGTGGTTACCTCAATGGCGGTGCGATGAATTATTCGCGAGGCGAAACCGATCTCGATGTCTGGGCGGCGAAACTGCGCTTCGACTGGCTGGACACATTCTCAATCGGCGAATGGAACCTGACGCCCTATGCGGGGGTGACTTATGCCAAAGCCAAGATGGGCGCTTATTCGGAGACAGGTGGCGCGTTCCCAGCGCATTTTGACGCAAGCGGCGAGCAGTCCACCATCATTCGCGCCGGTCTCGATGGGGTGACCGACCTCAGCGACTCAATCCGCATCCTGGCACGAGCCGAGGCGGTCTATCGGCTCGAAAAAAAGACGGCAACGACCACGGGCGTCATTGACGGGCTCATGGGGTTTTCCTTCGCCGGACAAGACATCGACCACTTCTGGCTGCGCGGCGGCCTTGGCGCGGAATTCGATGTAGCGGGCGGCACGGCGTCGCTGAACCTCAACGTCACCAGCGAGGGCGGCGATCCCGACCTATGGGTTCGCACCGGCTGGAAAATCGCTTTCTGAGCGGCTGCTTGCGTCTAGACATTCATGTCGAACACCAGAAGCCCGGCAAGGCCACCATCGGTCAGCGACACCAAACGTTCACCCACTTCGACATGCTGGGGATGGGCGAGATAGTCGTCGCGGGCTTCCGGGCTTTCGAGTGTCACGATGAAACCATCGACAAAGCCGCCATTCAGCCCTTCGGGTGAGACATTCTGACCGTATTTCACATCGATAATGCCGGGTATGACGTCTTTGAGGGCGGCGATCGCCTCGAAAATCGCATGTTTTTCAGAAGCGGCCGTGGCGGCCTTGAAGCGTAGAAAGACACAATGCAGGATCATCCGGATTCCTCTCCTCCGTTGGGCACCACGCAAGTACCCTTGTCGACAAGATAGGTCGGGTTTCGCTTTTCACAACCCCTGGAATGGCGGCCGGATTAAGCGGCTCCATTTTCCGCGGTACAGAGAAGGCAGATTTCCGTTATCGCCGTTTAAAGGGCTCCATGCCCTTGCGCGCCAATTCGTCGGCGCGCTCGTTTTCAGGATGACCGGCATGGCCCTTCACCCAATGCAGCGTAACCTTATGGCGCTGCTGTGCGGCCTCCAGCGCCTGCCAAAGCTCGACATTCTTGACCGGCTTGTTGTCGGCGGTTTTCCAGCCCTTCTTTTTCCAGCCGAATATCCACTTGGTGATGCCGTCCTTCACATAGGCGCTATCCGTGTAAAGATCGACCTCGCAGGGGCTTTTCAGCGCATTCAGCGCTGAAATCGCGGCGAGCAATTCCATGCGGTTGTTGGTGGTTTCGGCTTCGCCGCCGGAGAGTTCCTTTTCGACCTCACCGTAACGCAACACCGCGCCCCAGCCGCCCGGGCCGGGGTTGCCCGAGCAGGCACCATCGGTGAAGATATCGACGTGCTTCATTCGCCTGCCAGCCCGTATTCGGCGACAGTGGCGATGGAACGATGGAACCGCAACTTGCGCAGATATTCCAGCGGGTCTTTCTTCACCACCAGCGCGCCTTCCGGCGTCGTCAGCCAGTCATAAAGGCGCGTCAGGAAGAAACGCAGCGCCGAACCGCGCGCCAGAAGCGGCAGCGCTTCGAGCTCCGCTTCGCCGAGCGGCCGTACCGACTGATAACCTTCCAGCAACGCCTTGCCCTTGGTGACGTTGTAAGCGCCGTCCTTTTCGAAGCACCAGGCGTTGAGGCAGATCGACACGTCATAAGCGAGCAGATCGTTGCAGGCGAAATAAAAATCGATCAGCCCGGAGAGTTCGTCGCCAAGAAAAAAGACATTGTCCTGAAACAGATCCGCATGGATCACGCCAGCCGGCAAATCCTTCGGCCAATGGGCCGCGAGATAATCGATTTCGGGGCGAATTTCGTCTTTCAGGCCCTTTTCCACCTCGTCGGCGCGGGCCTCCGCCTTGTCCCACAGCATCTTCCAGCCTTCGACGGACAGCGCATTCGGGCGCTTGATCTCAAAACCCTCACCGGCAAGATGCATGGCGGCCAGCGCCTTGCCGACTTCGCGGCAGTGTTTCGCTTCCGGTTTTCTCAGCCACATGCCTTCGAGGAAGGAAATAAGCGCGGCGGGGCGGCCCGACAACTCTCCCAGCAACGCGCCATCCTTGCGCGGCAGCGGCAAGGGGCAGGACAAGCCCTTGGCGGCCAGATGCTGCATGAGGCCGAGGAAGAAGGGCAGGTCATTTTTCTCCACCCGCTTTTCATAAAGGGTCAAGATCAGCGGATCCCTGGTGGTGTGCAGCAGAAAATTGGAGTTTTCTACACCCTCCGCAATACCCTTATACGAGGTGAGGTTGCCGACGTCATATTGCGTGAGGAAACTCCTCAGATCATCTTCGGTGATGTCAGTATAAACTGCCAATTTAAAATCTCGTCATGAAGGATGGATCGGAAATTTCGGGCGTGACGCGGGCGGACAGGACCACGTTGAGCGCCGCAGCGCCTAAAGACCGGCAGCAGCTTTCGGCGGCAGCGCGTTGCTGGCGTTGCCATTGACGAAGGCCATGTCGTCCGTCGTGAGTTCGATGGTGCGCAGCTCGCGATTGACGAGGAAATGCTCCGTTTCCTCAACCGTGACGGCAAGATCAAGCGTCGTGTCAAAACGCGCCTTGAAGGCTTCGATGATTTCATCAACGATAACCTCAGGGGCGGAAGCGCCGGCGGAAAGGCCAACGGTGCTGATATCGCCAATTTCATTCCAGTCGATTTCCGAGGCCCGCTGCACGAGAACGGAGCGCTTCGCGCCGGCGCGCAGCGCGACTTCTACCAGCCGCTTGGAATTGGAGGAATTTGGCGCGCCAACGACGATGAAGAGGTCGCAGCCGGGGGCCGCCTGCTTTACCGCATCCTGACGGTTGGTTGTCGCGTAGCAGATGCTGTCGGCGGCGGGGGCCTGAATGGCCGGGAACCGCGCCTGCAGCCTGGCGATCACGCCTGCCGTGTCGTCAACCGACAGCGTCGTCTGCGTAACGAAGCCGAGGTTCTCGCGATCGACTGGTTCGTAACGGTCGACATCCTCGACCGTTTCGATCAGCGAAACCGTGCCTTCGGGAAGCTGCCCCATGGTGCCGATGACCTCCGGGTGGCCGGCATGGCCGATCAGGATGACATGGCGCCCGAGGCGCTGATGGCGCATGGCCTGCTTGTGGACCTTGGAAACCAGCGGGCACGTGGCGTCGAGATAGAAGAGGTTACGCGCCTGCGCGTCCTCCGGCACGGATTTCGGCACCCCATGCGCAGAGAAGACAACCGGCTGCTCGCGATGCTCGGCGGGAATTTCGTGCAGTTCTTCGACGAAAACCGCGCCCTTTGCCTCCAGCCCTTCCACGACATACCGGTTATGCACGATTTCGTGGCGAACATAGACGGGTGCGCCATAGGCCTTGAGCGCCAGCACCACGATCTGGATTGCCCGGTCCACGCCCGCGCAAAAGCCGCGCGGTCCGCACAGCCTTATCGTCAAAGGGGGTTTGGAAACGGCGATGTTCATTCCAGCTCCTTGGCCAACTCCTTGGCCAGTTCCGTGGTCTTGCCCGAGAACGACCCTGCAGGGCCTGCGCGTCATTCGTCCTGCGTCTTGCCGTTCCGGAAATAGGCAAAACCGACGACGATGACAAGGGCCGCCGCCAGCCCATACCACGTTATCGCGTATTGAAGGTGATTGTTGGGCAAATCTATCAGCGTTACCCCACCCATCGGCCAGCCCCCGGGATTGGGCGTGGCATCGGCGTCGACAAACAGGTTCACCAGCCGGCCTGCCGGCACCTGCGCGCTTTCGGCCATGGCCGCCAGATCTTTCCAATAGAAGATGTTCTTGGCGATATCATTGTCCGGCAGCAGGGAGGACGGTTTCGCGATGAGCGGCGCGCGCGCCAGACCGGTCAGCGTCACCTCGCCCGCAACCTGGCCGTCCAGCCGTTTGGCCGGGTCCTTCATCTCGAAGGGCACGAAGCCGCGATTGACGAAGAGAATTCGGCCATCGGGCAGAGTGAGCGGCGTAAAGACGTAATAGCCTGTCTGGCCCTGATGGGTGGCGAAGAAATGTCGTTCGCGCGTATGATCAAACGTGCCCGATAGCCTGACCTTGCGGTATTCTATATCCCCGCCGCTTCTCGCGATTGCCTCGATCTCTTCAAGTGTCGCCGGATCTGCGCTACGCCGCTGCTCGATATCGGCCATCAGCGCTTCTTTCCAATAAAGGCGCTTCACCTGCCATGTGCCAAGCCCGATGAGAATGGCAAACGCCAGAAGCACCAGCGGCGCTGCAAACCAGACCCGCCGCTGCGCGGCCTTCATGTGGGACATGTCATTCACGATCAAGCCTGCCTTCGCTTGCATTGTTGCGGTATTGCAGCGCAATCATGATCCCTTTCAACTTGCGCAGCAGCAGCAGGGAGACGAACACCGTAAACGGCAACCACAGCAGGATATGCACCCAAACGGGGGGCGCAAAATGCTGATCGACCCAGAGCGCCAGTCCGACCACCAGAAATCCGACGATCAGCATGACGAAGACCGCCGGCCCATCCCCTGCATCGGCGAAGCCATAATCCAGCCCGCAGGCGCTACAGGCGGGTTTTATCGTCAGGAAACCATCGAAAAGACGGCCATTGCCGCATCGCGGGCAGCAGCCTTTCAGACCGACCTTGATGGGATCGACCGGGGCGAAATTTCCGTTTGATGGTTCAGACATGGAGAGACCTTCCGCGAAGTTGGCCAAAGCCCGAGGGTGACGTCGAACCTCCTGGAAGCTTGCCTCAAAACCCGGGCGCCTGTTTGTTGCTCGACGGCGCCTCGTAATTCTTCACCCCGCCGGGGAGAAGGTGGCCCGAAGGGCCGGATGAGGGGGCAACGTCGCCGAATACCTCTACCCTTGCCCCTCATCCCTGCCGCGGACTTCTCCCCGGCGGGGAGAAGAAACACGCGGCAACGACTCGCTTCAAAAGCACCCTGGTGGGCTAACCGGCGTAATTTACCCGTGGATCGGCGCGCCCCAGCCACCCCAGATATAGATGGCAAAGAACAGGAACAGCCAGACGACGTCAACGAAGTGCCAGTACCAGGCAGCGGCCTCGAAGCCGAAATGCTGCTTCGGCGTAAACCCGCCGGCAATGGCGCGGAACAGGCAGACCAGCAGGAAGACCGTGCCGACGAAGACGTGGAAACCGTGGAAACCGGTCGCCATGAAGAAGGTCGCGCCATAGATCGAATTCTTGAAGTCGAACGGCGCATGCATGTATTCGTAGATCTGCACGGCAGAGAACAGCACGCCAAGCGCCACGGTGAGTGCCAGACCGGAAATCAGGCCCTTGCGGTCGTTGTGCAGCAGGGCGTGGTGGGCCCAGGTCACGCAGGTGCCCGACAGCAGCAGGATAACGGTGTTGTAGAGCGGCAGATGCCAGGGATCGATGACCTCGATGCCCTTGGGTGGCCATTGCCCACCGGTATATTCGAGGCGGGATGCCTGAATGGCCTCATGCGGGAAGAGACTGGCGTCGAAATAGGCCCAGAACCAGGCCACGAAGAACATCACCTCGGAGGCGATGAACATGATCATGCCGTAGCGCAGATGCAGCGAGACGACCGGCGTGTGGCTGCCCTCATTGGCTTCCTTGATCGTATCCGCCCACCAGGCATACATCACGTAAAGCACGATTACGAGACCGATATAGAACAGCCATGGGTTGGCCAGTTCCGCGCCGAACAGCTTGAATGAGCCGCCCGAGAGGTAACGCATGTAGCAGACGCCGCCGAATGTCATGACGAAGGCACCGATCGAGGCCAGAAGCGGCCAGGGGCTCGGGTCTATGATGTGGTAGTCGTGGTTCTTCTGATGCGTGTCTGCCATGACGACAATCCCCTGCTATCTCTTCCCTGATCCGGCCCCCTCAAAAGACCCGGATCTCCTCATTACAATTTGCTGTCGCCAGATTCTGTCTTTACCGGCAAGGACGCAACCGGTTTTTCGGTTTTGGCCGGATAAAACGTATAGGACAGCGTTAAAGTGTGGACGCTCTTGGTTTCGCGCGCCGTGGCGATGTCAGGATCGACAAAGAAAACCACCGGCATTTCCAGCGTCTCGCCCGGCTGCAGCGTCGTTTCGGTGAAGCAAAAACATTCCACCTTGTTGAAATAGGCGCCGGCTTCCATCGGCGTCACGTTGAAAACCGCCGTCCCCGTTGTCGCGACTGGCGAACGGTTCGTTGCCTTGAAAGTGACCTGCACGGTTTCGCCGATCTTCGGCGTGACCTTCTTGTCGACGGGGCGGAAATCCCAGTTCAGGCCGTTCGAGGTGTTGGCGTCGAAGGTGACGTTGATGGTCTTGTCGAGGATGACGTCGGAATATTGCTCGACGCGCTGGGTCGTGCCGTTATAGCCGGTGACTCGGCAGAACAGGCTGTAGAGCGGCACGGCGGCATAGGCCATGCCGATCATGGCGCAGAAAAACACGAGACACAGCACGAGAATGGAGCGATTGCTCACCTTCTGCCTGCCGGTCGCTGCCGCCTGCGTTTCCATATTTGCCATCTCCTCCTCCTCTCCCCGTAATCAGCGCGTCAATGCGAGCCGATCTTGATGATGGTGATGATGTAGAACAGCACCACCAGGCCGGCCAACAGGAGGCCGAGCGCGATGTTGCGCCCGCGTCTCGATTTTTTCTGAGCCGCGCTCAGTTCCACCGTTTCCATCACAGGACTCCCGACATGACGGCCTCAAGAGCCGGCGCGAAGTGATCGGCCAGCAGGCCAGAGAAAATCGCGAAGAGATAAAAAACCGAATAGGCAAACATCTTCTTGGCCGGCAGCATTTTCTCGTCACCGTCAGGCATGCGCCGGACAATGAGCGAACAGTAGACGAAGATTGCGCTCAGCACGGCGGCGAAGATGCCGTAACCGGCGCTCGCAAGGCCGGTGAAATAAGGTGCGACGGCGGCAGCGGCGGTGAGCACCGCATAAACGATCATCTGGTTTTTGGTCGAACGCTCGCCGGCGACATTCGGCATCATCGGAATGCCGACCGAGCCGTAATCGCGCATCTTGAAGAGCGCCAGCGCCCAGAAATGGGCCGGTGTCCACAGGAAGATGACGAGGAACAGAATGATGCTATCAAGCGAAACGCCGCCCGTGACGCAGGCCCAGCCGAGGATGGGCGGAAAAGCGCCGGCAGCGCCGCCGATGACGATATTCTGTGGCGTCGAGCGCTTCAGCCACATTGTATAAACGACGGCATAAAAGAAAATGGTGAACGCAAGCAGGCCGGCCGAGAACCAGTTGACCGCAAGACCGAGAATGACCACCGAAAAAGCGGACAGCGTCAGCCCGAAGGCGAGCGCCTCGCGCGGCGCGATGCGGCCCGAGGGAATCGGCCGTCTAGCGGTGCGGCTCATCACCGCGTCGATATCGGCATCGTACCACATGTTGAGCGCGCCGGATGCACCGGCGCCAACGGCGATGCAGAGAACGGCGATGACGCCCAAAATCGGATTGATGTGACCAGGCGCCAGCACGAGGCCGGCAAAGGCCGTGAAGACGACGAGCGACATGACGCGCGGCTTCAGCAATTCGAAATAATCGCGTGCGCCGGCTTCCGAAAGTCCGGAGCTTTGTGCGCCCAGTATGTCGCGATCGTCGATAACGGTCATGTCCTGTCCTGTTTCCTTCAGATGCCGCCAGAAACGACATCCCTTGCACCGGCCCGAAAAACGAATGGGATTTCCGGCATGCGCGATGCTTCAATTCATGGGTCCCGAACCTGCCCGCAGGACCGGTACCGGGGAAAACCGATACCAGCATGTGCCAGCCATTCGCCGCACCCTGCCGCCATTCGTCTGCGCTTGCATTTCATAAAGGCCAGATTTGGCTTTTATCACGTCCGGAGCATGTATCACGTCGGACTGTTGGCATCGCTTGGACAAAATGTCACGCGGCAGGAGCCCTGCCCGTTCGGCAAACGGCACGGATCAAACCGCGCCGTCCCTCTCTGTCAGCAGCCGGACTGCGCAAGCCAAGCCTGCGCCTTCCGGCCCGCGCATCAGCGAATGCGCGGCAGCTGTTCCCACTGGTGATAAGGCGGCGGCGAAGACAGCTGCCATTCGAGCGTCGTCGCACCCTCACCCCATGGATTGTTACCGGCGATCCGCTTCTTGGCGAAGGCTTCCCAGACGCCGAAGAGGAAGATGCCGACGGCAACCGCCGAGATATAGGAACCGTAGGACGAAACCATGTTCCAGCCGGCGTAGGCATCGGGATAATCGATGTAGCGGCGCGGCATGCCGGCGAGACCGAGGAAGTGCTGCGGGAAGAAGATCAGGTTCACGCCGACGAACATGACCCAGAAATGCAGCTTGCCGATGAACTCGCTGTACATATAGCCGGTGATCTTCGGGAACCAGTAATACCAGCCGGCGAAGATCGCGAACACGGCGCCGAGCGACAGAACATAATGGAAGTGAGCCACAACGTAGTAGGTATCATGCAGCGAACGGTCGAGACCGGCATTGGCGAGCTGCACGCCGGTGACGCCACCCACCGTGAACAGGAAGATGAAGCCGATTGCCCAGACCATCGGTGTCGAGAAGGTCAGAGAGCCGCCCCACATCGTCGCGATCCACGAGAAAATCTTGATGCCTGTCGGCACCGCGATGACCATGGTTGCGAAGACGAAATAACGCTGCGCTTCGAGCGACAGGCCGACCGTATACATGTGGTGCGCCCAGACGATGAAGCCGACGGCGCCGATGGCGACCATGGCGTAAGCCATGCCGAGGTAACCGAAGACCGGCTTTTTCGAGAAGGTGGACACGATGTGGCTGATGATGCCGAAACCGGGCAGGATCAGGATGTACACTTCCGGGTGACCGAAGAACCAGAACAGGTGCTGATAAAGGATCGGATCACCGCCGCCTTCCGGCGAGAAGAATGCCGTACCGAAGTTGCGGTCGGTCAGAAGCATGGTGATGCCACCCGCCAGAACCGGCAGCGAAAGCAGCAGCAGGAATGCGGTGACCAGAACCGACCAGGCAAAGAGCGGCATCTTGTGCAGCGTCATGCCCGGTGCGCGCATGTTCAGGATCGTGGTGATGAAGTTGATCGCACCGAGGATCGAGGATGCGCCGGCGACGTGCAGCGAGAAGATCGCAAGATCCACCGCCGGTCCGGGCATGCCGCTTGTAGACAGCGGCGGATACATGGTCCAGCCGCCACCCACGCCATAAGCGCCCGCCGGGCCTTCCACGAAGAGCGAAAGCAGCAGCAGGATAAAAGCGGGGACGATCAGCCAGAAGGAGATGTTGTTGAGGCGCGGGAAAGCCATGTCTGGCGCGCCGATCATGATCGGGATCATCCAGTTGGCAAAGCCGCCGATCATGGCCGGCATGACCATGAAGAAGATCATGATCAGCGCATGCGCCGTGGTGAACACGTTGAACATGTGCTTGCCGCCGTCGATGGCAGCGTCGCCCTCGAAGCCATAGACCATGGATGCCAGACCGTGGAAGATTTGGATGCCCGGCTCCTGCAGCTCCATGCGCATGACGACCGACAGGCCGCCACCGATGATGCCCGCCATGATGGCGAAGATCAGGTAGAGCGTGCCGATGTCCTTATGGTTGGTGGACAGGAACCAGCGGGCGAAGAAGCCCGGCGTGTGGGAATGATGCGCGTCATGCGAATGATCGTCATGAGCGGGATGACCATGCGAGTGATGATCGTCGTGTGCGGAAGGTCCAGCCATTGTCGTCACTCCAGTCAGTTGGTTTCGTTGGCGGCAACGTCGACCGTGCGCGGAGCGCCATCGACGGAGGCCATCAGCGCCCGGTTTGCCGCATTCAGGTCGGAAGCGGCGGCGGCGTGCCAGGCAGTGTATTGCTGTTCGGAAACCACCCGAATGGCGATCGGCATGAAGGCGTGGTCCTTGCCGCAAAGCTCGGAACACTGGCCATAATAAAGGCCTTCCTTCTCCGGCTTGAACCAGGTTTCGTTAAGGCGGCCCGGCACGGCATCGATCTTGACGCCGAAAGCGGGCATGGCGAAGGCGTGAATGACGTCCGTCGGAGCTGCCGTTACCAGAAGGCGAACGGTCTTGCCGACGGGAACGACCATTTCATTATCGACAGCGAGAAGACGCGGATAGCGGGCCTTGTCTTCCTTGCCCGCAGCGGCGCGGTCCTGGTCCTTCAGCAGATAGCTGTCGAAGGAGAGCGGCTCGGCGCCTTCGGCTGCGGCATATTCATAACTCCACAGCCATTGCGTGGCGGTCGCCTTCAGCGTCAGGTCTGGGTTTTCCGGTTGCGTCAGCTGTGCGTTCAGAAGATTGAACGAGGGGAAAGCGAGAAACAGAAGAATGAGAACCGGCGCCAGCGTCCAGACAACCTCGATCGCCGTGTTATGGCTGGTCTTGGACGCCACCGGATTTTTCGCGGCGCGGAATTTCAAGGCGACGATGATGAGCAGCGCAAGAACGAAAAGCGTAACCGGAACAATGAACCAAAGCGTATATTGTTCGAACCAGCGTATTTCGTGCATGATCGGCGTGGCTGCCTCCTGCATGCCCATTTGCCAATGCACCGGCTGATCGGCGTGGGCGCCGACAGCCGTGAGCAGACAGGTCATCCCCGCCAATGCTGCGTAAATCCTATTCCTCACGGTACCCTCTCCCTCACGCGCCTGATCCAGATCAATCACAGGCGCAGAATCCATGCTAATGGTAATAACTTCAAACCACAGTTTGCCCTCTGCCGCAATATGCGTCGGGACACGGAAGCGCCCCAATTTTGCCATTGAGCATTCCGCAGGCGACTTTCCCGCACCCTTTATGGGAGCTGCTCCGCCAGGCACGATTTCTAACGGCTCAGATGCGACAAAGCCGCGCTCGCCAGCCGGTTTGATCGCCGGATAGAGAATGACGAACCGGGAAAATCGCGGGCCCGCCCGGGCCGACAGGTCCTATTTCCGCCCAACTCGGCTGGAATTGAAGGCTCCAGGCTTTTTTTTCCGGATTATGGCGTCAAAATAGCCGCACTGATTCGAATCCCAGAGGTATCCATGCGTCTTTCCCCGCTCGCGCGCACTTTTCTTGCCGCCGCCGGTCTTGCCATCATCGCCCCCGCTGCAGCGGCGCTGGCGCAACAGCAGCCGCCCGGCACGCCAAAGTCGACGCATGGTGCGTGGTCCGTCATCTGCGACAAGCCGGCCGGCGCCTCTGAAGAGCAATGTGCGCTGATGCAGAATGTCATTGCCGACGACCGCCCGGAAGTGGGACTTTCGGTTGTCGTTCTGAAGACGGCCGATCGCAAGTCGCGCATCCTGCGCATCCTCGCGCCGCTCGGCGTGCTGTTGAAGGATGGCATGGAGCTCTATATCGACAATAATAACATCGGCCGCGCCTATTTCACCCGCTGCTTCTCCGAAGGCTGTTATGTGGAAGTCGATATTGACGACGAATTGCTGAAGGTTTTGCGCGCCGGCAAGAACGCGGTTTTCGCGCTGCGCGAAGCCGTGGATCAGGACCGCGTCGGCATTCCGATCGAGCTTTCCGGTTTTGCCGAAGGTTACGACGCGCTTCCTTGAGGCATCGCCGTTAAGGGGCAGCCTTGCGTCTGACCGCTCCAGTGCCTAAATCGGTCATGAACGATCATGACTGGAGCCTGAGATGACCGACGACCTTGTAAAACTCTTCGATTGCGATGAAACGCAATTGCGCAAGCTCGTTGGAGAGGCGCTTGCGGGCGCCGATGATGGCGAGTTGTTCATCGAACATGCGCAGGCGGAGTCGCTCACCTTCGACAATGGCCGTCTCAAGGGCGGCTCCTTTAACACCGACCAGGGTTTTGGCCTTCGCGCCGTCGCTGGCGAGACCGTCGGTTATGCCCATGCCGGCGAGCTTTCGCAAAGCGCGCTGAAACGTGCTTCCGACGCGGTGGGTGCTGTTACCAAAGGATATTCCGGCTCCTATGCCGCCGCACCGCAACGCACCAATAAAAAGCTTTATGGCGACGAAAACCCGATCGGCAGCCCCAGCTTCGAGGAGAAGGTGAAGCTCCTCACCGATATCGATGCCTATCTGCGTGACAAGGATCCGAATGTCCGGCAGGTGACGGCGACGATTTCCGCCAGCTGGCAGGTGGTGGATATTCTGCGCGCCGATGGCCATCGTGTCAGTGACGTCAGGCCGATGACCCGTATCAACATTTCCGTGGTCGCGGGCGAAGGCGACCGGCAGGAAAGCGGCTCCTACGGGATCGGCGGCCGGGTCGGTTTCGGCGATTTCATTACCACGGAAAACTGGCAGCGCGGTGCTGATGAAGCGCTGCGGCAGGCGCTCGTCAACCTCACGGCCATCGATGCGCCAGCGGGCACCATGGATGTCGTGCTGGGTTCCGGCTGGCCGGGTGTGATGCTGCATGAGGCCGTGGGTCACGGTCTGGAGGGCGATTTCAACCGCAAGAAGACATCCGCATTCGCTGGTCTGATGGGCGAGATGGTCGCCGCACCCGGTGTCACTGTCGTCGACGACGGCACGATCGACAGCCGGCGTGGTTCGCTTACCATCGACGACGAAGGCACGCCTTCAGGATATAATGTCTTGATCGAGAACGGCAGACTCGTCGGCTACATGCAGGACCGGCAGAACGCCCGGCTGATGGGTGCGAGGCCCACCGGCAACGGCCGCCGCCAGGGTTATGCCTATGTGCCGATGCCGCGCATGACCAATACCTACATGCTTTCCGGGGACAAAACGCCAGAAGAGATCATCACATCCGTCAAAAAGGGCATCTACGCCGTCTCCTTTGGTGGCGGTCAGGTGGATATTACCTCGGGCAAATTCGTGTTCGGCTGCACCGAGGCCTATCTCATCGAGAACGGCAAGATCGGTGCGCCGGTGAAGGGCGCGATGCTGATCGGCAACGGCCCGGATGCGATGAAGCGCGTATCGATGATCGGCAATGACTCCAAGCTCGATACCGGTATCGGCAATTGTGGCAAGGCCGGGCAATGGGTGCCGGTTGGCGTCGGCCAGCCGCACCTGCGCATGGACCAGATCACTGTGGGCGGCACGAAGGCGTAGGCCGTGGCTTTCGGGTGATTGCACTCGGTTGTCTCAATAGCGCGGACAAAACGACGTGGCACCCTATCCCCGGTCCCTCATTCCGGCCTTGAGCCGGAATGACGGCAGAAAGAGTTGCAGCCACACTGAGCCTGCCGGTGCCTTGCCAGCCCATGACCCCACACATGGCTGCCATGATGCTGTTTTTTCTGGCGCGCTGGCGCGAACGCGATAATATCAAGACTTATGGCGGGCCCCTCCTCCCATCCGGGGCCTGCGTGGCGAAGGAGACAACGACCATCATACGAAATGCCCTCGTTCCTGAACTTGCCGTCAGCGACTGGCAGAAGAGCCGCGCTTTTTATTGCGACCTGATTGGCTTCCATGTGGTTTACGAGCGCCCCGAAGAGGGCTTCACCTATCTGGCGCTGGGCGACGCAGAGCTGATGATTGACCAGATCGGTGCGACCCGGACCTTTGTGGCGGGCAATGCCTCGCTCGATGCGCCGTTGGGCCGCGGCATGAACCTGCAGATCGCCGTTCCCTCCCTGCAGCCCATTCTATTCCGGCTGGAGCGGTCTGCCATCGATCTCGTTATGCCGCTTGAGGAAAAGTGGTACAGGCGCGGCACGGTCGAAGTGGGGAACCGGCAATTCATCGTCGCCGATCCCGACGGGTATCTGATCCGCCCCTTCGAGAGCCTCGGCGAACGCCCCTTCCGGTTCGGTTGAGCCATGTTGCCCTTTCTGCCGCGGGCGGTGGTGTTCGACATGGACGGATTGTTGATCGAGAGCGAGAGGCTTTATCGCGATTCATTTCTGGCGGCCTCGGATGAAGGCGGCCATGGCATGGAGGTGGAGACCTATCAGAAGGTCTGCGGCAGCCCGTGGGATGTCATCACCGGCACCATCTTTGCCGATTATGGCGCGGATTTTCCCATCGACAATTTTCGAGACGCCTGGCTCCGGCATCTTGGCGTGATGATGGCTGATGGCGTGGCGTTGAAGCCTGGCGTCGTCGAAATCCTCGATCTGCTCGACCGGCTCAATATACGGCGCGCCATCGCCACCTCATCGCGGCACGATTCGGTGACGCGCCATCTTGGGCCCCACGATCTTCTCGGACGTTTCGACACCATTGTCGCGCGCGGCGACTATACGGAGCCGAAACCGGCGCCCATGCCCTATCTGACGGCGGCGCGACGACTGTCCCTCGATCCCGGGCGCTGTCTTGCCTTGGAGGATTCCTACTCGGGTGTACGCTCGGCGACATCGGCGGGCATGATGACCATCATGGTGCCTGACGTTGCACCGCCGACGGAGGAAATGCGGGAGAAATGCGTGGCCGTCGCCAGCGACCTTAACGCCGTGGCGGCCATGTTGGAAAAGCTGGAGCCTTCAGGGTTTTGACGGCGTAAAGCACCACTTACGCTTGATCGCTCCTTCAATATCGAGACCGTTATAATGGGCCAGTAACAGCACATGGCCGAGGAGATCGGCGGTTTCGTCGGCCAGATCCCGCTTCGTCTCCTCTTTGCTCCTACCCTTAACGCGCGCCCTTCCTGTCAGCCGGTTCCAGGCCTGCGTGACCTCGCCAACCTCTTCCTGGAGCTTCAGCATGTACCAGTCCGGATCGCGGAATATCCCGTTTTCAGCGGCATATTTTTGCGACGCCTCTTCAAACCGACGCATCATGTCAGCAAACATTTGTTCATCCTTTGTTCACTCGCTAAAACTCTAATCATGATTCTCTGACGGCGTCGACCCGTCAGGGCGTCATGCAGCCATGAACAGAAATTTCCGGGACATGCGCATGCAAGCGCGATAGAGAAAAGATATTCAAACAATCATGCCGTCACCCATGTCCCATCTCGACTTCCTGTCGTCATTCGTCGCCGCACACAGCCCGGTGCTGCTCGCCACGTTTGCCGGCGCAGCCTTTCTTGCCGGCCTTGCCCGCGGCTTTTCCGGCTTCGGCGCGGCGCTCATATTCATCCCGCTTGCGAGCGCCATCGTCGGGCCACGTGTGGCTTCGGCGGTTCTGCTGGTGGTGGACGCCGTGCTAACTGTGGGTATGATACCGCCCGCCTTCCGCATGGCGGACAGGCGAGACGTCTTCACCATGGCGACCGGCGCCCTTGTCGGCGTGCCCGTCGGCACGATGTTGCTCGCCAAGGGTGATCCCTTGACGCTGCGCTGGCTCATTTCAGGCGTCGTCGTGGTGCTGCTCGTGTTCCTGCTGTCCGGCTGGCGTTACAGCGGCCGGCCGAAGACGCCGCTCACCCTTCTCACCGGACTCGTGGCTGGCCTGTTTTCAGGCGCCGCGCAGCTGGGTGGCCCGCCCGTCGTCGCCTATTGGCTGGGCGGCGCGCTGAAGGGCGCTTTCGTGCGCGCCAATGTCATTCTTTATTTTGCGATATCGACGATATTTTCCCTGGCCAGCTATTTTTTGGGCGGCCTGTTCAGCTTCGATGTCTTCGTGTTTTTCCTGCTGGCGTTGCCCTTTTACGGTGCGGGCCTTTACGCAGGGTCGCGATTACATGGGTTTGCCGATGAGGCATCCTTCAGGCGCATCTGCTACGGGCTGATCGCCATGTCTGCCTGCATCGGCCTGCCCTTGTTCGATTCGCTGCTGAAATAGGCGGGCCACGACGACCCGCCGACTTGCCTTTACGGGTACATGCGGACCTTCGACCAGGCACCGTCAGGCGTCTCGCGGCGGAATTCGATACGGTCATGCAGGCGGAACTTGCGATCATGCCAGAATTCGATGCTCACGGGGCGAATGCGGAAACCGGACCAGTGGGATGGGCGCGGAATATCGCCGATCGCATATTTGGCGGTATATTCGGCCACCGCCTTTTCCAGCGCGAAACGACCCTCCAGCGGCCGCGACTGCTTGGAGGCCCAGGCGCCGATGCGGCTGCCGCGCGGGCGGGAGGCATAATAGGCATCCGCCTCCGCGTCGCTCACGATCTCCACCTCGCCCCGCAGGCGCACCTGTCGCCGCAGGCTCTTCCAGTGGAAACACATGGCCGCTTTTTTCTGGCCGAGGATCTCCCGTCCCTTCTGGCTTTCGAAATTCGTGTAGAACACGAAGCCGCGGTCATCGACGCCTTTTAGCAGCACCATGCGCACGTTCGGCAGGCCATTTTCGTCCACGGTGGCGAGTGCCACTGCGTTCGGATCATTGATTTCGGAAGCCGTCGCGTCCTTCAGCCACTCGGCAAAAAGGGTGAAAGGTTCATTTTCTTCCGTGAAGTCACTGGATGTTAACCCCGTTTCCGACATATTGACTAAAATGCTCCCGAGCTGATTTGGACCCCAGAGATGATCTCTGGTGAAAGATGGTGACCGTCATAGCAAAGTCGAACAGTCGAACAAAGAGCCTCCTTTCGTCGGTAGCGGAAGTTTCCGCCGTCGTGTCGATGCTTGTGGTGCTGAGCGGATGTGTCAGCCTCGATCTTTTCGGCGGCGACAAGGTCGACCGCTCGCTTTCCACGGCCTCCGTGCCCAACCAGCAGAATGGCAGCGCCCAGACCGACGACGTAACCATTCGCAATGCGGTCACATCGGCCGATCTCGCCAAGCTTGCAGATCAGCCGCTGCCCTGGGCGAACGCCGCCACCGGCAGCGCAGGCGTCGTCACCGCCATTCGCGAAGATAAATCAAGCGGTTTCGTCTGCCGTCAATTCAAGACCACGCGTCACTCCTTCGAGGGTGTGGCAGCCTATTCCGGGCAGGCCTGCCTGTCGGAAACCGGCGAATGGTTGATGACCCGCTTCGAGCAGAAATAATCTGTTTACCCTCCCGCAGGGAATAAAGCCGGCCCGCGCGCGGCCCGCATCCTCCGTAAAGGAGTGATTAGCAACTTATTGCAACAGTCGACGTTGATTAAACCGAGGGCGCGCAGGCGAATGAACGCAGGCACCCCTTATCGGAGAGGTTCGTTTCAGGATTGCGCCATGAAGGGCGGCAGCGCCTGAGCCAACGTAGCTGGTGCTTCGCATGCGCGATCCATATTCTATCCTCGGCGTAAAACGTGACGCCCGCCACGACGAGATCAAGGCCGCCTGGCGCACGAAGGCGAAAACCGTTCACCCGGACGCCAATCGCGACGATCCCGATGCGTCGGCGCGCTTTGCCGAGATCGGTCAGGCCTACGACCTTCTGAAAGACCCGAAAAAGCGCGATCTCTACGATCAGGCCCGCAAGGCAGCGGAAAAGAAAAAGGCCGGCGAAACCATCATGCAGCAGCGGGAAGCCGCGCGCGAGGCTGCCGAACGTGCCAAGGCCGCCGAAAAGCTGATGGAGGAACTGGCCCGCGCGGACGCCCGCAACCGGGCGCAGACCGGCCACAAAGCCGATAGCAAACCGGAAAGCGCCGAAGACATCGTCGAGCGCATCTTCGGCGCAGACGCCCAGAATGATCCCAAGGTGCAGCAGGCAGCGGAAGCCGCAAAGGCGGCCGCGAGCGCTGCGAAAGGCGATATGCCCGCAGCCACAGCCACTGGCGATGACAAGACTGCGCCCGCCTCGCTCGCTGCCAATCTTTTCAGCGCGCTGGTGCGGCGGTTCCGTGCGCCGCAGCCGGCTCCGGAAAAAGTGCCTGACATCACCGCAGAAGCCATCGTTACGGTTGCAGATCTGCTCGAGAAGAAGTGGATTACCGTTTCTCTTGCCGACGAGCGGGACGTCCGGTTCCAGCTCGAGCCCGGGATGACCGATGGCCATGTTGTGCGGCTGAAGGGACAGGGGCTGAAGCTCCCCAACATTGCGCGCGGCGATCTTGCAGTCACGTTGCTTGCCGCGCGCGACGATGTGTTTTCGCTGCGTGGCTTCGATATTCACACGACGCTTGCCATTTCGCTCAGCGATGCGGTTCTGGGGTGCGACGCGAAGGTCGTGACGCCGCTCGGCGAAGAAACCATCACCATTCCGGCCTGGTCAGGCTCGGACCGCGCCCTCCGGCTTGCTGGCAAGGGCCTTGCCGACGGCAAGGGTGGCTCGGGCGATCTCGTCATCGAATTGCGCATCGTCCTGCACGAGAAACCGGATGAAAAGGTAACCGACCTGATGCGCCACATGCGCGAAGGCCTTTATTTGTGAAAGTTTTGCGAATAGCCGGGACAACGCACCCTTTGTTACGCTCCCTAACAGTTGATGATCTTTGGCAATCTTGAACAGGATTGCAGCCTATGCCATAGGCAGGATCAATCGAAAGTATCAGGGAGCATAAAATGGCTCAGGCATCCGGCCTTATGGCTGGCAAACGCGGCCTCATCATGGGTGTCGCCAACAACCGCTCAATCGCTTGGGGCATTGCCAAGGCATGTGCGGACGCTGGCGCGGAACTCGCACTCACCTGGCAGGGCGATGCGCTCAAGAAGCGCGTCGAGCCGCTGGCACAGGAACTCGGCGCCTTCATGGCCGGCCATTGCGATGTGACCGATCTCGAGACGATTGATGCGGTTTTTGCCGCGCTGGAAAAGCATTGGGGCAAGATCGACTTCGTCGTGCACGCGATTGCTTTTTCCGACAAGGACGAGCTGACCGGCCGTTACCTCGATACCAGCCGCGACAACTTCAACCGCACCATGGACATCTCCGTCTTCTCGCTGGCCGCCGTTGCCAAGCGGGCGGAGCCCGTCATGAATGACGGTGGCTCGATCGTGACGCTCACCTATTACGGCGCCGAAAAGGTCATGCCGAACTACAACGTCATGGGCGTGGCCAAGGCTGCACTCGAGGCGAGCGTGCGTTACCTCGCGGTCGACCTCGGCAATCGCGGCATTCGCGTCAACGCCGTTTCCGCCGGCCCGATCAAGACGCTGGCCGCTTCCGGCATCGGCGATTTCCGTTACATTCTGAAGTGGAACGAATATAATGCGCCGCTGAAGCGTACAGTCTCCATCGAAGAAGTCGGCAAGTCGGCGCTTTATCTGCTGTCCGACCTTTCGACCGGCGTGACCGGCGAAATCCACCATGTCGATTCGGGTTATCACACGATCGGCATGAAGGCGGTGGACGCGCCTGATATTTCGGTGGTCAAGGACTGACCATTTCGGGAACGGCTTGAAACAGGGGTATCGCCTTGCTCGTCTATGTGATCCGGCACGGACAAACGGACTGGAATGCGATACGCCGGCTTCAGGGTCAGAAAGACATTCCGCTCAATGATTTCGGCCGCCAGCAGGCGGTCGGCAACGGCCTCATCCTTTCCCGCCTTCTCGGCGAGACGGCAAAAGACTTCGACTACGTGGCAAGCCCGCTCGGGCGCACGCGCGAGACAATGGAGTTGATGCGCGGCGCGATGGGCCTCGATCCCACGGGATACCGCACCGATGATCGCCTGATCGAGGTTTCCTTTGGCGACTGGGAGGGGCAGACCCTGCCCGAGCTCAAGAAGGAATTCCCGGACCGCGTAAAGGCGCGCAAGGCCAACAAGTGGGACTTCATCCCCCCTGGCCAGGATGCCGAAAGCTACGAAATCCTCTCCTGGCGCATCGGCGCATGGCTCTCCTCCGTGGACAGGCAGACAATCTGCGTCTGCCACGGCGGCGTCATCCGCTCGATCTTCCGGCTGGTATCCGGCATGGACAAGGACGAGGCATCGAGAACGCAAATTCCGCAGGACCGGATTTTGAAGGTCGAGATCGACAGGAATAGTGCGGAGTGGATTTTGTGAGAGATCACGGGGCATAACCCTCTGCATCGTCCTACTCGAGCAGCCCGTATATTTGGCGCAAAGGCCGCCGCTTATTTCTTCTCCCCGCCGGGGAGACGGTGGCCCGAAGGGTCGGATGAGGGGGCAACGATAGCTATAGTCCGCACCCTCGCACCCTCATCCCGCTGCCGCGACCTTCTCCCCGGCGGGGAGAAGAAACAAGAGGCATCCGCTCATTTCACAACGAAGGTTTTGGCGTGAGGGGCTGGTGCTTACTCAACAACCTGCAGATCGTCGACCACGCGCTTGCCATCCACTTCCGTGTAGAAAACCACGACCTTCACGCCCGCTTTCAGCCCTTCGAAATTGAATTCTTCCGGCACGCGGTAGGTCTTGCCGTCGCTCAGCGTAATGCTGAGGCCATTCGCATCGATCTTGCTGATCGTGCCTTCCACGTCCACGCTCTGGGCGAAGCTGTTGATCGGCATCAGGAGGTTGGCGGTGGCCAGAAGGGCGGCAATCATCATACGCATCGATCTAGCTTTCGTGGATTTGCGTGAAAACTTTACATGCATGAAGAATTGCCTTTCGAATGTGGCGGAAATTGCCCGCAACCATGACATTTTCAGCCCAATTGATGAACGGATTTCAAATCCTGTTCAAGCCGTTAGTGATTTCTACACCGCATTTTCCGGCAATGCTGGAAAACCATTGATTGCGGTGGAAAACAGCCGCGGCTTTACAAAATCGTCATTTCCGGAACCCGCAGACGAGCTCGAATCAAGCTGCATGTCTTCCCGTCAGGGCTGTCGCATCTCGCCTCTGGTGAAGTCGTGGCCCGCGCCGTGCCTTGTTATCCAGCGGGCTATGAAAGAAAGGCTTTTGTCTTGACCGGATTTTCCACTAAGACAAATCCGCTTGTTTCAAACGGCGCCGTCCACAGGTGCCCCGCTTTCCGGTTTGAGAATTATGTCGCATAACAGTTTCGGTCATCTTTTTCGCGTTACCACCTGGGGAGAAAGCCACGGGCCGGCGCTCGGCTGTGTGCTGGATGGATGCCCGCCCGGCCTCCGCTTCACCCTTTCCGAGGTGCAGCACTGGATGGACAAGCGCAAACCGGGGCAAAGCCGTTTCGTGACCCAGCGCCGCGAGGATGACATCGTCAAGGTGCTTTCCGGCGTGATGCTGGATGGGGACGGCGACACGATGATCACGACAGGCACGCCGATTTCGATGCTGATCGAAAATACCGACCAGCGCTCCAAGGATTATGGCGAGATCGCCAAGCGCTTCCGCCCCGGCCATGCGGATTTCACCTATGACCTGAAATACGGCATTCGCGATTATCGTGGCGGCGGCCGCTCGTCGGCGCGTGAAACGGCAGCGCGTGTCGCTGCGGGCGCAATTGCCCGCAAGGTGGTGCCCAGTCTCAATGTGCGCGGCGCGCTGGTGCAGATCGGCAAGCACAAAATCAACCGCGAAAACTGGGATTGGGATCAGGTCGACCAGAACCCGTTCTTCTGCCCGGACCCCGAAATGGTGCCGGTCTGGGAAGAATACCTCGACAGCATCCGCAAGGCCGGCTCCTCCATCGGCGCCGTGGTCGAAGTGGTCGCGGAAGGCGTTCCCGCCGGCATCGGCGCGCCAATCTATGCCAAGCTCGACCAGGATATCGCCTCCAACCTGATGTCGATTAACGCCGTCAAGGGCGTGGAGATCGGCGAGGGCTTTGCCTCTGCCGAGCTTTCCGGCGAAGAAAATGCCGACGAGATGCGCATGGGCAATGACGGCAAGCCGATCTTTCTGTCCAACCATGCGGGCGGCATCCTGGGCGGGATTGCGACCGGCGAACCTGTTATCGCCCGCTTCGCCATCAAGCCCACATCCTCTATCCTGACGGAGCGCCTGTCGATCGATACCGACGGCAATAATGTCGATGTTCGCACCAAGGGTCGCCACGACCCCTGCGTTGGCATCCGGGCCGTTCCGATCGGTGAAGCGATGATCGCCTGCACCGTTGCCGACCATTACCTGAGGGACCGCGGCCAGACCGGCCGACTGAAATAAAGGGGGGACCACCATGGCCTATGATCAGAAACGCGTCGTCGACGCCATCCGCGCTTTCGAAGCCGGCGAAATCGTCGTCGTGACCGATGATGACGACCGCGAGAACGAAGGCGACCTGATCATTTCAGCGGTTCACTGCACGCCCGAGAAAATGGCGCTGATCGTGCGTCACACGTCAGGCATCGTTTGCGCCCCCATGCCGCGCGAGGAGGCCAAGCGGCTGAACCTCAACGCCATGGTGGCGGAAAATGACAGCGCCCATACCACAGCCTTCACCGTCAGCGTCGATTTCAAGCATGGCACGACGACAGGCATTTCCGCCGATGACCGCACGCTGACCGTTCGCAATCTTGCGAACCCCAATGTCGGCGCTTCCGATTTCACCCGTCCCGGCCATATTTTCCCGCTGATTTCCCGCGAGGGCGGCGTGCTGATGCGCTCCGGCCATACCGAAGCAGCGGTCGATCTCTGCCGGCTCGCAGGCCTTCCGCCCATCGGCGTCATCAGCGAACTGGTGAATGACGACGGTACGGTGATGCGTGGCCCTCAGGTTTTGGATTTCGCCGAAAAACACGGCATGAAACACGTGTCGGTCGCCGATCTCATCGCTTATCGCCAGCGCAAGGAAACGCTGGTGGAGATGGAATCCTCCTTCACCATCGAAACGCCCTTCGGGCCGGCCAAGGCGCAGACCTATTCCCTGCCCTGGGACCCGATGCAGCATATGGCTGTTATTTTCGGTGACATCAGGGATGGCGTCGACATTCCCGTTCGCCTTCACCCGGAAAACGTCGCCGACGACGTGTTCGGCGATCGCCAGCCGGTGCGGCATTACATGCAAAAAATAGCCGAGGAAGGCCGCGGCGTCATCGTTTACCTGCGTGAAGGCTCCGTTGGCGTTGGCCAGGTCGCCGGACGGCGCAAGGCACGCGACCCCGATGAAGCGCACGCCCAGGCCCGTTCGCGCGAGAATGAGTGGCTTGAAATCGGCCTTGGCGCGCAAATCCTGAAAGATCTCGGTATCAGCTCCATCAAACTGATGACAACGCGTGAGCGCCACTATGTCGGGCTGGAAGGTTTCGGCATCCAGATTTCGGCGACGGATATAGGGTGAGCTTTGGGTTTTTGCCTAGTCCCATCGCGTAATCGTGAGGCGAGCGGGTGCGGCATTCTCCCCGCAGGCGAGAAGTCCGCGGCAGCGGGATAAGGGTGCAAGCTCTCGCTTCATCTCTGGCGTTGCCCCCTCACCCGACCCTTCGGGCCACCTTCTCCCCGCCGGGGAGAAGAAATATGCCGCAACGCCGCTGCTCCTCAAGAGCGAGGGTAAGGTGTCCGGACGCGCGCCTCTCACAATATCCTGGGCGACCGACCTACTCCTCCCGCCACCCCTCCAGATAATTCACGCGCTCCACGCCAGTAAACTTTGCCAGCCGCGATAGTTCCGCGTCGAGCTTTTCCAGCCGTCCGGCGGAAGCGCGCACGCCGGGCTCGAGCCACAGGCGACGCACATCCAGCGTGCTGCCTTTTCGCTCCGCCTTCATGTCGATGCGGCCGATCAGACGGTCGCCTTCCAGAAGCGGGAAAACATAATAGCCATATTGCCGTTTCGGCTCCGGCACGAAGACCTCGATCCGGTAATAAAAGCCAAAGAGCCGTTCGGTGCGGTTGCGGTCGCGCAGCAGCGGATCGAATGGGCTCAGGACACGGATGCGGGACGATGGTTCGGGCACGTCCGTCAGGTCAGCGGTGAAATCGGCAAAAGCGTAGGACGGGCGGGCCGTTTCGCCGTCAACGGACAGAAGCGAGACCTCGCAGAGTTCGTCGCGATGGCTTTTGACCCAGTCCCTCGCCTCCTGCGGCGTCACAAGATCGAAAAACGCGGCGATTTCGCCGTGGGTGGCGAACCCCAGCCGTTTCAGTGCCTCGCGGCAGGCCCAGTCGATGAATTGGTCGTGCGCCACTTCGGTTTCGTGATGTTCGCCCGGAATGACGCGTTCGGCCAGGTCATAGACCTTCTGGAAGTTCACACGGCCTGATATTGCGAGCTTGCCAGTGTGCCAGAGATATTCGAGTGCGGTCTTGGAGGGATGCCAGTTCCACCAGCCGCCGGACTGGTGCCCCTCCTCCTTCAGTTCACGCGCCAAAACCGGACCGGTGGCGGCGATTCGCTCCAGCGTTTCGCCGAAAGCCGCATCGAAGCCCTCGCCGTGCCATTTGCGCCAGCGCTCCTGAATGATCGGTTCGCGGCGGCGGAAGCGGTGTTTCCAATAGGGGTAAAATTGCGTCGGCACAATGGAGGCGTCATGCGTCCAGTGTTCGAAAAGCGCCCGGTCCTTTTCCAGCAGCGCCGTCAGATGGCCGCGCCTGTAGGTCTGGTTGCGGGAGAAGATGATCTGGTGGTGGGCGCGCTCCACCGTGCCGATGCTGTCCACCTGTACGAAACCCAGATCGGTGATGAGCTGCAGCAGCCCTTCTTTGGAAAGCGCCTTGCCGGGCGGTGAGGAAAGCCCCTGCCGCGCCAGAAAAATCCGCCTTGCCACCTCGTTCGAAACCTTGACCATCATACGACCGAAGGTAGAACGGCTTTTTTGCGATTGCAATGTTCTTTTTTTGTTCCTTGTTTTACTTCTGTCGATGAAGCGGTATAGAACCGGCAACGAGCGCGAGGATAGAGACTTGGAAATCCGTTTTAACGCCGCCAGTGTCGTTTTCGAAGGCCGGCAGGTGCTGCAACCGCTGTCATTGACATTGTCGGAGCGGCGAATCGGCGTGATTGGCCTTAACGGATCGGGCAAAACGACGTTCGCGCGGCTGATCAACGGGCTGAACAAGCCGGACGCGGGGAAAGTGACGGTCAACGGCCTGGATACCGTGACCGATGCCAGGGCTGTCTTGCAGATGGTCGGTTTCATCTTCCAGAACCCGCAAAACCAGATCATCCTGCCCATCGTCCGTGACGATGTCGCCTTCGGCCTGAAACGGCTCGGACTGAGCAAGACCGAGACGGAAAGAAGAGTGAAGGCCGTTCTATCCCGGCTCGGCATTGCGCATCTGGAGGAAAGGCGCGCGCATGAGCTTTCCGGCGGCGAATTGCAGCTTTCGGCGCTCGCAGCGCTTCTCGTCACCCAACCGCAAATCCTCATTCTCGACGAGCCGACCAATCAGCTCGATCTCAAGAACCGGGCCATCGTGGAGAAAACCATGGCGGCGCTGCCGCAGGCGCTTGTTGTCATCACCCACGATCTGCCGCTCCTTACCGGCTTCGATCGCGTGCTGGTGTTTCACGAGGGGGCATTGATCGCTGATGCCCCGCCCGAAGAAGCGGTCGCGCACTATCTGGAGGTGGCATTGCGATGAAATCGCTGCATGTCGACGGAACCGGTTGGCTCTACCGCGTCTCACCGCGCCTCAAACTCCTGACGCTCATGGGCTTCAGCATCGCGCTCTTTCTCACCCGCGATCTCGCGGCGCTTGTTGCCGCGACCGTTCTGGCTGCCGGCGTTCTCAGCGCGACGCGCCTGCCCCTGCGCGACATCGCCCTGCGGCTGCGGCCGGTGATGCTGACGATCTTCCTCGTGGCCGCCTTCAGCTATCTCCTGCTTCCCGTCAATGATGCGAGTGTCAATCTTTTGCGCCTCACGGCACTCGCGCTGCTTGCGACCGCCGTCACCATCACCGTCAGCATCTCGCAGTTCATGGACGAAATCACGCTCGCTGCGGGGCCTCTGGAAAGGTTGGGGCTGCTCAAGGCCGCCGATATCGGGCTTGCCGTCGGGCTGGTGGTGCGCTTCGTGCCTGAAATCGTCAACCGTTACCACGCGGTGCGTGATGCACATCGCGCCCGTGGCCTGCCCGTGCGGATGGCGACGATCGTCGTGCCGCTCGTCATTATGACGTTGAAGGATGCCGATGCCATTGCCGACGCCATTGACGCCCGCGGTTTCAGAGGCCAAAGCTGACAGGCATATAATCTTCAGGAGTTTTTAGTGTCATGACGACCCGCGATCTTGTTTTGATTTCTCTTTTTTCCGCCATCATCATTGCGCTTGGTCTTTTGCCGCCCATCACGCTTGGTTTCATTCCCGTGCCGATCACCGCGCAGTCGCTCGGCGTGATGCTGGCCGGTGTGGTGCTGGGCGCAAAGCGTGGCACGCTTGCGGTTCTGCTGACGATCCTGATCGCTGCCATCGGCCTGCCGGTGCTCTCGGGCGGACGCGGCGGCCTTTCGATCTTTACGACACCGACAACGGGCTTCCTGATCGGCTGGATCGCAGCCGCTTTCGTCACCGGTTTCCTCTCGGAAAAATTCGTCCATCGTGGCCAGTCGGCTTTGGCACAGGGCGTCGGTTTCTTCATCGCCAGCCTGATCGGCGGCGTGGTGGTGCTTTATGCTTTCGGCATCTCCTATCTGGCTGTCGTCGTGGGACTCGGTTTTGAAAAGGCTTTCATGGGTTCGCTCGCCTTCATTCCCGGCGATGCGCTGAAAGCCGTTCTTGCCGCCCTTGCCGGCCGTGCGGTGATGGCCGGTTATCCGCTTCTGCCGCAGCGCGCCTGATTGAAGTCTCAGGGAGGAAAGAATGGCGACCCGACTTTACGAACATCCGATCTTCCTTGAGCATATCACGCCTTCCGGCCATCCCGAGCGGCCAGACCGCCTGCGGTCGCTGAACATCGCGCTTGAACATCCGAATTTCGAGCGGCTGGACCGGAAGGAAGCGCCGCAGGCGAATGAAGACGCGGTGCTGCTGGCCCATCCGGAAGAGCATCTTCTTGCCGTGATGCGGCAGGTTCCCGAAGAGGACGGTGAGATCAACCGGATCGAGTCCGACACCTATCTCTCCCCCAAAAGCCTTCAGGCTGCGCTGACCGGCATCGGCGCCGCCATGGCGGCCGTGGATGACGTGTTTACCGGTGCCGCCGACAACGTCTTCGTCGCATCCCGCCCGCCCGGCCACCATGCCGAGACCGCCAAGGCCATGGGTTTCTGTCTGTTCAACAATGTGGCGATTGCCGCCCGCCATGCGCAGAAGGCGCACGGCGCGGAGCGTATCGCCATCATCGACTGGGACGTGCATCACGGCAACGGTACGCAGGATATCTTCTGGAACGACACATCCGTGCTGTTCTGCTCCACCCACCAGATGCCGCTTTACCCGTGGAGCGGTGACAAGAACGAAACCGGCGTGAAGAACAACATCGTCAACGCGCCGCTTTCGCCCAATACCGGTAGCGAGCATTTTCGCGAGGCCTTCAAATCGCGCGTGCTGCCGGCGATTGCGGATTTTTCGCCTGATCTCATTCTCATCTCTGCCGGTTTCGACGCGCATCACCGCGATCCGCTCGCGCAGATCAATCTGGTGGGAGAGGATTTCGACTGGGCGACGGGCCGGCTTCTGGAGATGGCGGATAAATACACATCGAACCGGGTCGTCAGCCTGCTGGAAGGCGGTTATGATCTGGAAGGGCTGGCGGAATCGGCAGCCATGCATATCTTGAGAATGATGAAGGGTTGAACATGACGGAAAATGCCAACACAGCCGATGTCAGCGGTTATTCGTTCGAAAAAGCCGTCGCCGAGCTGGAAAGCATTGTCGCACGCCTGGAACGCGGAGACGTGGCGCTGGACGAATCCATCGCCATCTATGAGCGCGGCGAAGCCCTGAAGAAGCATTGCGAAACGCTGCTGAACGCTGCCGAAAAGCGCATCGAGAAGATCCGTCTCGACCGCGCAGGCAAGCCGCAGGGTGTGGAGCCGCTCGACGGGGAATAAACACGTCCTGTTGAACGGTGTGACGCTGCGTTCATCATTACAGCGCTCCCGTCCCGTTCCATTCGTGTTAAGCTTCCGCGTAACAATACGAGGAGCTGACCATGTCCTTCTTTCCCGGCAACGACCCCGTCGCGGGCGATGCCTTTGCCTGCGACGCCATCGAGAACCTCATCATTCCGCGCACCAGCGACATTGGCGGTTTTGCCGTGCGCCGGGCGCTGCCGACCCGGCAGCGGCGGCTTGTCGGCCCGTTCATCTTTTTTGACCGCATGGGGCCGGCGATCCTGAAGGCGGGTGAGGCGCTCGACGTCAAGCCGCACCCGCATATCGGGCTTTCCACGGTGACCTATCTGTTCGACGGCGAAATCAAGCATCGCGACAGTCTCGGCACCGAGCTTGTCATTCGCCCCGGCGACATCAACCTGATGACGGCCGGGCGCGGCATCGTGCATTCGGAACGCACGCCGGAAAACCTGCGCGGCCATCCGCTGTCCATGTCCGGCCTGCAGACCTGGCTTGCCCTGCCCGATCATATGGAGGAAATCGACCCGGCTTTTGCGCACACCGCGAAAGAAGAGATGCCGCTGATCGATATCAAGGGCGCATCCGGCCGGGTGGTGATCGGCGAATTCGAAGGCCTCACCTCCCCCGTTTCGGCCTTTACCGACACGCTGTATGTCGACCTGACCCTGGAGCCGGGCATAAAGTTCCCCTTCTCCGCCGATCATGAAGAGCGGGCGATCTATATTCTGTCCGGTTCGCTGGATGTGGCCGGCGATATCTTCGCCGCCGACCAGCTGCTCGTTTTCCGGCCCGGCGACGACATCACACTGCAGGCCGGCAGCAATGGCTGTCACATCATGATCTTTGGCGGGGCAGCACTGAATGAGCGCCGTTACATCTGGTGGAACTTCGTTTCGTCATCAAAAGAACGCATAGAGCAGGCCAAACAGGAGTGGAGAACAGGTCGCTTCGACATCGTTCCCGGTGACGAAGAAGAGTTTGTCCCTTTGCCGGAAGGTTGAAATTCTATAGAAGTATACGACATGCATGGCTCACCCGACGGCTTTCGCGACGAAGGACGTTCTCACGCGCCGCCCGGGGACCACCAGAAAAGGCCGAACGATTGACCGGAATGCCACAGACACCATTGCTTGACCGGGTGAATTTTCCCTCCGATCTCAAGGAGATCGACGATCGCGACCTGCCGGAATTGGCCAGGGAACTGCGCGACGAGATGATTGACGCCGTGTCGAAGACCGGCGGCCATCTGGGTGCCGGCCTTGGCGTCGTGGAACTGACGATTGCCATCCACAAAGTATTCAATACGCCGGAAGACCGGCTGATCTTCGATGTTGGCCATCAATGTTATCCGCACAAGATCCTGACCGGCCGGCGTGATCGCATCCGCACGCTGCGCCAGGAAAACGGGCTTTCCGGTTTCACCCGGCGGGCCGAAAGCGAATATGATGATTTCGGCGCCGGTCACTCTTCCACCTCCATTTCCGCCGGTCTCGGCATGGCGGTGGCGGCGGGTCTCGATGGCAGCGACCGCAAGGTGATCGCTGTCATCGGTGACGGTTCCATGTCTGCCGGCATGGCGTTTGAGGCGCTCAACAATGCCGGCGCGCTCGATGCGCGGCTGATCGTCATCTTGAACGACAACGACATGTCGATTGCACCGCCGACCGGCGCTATGAGTGCCTATCTGGCACGTCTTGCCTCCGGCCGCACCTATATGGGCTTCCGTGATTTCGGCAAGAAACTGACGGCCTATCTCGGCAAGACCATCGACCGCGCCATTACCCGCGCCGTAACCCATGCGCGCGGTTATGTGACCGGCGGCACCCTGTTCGAGGAGCTCGGCTTTTATCACATCGGGCCTATCGACGGTCATTCCTTCGATCACCTGCTGCCGGTGCTGCGCAATGTGCGCGACAACCAGAAAGGCCCCGTCCTCATCCATGTGGTGACGCAGAAGGGCAAGGGTTACGCCCCGGCGGAAGCGGCAGCGGACAAATATCACGGCGTCAACAAGTTCGACGTCATCACCGGCGCGCAGGCGAAAGCCAAGCCGAATGCGCCGAGCTACACCAGCGTCTTTGCCGAGGCCCTGATCCAGGAAGCGACCCTCGACGACAAGATCATCGGTGTAACGGCGGCCATGCCCAACGGCACCGGCCTCGACAAGATGGCCGAGCTTTTCCCGGCCCGCACCTTCGATGTCGGCATTGCCGAACAGCACGCCGTCACCTTTGCGGCCGGACTTGCGGCTGACGGGTACAAGCCGTTCTGCGCGCTTTATTCCACTTTCCTGCAACGCGGTTACGACCAGTTGGTGCATGACGTGGCGATCCAGAGCCTGCCCGTGCGTTTCCCCATCGACCGCGCCGGGTTCGTCGGTGCCGATGGCCCGACCCATGCCGGCTCCTTCGACACCACTTTCCTTGCCACCCTGCCCGGCATGGTGGTGATGGCGGCGTCTGACGAGGCCGAACTGAAACATATGGTCCGCACGGCAGCGGCCTATGACGAAGGCCCGATTTCCTTCCGTTATCCGCGCGGAGAAGGTGTTGGCGTCGAGATGCCCGCGCGCGGCGAGATTCTCCAGATCGGCAAGGGCCGCATCATCAAGGAAGGCACCAAGGTTGCGCTGCTCTCCTTCGGCACGCGGCTTGCGGAATGCCTGGCGGCTGCCGAAGACCTCGATGCCGCCGGACTTTCGACGACGGTTGCCGATGCGCGCTTTGCCAAGCCGCTCGATCTCGACCTCATCCGCCAGCTTGCCGCCCATCACGAGGTTCTGGTGACGATCGAGGAAGGTTCCGTTGGCGGCTTTGGAGCACATGTGCTGCATTTCATGGCGAGCGCGGGCCTGCTCGACCATGGCCCGAAGGTCCGCACCCTAACCCTGCCCGATCAATGGGTGGAACAGGCCAGGCCCGAGACCATGTATGCCAATGCCGGCCTCGACCGCGCCGGCATCGTTTCCACCGTGTTTAATGCACTCGGCCAGCGTCAGGCCGGTGTCGGATTTGCAGGCTGAAGCACGCTGTCCGAGGAGAAGCAGGCGGGCATTTGGTCCCGCCCCTCGTCACTGGTTTTATGCCGCCGTGGCATCAAGAAAACCGACGACACTGTCTATCCGGCCGTCGGCATCGCGGCTGACGATATCGGTGCCGCCAGCGACGTCGTCGCCGTCAGGCGAAACCAGACGCCATGAGAAACGGGTAAAATCGCCGTGTCCGTCAGGGGTGCCGGTCAGCACGAAGCGATATCCAGGAAATTTCTGCCGCGCCGCCTCGATCATGGCGGTGATCCCCTTCCGGCCCTCGCCCTGCATCAAGGGATCGATATAACGGGCGGTTTCGGCCCATGCCTTGTTTACCATCAGCTTGCGGCGTTCGCCGTCTTCTTCGTTCCAGACTGCGAGATAGGTTTCGGCGATTGCGAGATGCTGCGTCATGATTGCGCTCCTTGTGGTTGACGGACCAAACATGCCGGGGGTCGGGAAGCGGAACAATTACCTCTGAGGTAATCGCATCGGCGATATCTTCTGCTAGGCTGCGGGGCATGACACATCATCGAGAACATGTCGGCCAGCTGCTGAAGGAATGGCGAGCCCGCCGCAGATTGAGCCAGCTCGATCTGGCCGTGGAGGCTGAAATATCCACGCGTCACCTGAGTTTTGTGGAAAGCGGGCGCTCCTCCCCCAGTCGCGACATGCTGGAGAGGCTGGCCGAGCGGCTTTCCATGCCCGCCCGCGCCGCCAACCGGCTGATGCTGGCGGCGGGTTATGCGCCTGTTCATTCCGAACGGCCGATGGACGCGCCCGATATGGCGGCGGCCCGGCAGGCGGTCGAAACCGTGGTGCACGGGCATATGCCCTTCCCCGCCCTTGCCGTTGATCGGCACTGGAACGTCGTTCTCGCCAATGGCGCGATCACGTCGCTTCTGGCCGGCGTTTCAGAAGAGCTGCTTCGCCCGCCGCTCAACGCCTTGAGGGTGAGCCTGCATCCGCAGGGCCTGAGTTCGCGCATCGTCAATCTTGCCGAATGGCGTCATCATCTGCTGGAACGCCTTGGCCGTCAGGTCGAAGAGACGGGGGACGAGGTGCTTTCCCGGCTACATGCGGAGCTTGCGGCCTATCCCGCGCCAAAGGCCTCGCCCCATGCGACCGGGGCCGACCCTCTGGCCATACCGCTCCAGCTTCGTGATGCGTCTTCGGGCGGCATATTGAGCTTCATTTCAACCACCACGGTTTTCGGAACGGCCACAGACGTCACGCTGTCCGAACTGGTGCTGGAGTGTTTCTACCCCGCCGACGCGGCGACCCGCGCGGCACTGCTGCAAAGTCCCGGGGAGTAAGAACCGTGCACACCACCTATCTCATCGGCTTTCAGGTGCGCCCCAGCCAGCGCGAGCGTTTTCTCGAATTGCTGAACGCGCTGCTCGACGCCATGCGGCACGAAAAGACCTTCGTGAACGCAACCCTGCACCGGGATGGCGAAAACGAGAACCGGTTCCTGCTGCATGAGACCTGGAGTGACCATCAGGACGTCATCGACGTTCAGATCCACCGGCCCTATCGGCAGGTATGGCACGATGCCCTGCCCGCTCTGTTGGAAGCGCCGCGCGATATTTCCGTCTGGCACCCAATGCGGTCGGATCATCAAACGATCGAATGACCTGCATTTGCCAGCAGTTCAAACGTTCTCTCCAGATCTTTCGATTTCACCAGCAGGTGATCGCCATCGAAAGTCGAAACAACGAATATCCCGATGTCATTGGTCGATAGCGGTTCGATCACCGAAAGCACGATGCCGGTCTCATCAAAGGCGAACGGGCCCTGAAGTTTGAGGCAATTCCAGCCGGTGTCGGCCTTGACATCCTGAGGGATACGCTCCTGGCGGCAGACGACGGAAAGCTCATCATCGGTCCGGCTGATACTGAGAAAACCTGTACCATCGGCCCAGGCTGGAATGGATGCATCGGCAGGAAGCCGGGCCACCCCGTAGGCACCCTCCAAGAGCCTTAACTTAACGCGAGCCGCCATCTCATATCCCTTTGGTTCCTTGAAATTAAAAGGCATTCCCCGCTGTATGCCACCGGTTTCAAATCCTGATGGCTGTTTCCTCTTTCGCCGTCTTGATAACGACCATCGTAAAAAAGCGCGCTACATTATTCTGGTCGCGGAACAACCGGTCACAGAGGGCGTCATATTCTTCCATATCGCGCAGCCGCAGCATCAGCACCACGTCTGTTTCGCCGGTCACCGCGTAGGCATGCGAGACCGCTTCCTCAGCGCTCGCAAGGTCCAGAAAGCGGCGCATCTGCTGCTCTCCGTGCTGTTTCAGCTCCACGGTCACTAACGCCTTGAGGACGCGTCCCGCCTTTGCCGGGTTGAGAATGGCCACGATACGATCAATGACACCCGAGTTATGCAGCCGCTGGACGCGCCGCAGGCAACTCGACGCGGACAGGCCCACCGCATCGGCCATCTCCACATTGGTACGTGATGCATCACTCTGCAAAAGATTGAGCAATTTTCGGTCGATCCGATCCATGAACCGCATCCTATCGTCCAACATCATCTTTGCAATAAAATTGCATAAAGCTGCAATCTTTGACCGCAAATGCGAATGGGCTGCGGTTAGTGAATGGGAACAGGTCTCGGAGAGGTTCACATGTCACTAATACCGCTGCTTTGGAAGACAATGCGGGAAACGTTTGTCATCTACTGGCTCCTCTTGCGCATCACCGTTCCGATTGCGATTGCAACCGAAGTGCTGTCGCGGATGGGAGCGATCGAAGCCGTGGCGCCCGCTTTTGCGCCGGTCATGAGCCTCATCGGCCTGCCGCCGGAACTTGGTCTCGCATGGCTGACTGCGATGCTGATCGGTATCTGGGGGGCCGTGCCGCTCATCTTCACGCTTGTCCCCGCATCTTCGCTAACCTCTGCGGATATCACCGTCTTTTCGGCGCTCATCCTGTTCGCCCATGGTCTGCCCATCGAACAGAAGATCATCGAAAAGGCCGGCCCGGGCGTGCTGATCACCACGACGCTGCGTGTCGGTAGCGGGTTGATCTATGCCTTTCTCCTGCACCAGCTTCTGCAAGGGACAGGCTGGTTATCAGGCCCGGTAAGTCCTGTCTGGATTGCGATGAGTGCTTCGTCCGATTGGCCCGCCTATTTTCTTGGTCTCGGTGAAACAATGCTCTGGATGCTCGTCATCCTTCTCGCCCTTTCTTTTGGGCTTGAACTCCTGAGGCTCACCGGCCTTCTGGCATTGATGATGAAAGCTCTGTCGCCCCTCCTGCGTCTTGCGGGCATTCGCGGTGAGGCCGAACATCTCACGGCTATCGGATTGTTCCTCGGCATTTCCTATGGTGCGGGTTTCCTGATCCGCGAGGCGCAATCGGGGGCGATATCACCCCGGCAGGTGTTTTTGTCCTGCGTCCTCATGGGGTTTGCCCATAGCGTGATTGAGGACACGCTCGTCGTGATGTCGCTCGGCGCGGATGTCTATGGCGTGCTTCTCGGGCGCCTCGTTTTCGCTGTCGCCGCCACCGCAGTCATCGCTGCCCTGCTTCATCGCCTGTCGGATGAGATTTTCTTTGCACGGATGTTCCGGCAACAGCGCGCCTAATGACCTTCAATTTGAAAATGCCGACACAAAACGGGGGCCTTTCGGCCCCCGATCCGTCGGTTCAATCTGAAGCCGCGCTCAAAACTCCGTCCAGTCCTGCTCCTTGGCAGCCGGCGCTTCTGAGCCGCCGCCGAAGGCGCGGGCGAGGCTTTGGCCGAGTGCGCGGGCGGGTGATGCGACGGGCCTTGCGGTTGCGGAGGCGGACTTGACTGGAGCCTTGCGGACCGGCGCGGCAGACGCAGGCTGGAAGGCAGGCTTGGCCGAAGTCTGGCGCGGAGCGGAATATCCGCCGGCACCGTTACCGGCACTTGCAACGGCCATCCGGGCGCCGCCCATGTTGAACTGGCCAAGCAGGCTGTTCAGCGCCTGCGCTTCGCGGGCCAGCGAATGGCTGGCAGCGGTCTGCTGTTCCACCATGGCCGCATTCTGCTGCGTGCCCTGATCCATTGTATTGACGGCCGTATTGATCTCCTGAAGGCCCGTCGCCTGTTCGCGGGCGGCAACGACGATTGCGCTCACATGGGCGTTGATCTCTTCGACTTCCGACACGATGAGCTCGAGAGCCTTGCCGGTTTCGTCAACGAGATTGACGCCGTTTTCCACCTGCTGGCTGGAGGCGCCGATCAGTGTCTTGATTTCCTTGGCGGCATTGGCCGAGCGCTGCGCCAGTTCGCGAACTTCCTGCGCAACCACCGCAAAACCCTTGCCGGCATCACCGGCGCGGGCCGCTTCCACACCAGCGTTCAGCGCGAGCAGATTGGTCTGGAAGGCGATGTCATCGATAACGCCGATGATATTGCCGATTTCGCCAGACGATTTTTCGATTTCGCGCATCGCGGCGACGGCCTTGCGAACGACAACACCCGACTTTTCAGCGCCTGCACGGGCGCGCTGGACCAGATTGCCGGCATCTTCCGCACCGCGGGCGCTATCACGAACGGTGGTGGTAACTTCTTCGAGCGCCGCGGCGGTCTCTTCGATGGAGGCCGCCTGCTGTTCGGTGCGGCGCGACAAATCGTCGGCGGCGGAGAGCATTTCGGCGGCGCCGGCATTGATGGCGGCGGCGTTTTCACCGACCGTACGCAATGCCTGTTGCAACTTTTCAACCGCGCTGTTGAAGTTTACGCGCACCGGATCGATCGCAGGCGCAAATGGTGTTTCGATGCGATAGGAAAGATCGCCATCCGCCAGTGCGGCGAGACCCTTGCCGAGCTCGGCGCTGGCAAACGCGCTGGCAGCCTCGTCGCGCGCCTTTTCTTCCTCGTTGCGGCGGCGTTCCGCCTCGGTTGCGGAGCGCATGCGATCCGTCTCGCCGGCAAGGCGGGCTTTCTCAAGTCCGGCTTCCTTGAAGACCATCACGGCCTTTGCCATCTTGCCGACTTCGTCTCCGCGATCCGTTGCGGGAACTTCCGTGGTGAGATCGCCATCGGCGAGCCGGCTCATGGCCGCCGTCATGCCGACGATCGGCGTCACGATGGAACGCGACAGCGCCCAGATCAGGATCACAGCAAGAAGGCCGGCAACGGCGCCGCCGCCCAGAAGCGCATATTCCAGATTGCGCGCAGCAGCCTGCTGCTCGACCGCATAACCGGTGGAGAGGGTGTTCAGCTGTTCCTTGATTTTGGCAGCGGCCGCGCGGAAGCCGTCAAGCTGGCCTTTCGCCTGGTTGCGGCCGATTTCGATGATCTCGGAAATCGGTGCTTCAGTGGTCTTGCGGGCAGCGAGCTGGGGTTCCGCCAGTTCCTTGAAGAAGACGGTTGCTGATTTCTCCATATCGTCGATGGATTTCAGAATTTCGGGCTCGCCGACGGCCAGGGCGCGCGCTTCATTGAGCTTCTTCAGCATAATGTCGCGCTGGGCGAAGACATCATTGTAGGTGCTGTCGCTGCGAAAGAGCAGGAAGCCGCGCTGGTTCACGGCCTGCTCTAGCATCGCGGCGGTGGCGCCATCCACGGCATGCATGATGGTGTTGGTGCGGTTGTTCTTGATCGCGACACGCTCGCTCCCCAGCGTTTGCCAGTACACGACCGCGGACGCGAGCAGACACACGCCCATCAAGGCACAGAAGGTGGCTATGAGCTTCAGGTTAATGGGGAGATTTTTCAGCGACATCGCAAACTCTCTCGGCGACCCGATGCCTTCGAGCAAGAGGCTGCGCGGCAAAGGTCGCAATTTCAGGATTGGGAGAAGATGCCATCATGGCGGGTTCCGAAGGGCCGCACGGGCCTGGCCACACCCTGCAATACAAGCCTTTATATTGGATTAATCTGATATGCGGATTTTGCGGCGCAAAAGCCGCATAGGGCGGTCGCGCAGGCGCTGAAGGCGCCAGGGCGTGATAAATCGCTTGCATCGGCGAAGTTTGGCGGTCATTGACACGGGACCATGTCCAAAACACCTGAAAATGAACGGCTTGACCAGCTTCTCGTCTCGCTCGGCCACTTTGCCAGCCGCTCACGCGCGCGCGACGCGGTGTCGCGGGGCACCGTGAGCGTCAACGGCAAGATCGTTACCAAACCCAGCCAGGCTGTGGCCGGAAATGCCGAAATCGCCATCAGCGACCCGGCGCAGGCCTATGTGTCGCGCGCCGCGCTCAAGCTTGTTGCAGCGCTCGATCATTTCGGCCTCGATCCCTCCGGCCGCGACTGTCTCGATGTCGGCGCATCCACGGGCGGCTTTACCGAGGTGCTGCTGGAGCGCGGGGCAGACCATGTCGTCGCCATCGATGTCGGCCACGGGCAAATCCATCCAAGGATCGAAAACAATCCACGTGTCACCAGTCTCGAAGGGTTGAACGCCCGGTTTCTGACGCCCGAGGATATCGATGAAAGAGCGGTCGGCTTCATTGTTTCGGACGTGTCCTTCATTTCGCTGAAGCTTGCTCTTGCCCCGGCACTCGAACTTGCCGAGCCGGGTGCACTCGCCGTCCTGCTGGTCAAGCCACAATTCGAGGCTGGACGGGACGCCATCAGCAAGGCCGGGCTTCTGAAAGAACCGGAAACCGCGCCCGCCGTGGCGGCAGAGCTTGAACGCTGGCTTATCGAGGACATGGGGTGGAAAAGCCTCGGCCTCATTCCGTCGCCGATTGCCGGTGGCGATGGCAATGTCGAATTTCTTCTCGGAGGCGAAAAGCCATGAGCACGCAGACCGTTACCATCAAGAGCCTCGGCGCACAGGGCGATGGCATCGCCCACTGTCCCGAAGGGCCGGTCTACGTGCCCTTCACGCTGCCGGGTGAAACCGTCGCGATCGCGAAGGTAAAGGACCAGGGCGCCGTCATGTCGGTTACGCAAGCCTCAGCGGACCGGCGCGAGCCTGCCTGCCGCCACTTCGGCCCCGATGGCAAGAACGGTACCTGCGGCGGCTGCTCCCTGCAACATTTCGCAGACCAGCCTTACCATGCCTATAAGCGGGAACTGGTCGTTTCGGCGCTAAAATCGAAGGGCCTGACGCCCGATGTCGGGGATCTCGTCATCTGTCGCCCCGGCGAGCGCCGCCGCGCGGTGTTTGCCGCCCGCAAGACCGAGAAGGGCCTGCTGCTTGGTTTCAGCCAGGCGAACAGCCATCACATCGTCGCCATCGAGGAATGTCCCGTCACATCGCCGGGCATCGTCTCCCGGCTGGATGCTATCAAAGCCATCGGTCTTTCCATGGTTGCGAACGCCGAACCGTTCCGCATCACGGTTCTCGAAACGCTTTCAGGCCTCGATATCGCTGTCGAGGGCATCAAGTCGGTCAGTGACAAGCAGCGCCGGACGCTCACGGAGACGGTTCTTGCAATGCGCGGCATTGCCCGCGTTTCGCTCTCAGGGGAAATCCTGATCGAACCGCAAAAACCGATCATCGAGTTCGGTGGCGTGTCGGTATCGCCGCCCGCCGGCAGCTTCACGCAGGCGACCAAACAGGCCGAAGACGCCATGGCCGAACTCGTGCTTGCCCATGTCGGCAAGTCCAAACGCATTGCCGATCTCTTCTGCGGTTCCGGCACCTTTGCGCTGCGGCTCGCCCGCATCGGCAGGGTGCATGCCGTGGAGGCTGAAGACAAGCCGTTAAAGGCGCTGGATTTTGCCGCCCGCAACACGCAGGGTCTGAAACCCGTCAGCGTCGAGAAGCGCGATCTTTTCCGCCGGCCGCTGATGACAAGCGAACTCAAGAATTATGACGCCGTCGTGTTCGATCCGCCGCGCGCCGGCGCGGAGTTCCAGTGCAAGGAACTGGCGCGCAGCACAGTCAAGAAGATCGTTGCCGTCAGCTGCAATCCGCTGACGCTGGCGCGCGACCTCGCCATCCTCACGGAGGGCGGCTATCGCATCACGCGCGTGACCCCGGTCGACCAGTTTCTGTGGTCGCCGCATGTGGAAGCGGTGGCGACGCTGGAGAAATAATCACCAGGCCGTATCGACCGTGCCGCTGCCGACCACACCGGAGCAGCGGCAGGCGCCGCCAACGCGCCCGCGCTCCAGCGGGCACACATAGGGCCGACGGCGATTGGCGCTATCGGGTGGGGTGATGACGCAGACAAATTGTGCGCGGCGCTGGTGGTCGCGAGTGTTGCGGGAATAGAAATTCGGGCTGTCCTCGTCCGAAGACTGCGCCAGAATGACGTTGTTACTCGCGACCGGCAACGGCGTGATCGCTGCTGCCCCTGCGGCAGTCGCGGCGGAAAAAAACACGGACAGGGCGAAAACGACGTGACGCATGCGAGAAGCCTTCGGACGGAGGTTGCGATCCGGCTTTGCTGGACCGGTTGCACCGACCATACATAATAGGCGTGCGCAAAGACAGCGGCTTCAAACGCTCGACGATGCCGACTGTTTCTTCTCTTCGAGGGAGGAGAAGAAACCTGCGGCGCGCTGCCAGCAGAGAGCGAATTATTGTCTTCCTGTGGCTCAACGACGCATGAAGGCCTCGAAGGCAGCGCGTGCTTCGGCGCTTTGCAGCTGCGCGACGAAATGGCGACCTTCTTCTTCGATGCGCGCCATGATCTCGTCCCGGTTGCCGCGCACGAGATCGCGGGCGATCTTCAGCGCTTGCTGTGGTTTGGCGGCAAGCCGGGTGGCGAGCGCCAGCGTTTCCGCTTCGACGTGTTCGGGCGCGACGACCTTCCAGATCAGCCCCGCCTGCAACGCCTGCTCGGCGGAAAAGCCCTCGCCCATCGCAAGCAGGGCGAAGGCGCGCTGGTGTCCGATGAGTTTCGGCACAAGCAGGCTGGAGGCCGCTTCCGGCACGAGCGCGAGATCGACGAAGGGCGTCCTGAACAGGCTGCGGCCGGAGGCGACCGTGAGGTCGCAATGCAGGTTCAGCGTCGTGCCGATGCCGATGGCGAGCCCGTCCACGCCGGAAACCAGCGGCTTTTCGAAGGCAACCAGCGCCTTCAGAAGTTCGAGCGCCGCGAGTTTGCCCTTCCCGCCCGACATCGCGAAGGCCAGGAAATCAGCCATGTCGTTGCCGGCAGAAAAGCAGCCTTCCGTGCCGAGAAAGGCAACGACGCGGATGTCGGGATTGGCATTGGCGGCGTTGAGCGCCTCAGCCATGCGCAGATACATGGCATCGGTAATGGCGTTTTTCTTCTCGGGCCGGTTGAAGCGGATGGTCAGAACCTCGGGCGCATGGCCAACCGGCTCGATAAGAATGTGATCGTCCGACATCTGAAACTCCTTACGCCAAGAGGGAGCGCGCAGCGGCAAGGCTTGCAGCCCCTGAGACAACACGGTCCTTCAGCGCTGCGGTTTCCGCCAGCAGGTTTTCCGCCGCGAAACGGCATAGCGCGGCACGATGTGCGCCCCTGCCATCGTCGACGGCGACCAAAGCACCCTTGGCAAGATAGGCACCAGTGAGCGCCAGCCCGAAGAGGCGTTGATAGGCCGTCGCGCCCGCAAGTGCGGTTTCGGTTTCGCCCGCCTTCATGCGATCGAGAAGCCAGTCGGTCGTCGATCCAAGATCGGTCAGGCTTGTTTCGAGATAGCGGGCCGTTTCGCCGAGATCGTCGCGGTTCGAAGCGGCCGTCCGGGCAGCTATCTCGTGCAGTTCGGCGATAAAGCCGCGCACCTGCGCGCCATCGGAGAGCGGCAGCTTGCGCAGCACCAGATCGATGGCCTGAATGCCGTTGGTGCCTTCGTAGATCGGCGCGATGCGGGCATCCCGCAGATACCGCGCAGCACCCGTCTCCTCGATGAAGCCCATGCCGCCATGCACCTGAATGCCCATGGACGCGACATCGACGCCGGCATCTGTCGAGAAGGACTTCGCAATCGGGGTAAGAAGGGCAGCGCGCTCCTGCCAGTGAGCGCGCTGCCGGGCGTCTTCGCTGGCATGCGCCATGTCAATGGCGTGTGCGCAGCTAAAAGAAATCGCCCGTGATCCCTGTGTCAGCGCCTTCATCGTCAGAAGGGTTCTGGCGATATCGGGATGTTCGATGATCGGGCTCATGCCGGAACCCTGCCAGCCGGGCGCCTTGCCCTGCGTGCGCTCTTTTGCATATTGGACCGCTTTCTGCGTCGCCGCTTCGCAGATCGCCACGCCCTGCATGCCAACGGCAAGGCGGGCGTTGTTCATCATGGTGAACATACAGGCAAGACCCTTGTTCTCCTCGCCGACCAGCCAGCCGAGCGCGCCTTTTTGATCACCAAATTTGCCATCGCCGAAAATCATCGTGCAGGTGGGCGAGCCGTGAATGCCAAGCTTGTGTTCCAGCGAGTGGCAGAACAGGTCATTGCGGCCGCCCGGCGCGCCGTTTTCATCGGGCAGAAACTTCGGCACCAGGAAAAGCGAAATGCCGCGCGTGCCCGCCGGTGCATCCGGCAGGCGGGCGAGAACGAGGTGGATGATATTATCGGCCGCGTCGTGTTCGCCCCAGGTGATGAAGATTTTCTGGCCAAAGATACGGTAGGTACCGTCGCTGTTTCTTTCCGCCCGCGTCTTCAACGCGCCAAGGTCCGATCCCGCATGCGGTTCGGTAAGGTTCATGGTGCCGGTCCACTCGCCGGACACGAGTTTCGGCAGATAGGTGCGCTTGAGATCATTGCTGCCATGGGCGACGAGGGCCTCCACCGCGCCCATTGTCAGCGTCGGCGCCAGCGCAAAGGCCATCGAGCCGGAATTCCACATTTCAAGCGCTGCGACGTTGAGCATATGCGGCAGGTTCTGGCCGCCGAATTCTTCCGGCGCGGTCAGGCTGTTCCAGCCCGCTTCTGCCCAGCGGCGATAAAGATCGGCCCAGCCGTCAGGCGTTGTGACCTTGCCGTCTGCAAGCGTCGCGCCCTGACGGTCACCGATATCCGCAAGCGGTGCAACTTCTCCCGTTGCAAAACGACCGGCTTCCTCAAGAATGGCATCGACGAGATCTTCACTGAGGTCTCCCAGCACACCCTGCGAGAGCGCGTCTTCAAGACCCGCTACATGCTTGAGTGTAAAGGCGATATCATCCACCGGCGCGCTATACATGCTGCCTCCTCCCGAAGCTTTTGTATCCTGCTACTGACTTCGGGCTAAATGATTTTTACGTAAACGTCAATTTGAAAATTCCCGCGACTTCGAAGGGATTGTTATAAAACTGTCATGTGAATTTGCTCAGCATGCGCAGACAAGCGCCTCGCCGCTGCCGCCCCACGACCGGAACGACGACGCCTCCGCTCTTTCCATTCAGCCGGTCAGGACTGTCACGATGGATCTCATAACACCTGCCATTCCCGGCCTTGTCTGGGCCTATCATTTCCATCCAGGCAACGCCCCGTGCCGGCGGCTGGCGCCCGATGCCGGTTTCGAGGAGATGGCTGGATATGAGGGGTTCTACTGGCTGCATCTCAACCTCGCCGACCAGCGCGTTGCGGGCTTTCTTGAAACCATCGTCGGCCTCGACCCGGCCGCAAGGGCGAGCCTCACCACCCATGAGACACATCCCTCCATCGTCGTGGAAGAGAAATCTCTCTATGGCACGCTGGTCGACTTCCAGCGGGAGTTCGACCAGGAAACGCGCAATTTCGGCTGGCTGCATTTTGCCGTGAGCGATCGCTTCATCATCACCACCCGCCTGCAGCCGCTGCATTCGGTAGACCGGTTGAAGGCAGCAATCGACAAAAACTCCAATCGTTACCTGACACCCTCGCATGTGTTTGAAGGTCTCGTCGCCGAATTCCAGCGCTCGCTCATCAATCTGGTGATGGAGACGACCGAAGAGCTGAACGCCATCGAAGATCTTGTTTATGACAGCGAGACCCGAGACGAGCGCCGCCGGCTTGCGCCGCTGCGCCGCACGGTGGTTCGCCTGCACCGCCATTTGCGCACCGTGCTGACTTTGATGCGGCGCGCCTCCGCCGCTGACGATGACGAAATGCCCGCTGGTTTCGAGGACGTCGCCTCCCGCCTGATGGGAAGGCTGGAAGCTGTCGACCACGACGTTTACGCGCTGCAGGACCGGGCACGACTATTGCACGAAGAAATCGATTCCAAACTCTCGTCAGAAACCAATCGACATCTCTATATATTGTCGCTGATGACCGCATTTCTGCTGCCGCCGTCGCTTGTAACAGGCTTTTTCGGGATGAACACGGATGAACTGCCGTTCACGGTCGGCACGGGCGGCACCATGGCGGCCAGTATCTTCATCGTCATTTCAGTGGCGCTGGCATGGTTTGTGTTGAAGCGCGCGCGCATCCTCTGACAGCAAAAAGCCGCCCGGCGACGACCGAGCGGCTTCTTCAATTCTGGTTCGCCTGTCTATCAGCCGTAAGGCGAATAACAGGTCTGGCGTGGGCCATGATAGGGCTGGAACGTGTTGCTATAGGCATCGTAGGACCGGTAGCGGCCATAGCACCAGTTGACATGCGCCTGATTGAGACCGCCGCGACGGACCGGGCGATATTCGCGATACACCGGACGCGGACGGTATTCGGGCACCGGGCGATATACCTCGCGCGGCTGCGAGATAGCGCCGCCAATGATGGCGCCCGTTGCAAAGGCTGCAAGCGGGAACCAGTAACCGTCGTGATGACGATAACCCGGTCGGTAATCCCGGTAACCACGATGGCCGCGGTACCAGCCACGTCGATCACCCCAGCCATCGCGATCGCGCCAGTATTGGACGTTGACGATATTCTTGCTGGCGTCATTGCCCGTGGTTTCGACTGCCTTCGGTGCCACCGGCAGCGGCATGGCTGCTTCTGCCGGCACAATCGCCCCTGCAACCACGATTGCAGAAAGACCGACAGCCAGTATATTCCTCACATAGCTTTTCATCTGACTTCCTCCATTCACGACGGTCGACAGGCCGTAAGACGTGAATTTCTGTTGTTCTGTTTTCCGCCTTTGTACGGGCGGCGTCGTATACCTCTACAGCCTAGGGACGTATGGCTGAACCTACGATTAACGGCCCGATCACGCTTCGTTTATCAAAAACCCGGCGTTTGCGGGCGCAGACAAAAGCCCGGTGAAAACCGGGCTTTTGCTTTTGCAATTAGCGGCTGTAGGGCGAGACGCAGACGCGACGCGGACCGCTGTTCGGCTGGTACGTGTTGTCATAGGCGCGGTAAGAGCGCCAGCGGTTCTGACACCACGACACATGGCTGCCGCCATAGGCCGGCCGCGGCTGCTGCATCGCACCGCCGATAATGGCGCCTGTAGCGAAAGCAGCAAGCGGGAACCAGTAGCCATTGTGGTAACGGTAGCCCGGGCGACGGTCGCGATAGCCGCGGTGGCCATTATAGAAGCCGTCGCGGTGCGGAGGCGGGCGACGCATATGGCGGCCATCCCAATGGCGGCGGCGATCCCATTCACGATATTGGACCGGCACGACGTTTTCAGTCGCGACAGCCGGCTTGGTCATCGGAACCGGTACCTGGAACGCCTGCGATGGCGTGAAGCTAGTGAAGAACACGACAATCGCGGTAGCGACGCTCGTTGTCCGGAAATTCAGCATGATCTTCCTCCATTTGCTTTGACGCCTTTGTCAGCGCCTTTCACCGTGCTCTTGTCGGAGATCAGGGAGCCCCCGCCCGAAAAGAATTCGATGACGTGCAAACGAGTTTCGGAAAATTTGGTTCCAGCCAACTATCCGGGTACAAGAGGATGGAGCGAGACGCCGGTGGTGTCAGGCCTCCACCTTGACGTCGGTCAACGGCCGCGAGCAGCAGGCAAGAATGTAGCCTTCCTCGATTTCCTCATCGAGAATGCCGCCATTATGGTTCATCTCCACTTCGCCGGAGAGCTTCAGCACCCGGCAGGTGCCGCAGATGCCGGATTCGCAGGCAGCGCCGATGCGCACGCCAGCGGCGCGCGCCGTCATCAGCACCGTCTGCCCTGGCTGGCAGGCCAGCTCCTTTCCGGAAAGCGTGAAACCCACCATCGACAACGCTTCGCCATCAGCACCGGTGAGAACTGTTTCTCCGACCGACACCGGAGCGGCGGGTGCAAAGCTCTCCTGGTGGAACCGACTCATATCGAAGCCGGAGGCGTCGAGCATCGAGCGGACGGCGGCCATGAACGGTTCCGGCCCGCAACAGAAGACGGTCCTGTCCATGAAATCGGGCGCCAGAAGCGCGATCTTGGCCTTGTCGACCATGCCTTTCAGGCCGGACCAGAGGTCGGTGCGGCCGCATTTTTCGACAATAAAGCCGAGCGACAGGTTCGGCATGAAGCGGGCGAGATATTCCAGCTCATGCCGGAAGACGATATCGCCGGGGGTACGCGAACAGTTGATGAAGGCGATGTCGCTCTGTGGGGCGCGGTCGCTCATATCGCGCACCATCGACATCATCGGCGTGACGCCGGAACCGGCCGAGATGAAGAGATATTTGTCGCCGGGGTGCTTAACGTAGGAGAAGTCGCCAAGCGGTCCGAGCGCCCGGATTTTCATGCCGGGCTTCAGATTGTCGAACATCCAGCGCGTGCCAATGCTGGTGGCCTGCGCCTTGACCGTGACCGAAAGCGCATAGGGCCGCGACGGGCTGGAAGACAGGGTATAGGTGCGGTAGAGCGGCTCCGCACCCACGGGCAATTCCAGTGTGACGAACTGGCCCGGCAGATAACGGAACCAGTTCTGATCCTCGGAGCGGAACAGAAACGTCATAACGTCGGGTGTTTCCGGCGTCACTGAAATGCATTCCAGCAGCTGGAGCTTGTCGCTCCACGGCTTCATCTCGTCTATGTGCTTGTACGTCACAACCATATTCATCTTCACATTACGCTACAGCCGAGAGCCGGGCCTTGTCGCCGGACAGCCGGTCCACCATGAAATCGGCATACCAGTTGACGAACTGCATCACCCCGCCTTCGTCTTCCATGGAATATGGTCCGGGCTCGTAGGCAGGCGAGCGAATGCCGAAGGCGTTTTCCTCGACGATGCGGCGGTCCTGGTCGTTGGTCTCGTTCCAGACGTGGGTGAGGTCTTCGAGATCGTAATCCACGCCTTCAACGGCATCCTTGTGCACCAGCCATTTGGTGGTGACCATGGTTTCCGTGGCGCTGAGCGGCAGCACGCGGAAGGAAATGGTGTGATCGCCGAGGAAGTGGTTCCACGTCGTCGGGTAATGGAACAGCAGCAGAGCCCCGATGTGGCTTATGCTGACATCGTCAGACAGCGGCCGACGCACGGCACGCTTGCCGGACATGGTGTAGCTTTCGGCCTCACCGATCAGCGGCATCCGGGCGACACGGAACTGGCCCTTGGGGTCGATCTTGAAACGGCTCGGCAGGCCGGCGGCCTCGCAGCGAGCCCAGTGACCACCGATTTCGGGGTCGCTGGCGCCGCCATCCGTTCCCGTCACGCTGGGGTTTTCAGGATAGGTGCGGCAGAGTTCCGGGTGGTTTGCAGCGCAATGGTAGCACTCGCGGTTGTTTTCCCAGACGAGCTTCCAGTTGCCCTTTTCGATGATGGTGCTCTCATGGGCGACCTTCGCCTCCCAGATGCGGTGCGGCGCCATGTAGCTTTCGACTTCCTTGCGCATCGGCTCGAAATCCGCCGGCTGATCGGCAAGGCAGATGAAGACGTAACCGGCAACTGTCTCGCAGGCGACCGGCTTCAGGCCGAAATCGCCCTTGTCGAATTCCTCGCCCATGTGCCGCGCGAAGAGGAGCTTGCCATCGAGATCGTAGGTCCACTGGTGGTAAGGACAGACCAGACGGGCCGACTGACCCTTCTGCGTGGTGCAGACACGAGACCCGCGATGGCGGCAGGAATTGTGAAAAGCGCGGATCTGGCCATCGCGACCACGAACGATCACGACGGAATAGGCGCCGACCTGCACGGTGAAATAGCTGCCGGACTTCTGCACTTCGCAGTCATGGCCGACGAACAGCCAGTCGCGATACCATATCGTCTCCATATCGAGCTTGAAGTAATCCGGGTCCGTGTAGAAGGGCTGTTCCAGGCTGAAGCCTTCGCGGCGGTTTTTCAGCTGGCGCAATACGGTATCACGCAATTCCATGGCCAAATCCTCGATCAAACCGCTTTGCCCGGCACCATTTGCGGGGTTGCGGAACCATGTCCTCATCTAAACACCGGCGGTCATTTGCGGCAGCACAAACAGCGACATTACCTTCCGCATTGGCGACAAATTGCGACATGCGCAATTCCCCGTCTGAAGCCTGTTCCACCGGGAAATCGGGCGGCTATTCAATGCCGCAGATAACGTCGCAATATGACGCATCATGTCGCGCTCGTTGCCGTTCACCCGACAGAAAACGGGAGGCGGCGCGCAACGGAGTATTAACGCGCCCTAAACTATCTTGTCGCATCGACAGCAACGGGGACGCTTCCGGTGGAGAAGGCGACACGCATACGCTATTTCGATGCGAGCAGGCATTCGATCACACCCATTCGATCGAAAACGGCGCATTCAGACTTTCTGCGCACCGGCCGTATAAGCCGTTACGAGGAACGCTGGCTGCCGCGCGAACGCGTCTATTACAGCCACGAGGAAGTGGCTGCGCTGACCGGTCGCAAGCTCGAGGCGGCGGCCGATGCCACGCATAGCCGCCTCAACGCCTTTCACGACTCCATCCGTTTTCCCAAAATGGTCTTCCACCATCTTTTGAATGACCGTCCGCATCTCGGCTATTGTCACGTCACGGCGGCGAAGACCAGTTTCGATGCGGAGCGCCATGTCCTCTGGTCCTTCTATTTCGCGAATTTCTTTGCCGAATTGAGCGGCAACGACAACTTCTTCGAAAACATCGATGCGCGGTATTCCCGCATGTATTTCGCCGTTGCGATCAACACGCTTCCGGACCGGCCGGTGGCGGTCGATACATCCTTCCATCGCGGCGGCCTGCTGTTCCAGACCCACGACCCGCGGGTAGCGCTGAAAAACGTGCTGATGCTCGGGGCGCGGTCCGAAGAGATGCGCAAGATCATCAGGGCGATATAAGGCAGGATTGCGCTTTCCATTCCGGCCCGAAATACGCTATTGAGCGGCCTGAAAGGCAGCATCATGGCGCGTCATATCAACATTGAAACCGAGCGGGACACCGCCCTGCAGGCATCTGTTGCCGAGCTTTCCGCCGGGCGACCCATCGCCCTGCCGACGGAAACGGTCTACGGCCTTGCCGCCGATGCTACGAACCCGGCGGCCATTACCAGCATATACGAGACAAAGGGCCGGCCGCAGTTCAATCCGCTGATCTGCCACATGGCCGATCTCGCCATGGCAGAACGTTACGCGGTTTTCGACCCGGTATCGCGGACGCTCGCGGAGGCCTTCTGGCCCGGCCCGCTGACGCTGGTGCTGCCGCTGAAAGCCGGCAGCGGCATTCATTCGCTGGCGACGGCCGGGCTCGATACCGTCGGCATCCGCGTTCCCCAGGGTTTTGCCGGCGATCTGATCCGCCGCTTCGACAGGCCGCTCGCGGCCCCGAGCGCCAATAGTTCCGGCAAGATCAGCCCGACGAGTGCTGCCCATGTGGAAGCCGACCTCGGCCAGAAGATCAATCTCATTCTCGACGGCGGGGCCGCCTCCGTTGGTGTTGAATCCACCATCGTCAAGGTGGAAGCGGATGGCCGGGTGCGACTGCTGCGCCCCGGCGGCATCGTCACCGCGGAGATTGAGCGTGTCGCCGGTCTCAGGCTGGAACGGCCGGAAAAAGCCTCGGCCGCCATCGAGGCCCCGGGAATGCTTGCTTCGCATTACGCGCCGGGCGCCACTGTGCGCCTCAATGCCACCTCGGTTCTGCCCGGTGAAGCGCTGATCCGCTTCGGCGGCATCGCCATATCGGGCGAGGAGCGCGCGCATGCCGTTCTCGATCTTAGCCCCGCTGGCGATCTTGCGGAGGCTGCGGCCAATCTGTTCGATTATCTGAAGGCCGCCGATGCGAGCGGTGCGGACACGATCGCCATCACCACCATTCCCACCCATGGCCTCGGAGAGGCGATCAACGACCGCCTATCCCGCGCCGCCGCGCCGCGAGGCTGACGTCGCTTACCAGCTTCGCCCCCGTTTTTTAGAGACAGCGAGATGCCCATGACGACCACCGCCATCCCCTCCTCCGAACTCCTCGACCGCTTCACCGCCATTGTCGGCGAAAAGAACGCGGTGCGCGACCCGGCGGAAATGGCGCCGCGCCTTGTCGAAAACCGCGGGCTATATCGCGGCGCTTCGCCGCTGCTGCTGAAGCCCGGTTCCGTCGAAGAGGTCTCGGCCATCCTGAAACTCGCCAGCGAGACCGGCACGCCCATCGTGCCGCAAACCGGCAATACCGGCCTTGTGGGCGGCCAGACGCCGCGCGCCGATGGAGGCGATATCATCCTGTCGCTGGAGCGCATGAACCGCGTCCGTGACATCGACCCCGTCGCCAATATCATCGTCGCCGATGCCGGCTGCATTCTTGACGACATTCACAAGGCCGCGGATTCAGTGGAACGCATGTTTCCGCTGTCGCTCGGCTCTCAGGGCTCCTGCCGTATCGGCGGCAATCTCGCCACCAATGCCGGCGGCACGGCGGTGCTGGCCTATGGCAACATGCGCCAGCTCTGCCTCGGGCTCGAGGTGGTGCTGCCGACAGGCGAAATCTGGAACGGGCTGCGCCGGCTGAAAAAGGACAATACGGGCTACGATCTGCGCGATCTCTTCATCGGTTCGGAAGGCACGCTCGGCGTCATTACCGGCGCGGTGCTGAAGCTTTTCCCGAAGCCGCTCGGGCATCAGGTCGCTTTTGCCGGACTTGCCTCCACCGGGGACGCCCTGAAACTGTTCGAGATGGCCTCCAATCTCTGCGGCACGGCGCTGACCGGTTTCGAGCTTATGCCGCGAATCGGTGTCGAGTTCACCGCCAGACACATTCCCGGCGTGCGCGACCCTCTGGGTCAGCCGCATGACTGGTACGCGCTCATCGACATCTCCACTTCCGATTCTGCAGAGACGGCGGATACGATGATGCAGTCGCTGCTGGAGTGCGGATTTGAGGCGGGGCTGGTTCAGGACGCGGTCATCGCCGCATCGGAGGCGCAGAGACAGGCGCTTTGGCACATGCGCGAGAGTATGTCGGATGCACAGAAGCCGGAGGGCGGCTCAATCAAGCACGATGTTTCCGTTCCTGTGTCAAAAATACCGGAATTCATGACGACGGCGGAAAAGGCCGTGCTTGCCGCCATTCCCGGCGCCCGCGTCTGCGCATTCGGCCATCTTGGTGACGGCAACATCCATTACAACATCTCCCAGCCCGTGGACGCCGACAAGGCAGAATTCATCGGCCGCTGGCGGGAGATGAACGAAATCGTGCATGGCATCGTGCTGTCGCTCGGCGGCTCGATTTCGGCCGAGCATGGCATCGGCCAGCTGAAACGCGACGAACTCGCCGCCATCCGGCCCGGTATCGAAATGGAGCTGATGCGGCGCATCAAGCACGCCTTCGATCCTGTTGGTATCATGAACCCCGGCAAGGTTCTGGCGGGGTGACCACCCGCGCTAAGCCAGCGTCCGTAGCGCCCAGGCGGGCGCCAGTTCCGCATTCAGTCGGCGCGACTTCGTCCCGGCTACCAGTTGCGTCAGGCTCATGCCCGGCTTTGCGATGGACAGCGCTTGTTTTTTGGGGAGGAGATAGCCGTTCTCCAGTGGTGGCGTGCGACGCAGCATGCGGCTGAAGATATTCCGCCGATGGTATCGCGACGGCGAAAACCGGGCAGGCTCAGCGCAGATCGCGACATACTCCAGAATTTCGTCGATCCAGCCCGCCTGCGGGCGCGCACCGGGCTCGATCAACAACAGCCACCCGCCACGCGCCGACTGCACGATCTCCTCAATATTCCATTGCCCATAAAAGCGGCAGCCGGCCGCATCCGCGACGCGCGATGATCCATCGCGCGACCCGTGATCGAGGATAACGACGTCGCTTACAAGGCCTTCCACGGCTCCGGTAACAAGCGCAGATAGCGTGTGCGCCAGCTCCGGTTCCTGATCCCGGCATTCCATGATGACTGTCAACATAGGCATAGCTCTAACGCATCGCACAATAAATTGCCACTGGGCCAACAAGGGGAAAATCCGCGTCTCGTTACACCGGGTCAGGCCGGTCATTAATAGCGTTTAATGAACCAACGGGTGGGGCGACCCATCCAGGAACGGCCTTTTCTTGATTTTTGTTCTTGTATTGTTCTCTTTGATGATGTAGGAATTTAATCATTGGAAGGGCGACTGACTGTCGCTTCCGAAGGACACGGTTTAGGGCGTTGAGCGTGCCTTTTGCGGCGCGTGGCGCTCTGGGAGCATCCAGATGAGAAACCATACGCTTGACGGGCAGGCTGCCTTTCAGCCAGGCCATATGCCTGACATGGCCAATGCGATCGCCGATGCATCCGGCCTGCGCATCGAGATCGATCGCCGTCGCGGTCGGGGCGCCGGACTGAACCCCGACGGGCGCTTCGAAGCCTTGCAGCGCGAGGTTTTCGACGACGGATGGCAGACGCTCGAGGATATGCCAGAGTTCCGCACGGAAGTGCAGGTGGAAAAACCGCGCAGCATCATCACCCGCAACGAGTCGCCAGACATCCCCTTCGACCGTTCCATCAACCCCTATCGCGGCTGCGAACATGGTTGCATCTATTGTTTCGCTCGGCCGACGCACAGCTATATGGGGCTTTCCGCCGGGCTCGATTTCGAATCGAAGCTCTTCGCCAAGCCGGATGCCGCGAAACTTCTGGAGCGCGAACTGGCAAAGCCGGGTTACAAGCCGCGTGTGATCGCCATCGGCACCAACACCGACCCCTACCAGCCGATCGAGCGCGAATGGCGCATCATGCGGCAGATACTGGAAGTGCTGGCAGAGGCCGATCACCCCGTCGCTATCGTCACAAAATCAGCGCTCATCAAACGGGATATCGATATTCTCGGGCCGATGGCCAAGAAGGGGCTCGCCAAGGTCGGCATGTCCGTGACGACGCTGGACCGCAAGTTGTCACGCAACATGGAGCCGCGCGCCGCGACACCTGAAAAGCGGCTGGAGGCCGTGAAGGCTCTGACAGAGGCCGGCATTCCCGTGGCCGTGATGATGGCGCCCGTCATTCCAGCCCTTAACGATCACGAAATCGAGCGCATTCTCGAGGCTGGCAAGGCCGCCGGCGCGACGGAGGCTTCCTACGTGCTGTTGCGCCTGCCGCTGGAAGTGAGCCCTCTGTTTCGCGACTGGCTGCTGCGCACCTATCCCGACCGGTACCGCCATGTCATGTCGCTGGTACGATCCATGCGGGACGGTAAGGATTACGACGCGGAGTTTGGCAAGCGCATGAAAGGCGAAGGCCCCTATGCCTGGCAGATCGGTCGTCGTTTCGAAATGGCGACGAAGCGGCTTGGACTTGTCCGACGGGCCATTCACCTGCGCGACGATCTCTTCGTGCCACCCGGTGGTTCGGGCGTGCAATTGTCGTTGCTTTGAGAGCCGGACGCTGAAAGTGACTGGGGGTAATCGATGCACGGAAGAATTCAACCTCCCCTTTGGTTTCAGCCGAGGATCTTATTCGAGCGCGATAGCGACTCCCGGCTCCAGCCCGATGAGGCTGTCGATCAGGATGATAACTCGCCGACAACAGGAGGCTTTTTAAGCCTCTCATAAACGGAATTCCAAAAGATGAGCATCAACCTTTTCACCTGTTGCTCTCGATGACATGCCCGGCTGGTTTCCCTGGCCCGCCGGACACAGCCCCCGGATCCGCCGCCTCGCGTGCGATCGTTTTCCTCCGCCGCCCCATTGGAGGATCGAGGTCATGACGACCTTAAGGGCACGGTGAGCCACGCCCCTTGACCCCGGCTCCCCGCGCCTGTCATCGCCCGCTTCCGGGGGCTTGCAGGAGATCGGGTGTGTATGCGAGTTTCGCCGCATGAAACGCACGGCCACACCCGATTCTCCTGCCCTTTTCGATATCGCCGAAACCGGCCCGGATTTCTCGTTCGAACTGGAGGCAAAAAAGAAAGGTCTCTGGCCCGTCGCGGGTACGGACGAGGCCGGCCGGGGACCGCTTGCCGGCCCTGTGGTTGCGGCCGCCGTCATTCTCGATCCCGATAATATCCCCAAGGGTATGGACGATTCCAAAAAGCTGACAAAGCAGAAACGAGAGAGCCTGTTCGTCCAGATCATGGAAAGCTCGATTGTTTCCGTCGCCTCCTCCGGCCCAGGCCTGATCGACACGATGAATATCCTGCGCGCGAGCCTCGACGCCATGCGCCGCGCCGTGCTCGGCCTCGAAATCCCTCCCGCCCTCGTGCTGGCCGACGGCCGCGACCGGCCACCTGGCATCACCTGCGAATCCAGGGCCGTCATCAAGGGCGACTCCCGCTCCCTCTCCATCGCCGCCGCGTCAATCGTCGCCAAAGTGACCCGCGACCGGATGATGGAACGGGCCGGCGTGGTGCACACATCCTATGGCTTCGAAGGCCACGCCGGCTATGGCACGCCCGCCCATCTACGCGCCATCGAAAGCCACGGGCCTTGTCCGCTGCACCGCATGAGCTTTCGGCCGCTGAAGCGGGAATTATAGTGGCCGGGTGATGCGGCTCCACCTAAAACTTCCGCCATCGACGCAGACAAGTCATGGACCCGTCTCGGCAACACCATTGGTTTTCAACCAACTGATCACCGCGTCTGCATTCTTTTCCGGCGGGTGCACGGGATAAAAGACATGCCTGATAACACCGGTCTGGATGATCATCGTTAGCCTTCGTAACAGGATCAGGCCACCGGCGTGGAACCTTGGTAAGCTAAGGGCCGATGCAAGGAGAAGCGAATGATCGGAAAGAAGTGGGAACGGAAGGTGGAGCCGTTCCGCGGCTTCGCGTTGATACTCCGTGGTTTGGGTCGACAGGCCGAATAGATGACTGACACCTAATTCTTTTAATTCAACGAAATGGTCTCGGAACGCGCAGGACTGCGGTGTGCAACCTCTCGCGCCGGGGATCGCGTCCCACCCGTCAAGTGCGGTCCCTCCCGGAGGACTCGTCCGAGGATAGGCATAGACCACAGAAAGCCCCGGACTGCAAAGATCCACGGTAGTTCCATCTGTCGCCTGCAAAGCGATGCGTGGCACTTCCATTCCAAGCAGGTGATCCGCGCTTCCATCGTCTTGGGGCCTCAGTTCGGTACTATCATTCTCCGTCACATTCATTGCGGCCTCATCTGTCGTTACTGGGCGCGAGGATAAACGCGGTGTCTTCTATCCTGCAGGGGTGGGTATAATAGCCAAAGTCCCCATCTCCATTCTCGGATGATCAACAACATTCTTCAGACACACAGTATCGCGATACAAGGTACCGTCGGGCTGTATAATTGGGTGAACAGCGATATTGTCGAGAAGAGGCATGATGAACCTTTCAGGTTGATCGCCAACCGTGTCTGATAGGATTGAGGATCTCTAAGATTTGCACGCGATGGGCTACGACGAGACTAATTTCGCCCTGGACAGAAATCCATCGTGGTCGGACTATCGCTCCGATCAAGATTCTTGATATGGCAGCGCCTGTATAGGCCGCACGCCGTAGGTCTCATAAGCGCTTTGCATTCTTTCACTCTCGCTGCGTTCGGGAAAGAGCTTGTAGCTTGGCGCCCAAATTCGGGAAACGCGGTCGATTTTGACCGCGATGACATTCCGGATCGGAAAATCATCGCCTGCCATACGGCGCAGATCGACACTAAAGGCGTCAAAATCGGTGTCACTGGGAGGCAGGATCGTGGCATGGCCGGTGAGTTTGAAGCCTTTCTGACGAAACACGTCAATGAAGCTAACGCACACTTTTGGTCGGGCTAGAGCGTTGTGAACGCTATGCGACGACGCGATATCGGCGATGACGATGTGGTCGTCACCGTAGCTGGTGAATATCTCCTTTGGCGTTACACTGGGCGTACCATTGTCGTCGATGGTTGCCAGCCAGCAGAGCACTGAGTTCTGCAGGTCAACTTTGATCGCATCGTTGATTTTCATGGCTTTCCTCCCGTTTTTGCGCGATGGCCCCGAGCATGATGGGTCATATCATCCGGCCTGCCCGCTTATGGTCGAGAAGATGGTGCTCGCTTCAATCGATATGAGCAGCGCAAGCGCGAGCGCCACGAAACTCGCCACAACAAAGGCGGCGGCGAAAATCAGGCCCGATTTGATGAGGCCAATGCGGAGTTCGCCGCGCAGCCAGCGAATTTCCGCCTGGGCGTACCAGAGGGCGGCAAGTGCAACGGTCATGAGACCGAAGGTCATTCCCTGTCCACCCGGCATGGTGACCACATCCAACCCGAGGACCAGGATCAGCGTAAAGGGTGCTGTTACGTAGCATTGACTGAAGAATGGAGGTCGCAACGAGTTGCGAGTCAAGCGCATCTTTCTCAAACGCAGCGCAGCGACCGCCATGCACAGAGGATAGACGCTGAATATGACCCCTCGCGCAATAAGCAGGTTCGACCCGGAGCCCAGTTGCCTGGCCGCGAGGTTGGCATCGAATATCGAGGGGAGCGATGCGGTGAGCGCTTGGGACAGAAGCAATGTTATCAGCAGAAAGAGCGGCGGGCTGAGCGTATCGTCATATTGATCTTCAAGCCGGTCATCGAGTTCCGTATCGGCATAACGCATCATACTGAGTGGACTGACGACGGATCGCCACATGGTCATCGGATAAAACACAAGCCACGAAACCAGCTCATAAAGCAGATCTTCGAGGGATTTCAGTACCTTCATGAAATCCAAACTTCGACCTCCGTCACTCGTGCATCCACCACCTGACGATGCTAGCAGCGCAAACGAGGGCAGTCACCATCGTCAACATGCGTGAGGCAGATGATCAAAAGAAAACCCCTCACAGCGGACTGGAGGGGTTTCCAATTTTATGACCATCCAAGGCCTTATGGTCGCGTGTTAGTTCAGCTTCGACTTCACTTCGCCGATCGTGGCGGTGAAAAGCTTGGCCTTTGCGGCGGCCGTCGTCTTTTCGGCCAGCAGCTTCTCGGAAGCGGCGATGGCGATGTCGACGGCGGCAGCGCGGACGGCGCCGATGGCGTCTTCTTCGGCCTGCTTGATCTTCTGTTCCGAAAGAGCCGTGCGGCGGGCGACGAATTCTTCCGTCTTCTGCTTGGCTTCTTCGGTCAGCGCTGCGGCTTCGCGTTCAGCGGCGGCGACGATGCCGGCGGCTTCGGCTTCGGCTTCCTTGCGCTTGCGCTGATATTCGGCCAGCAGGTGCTGGGCCTCTTCACGCAGGCGCTTCGCTTCAGCCAGCTCGTCCTGAATGTTCTGCGCGCGCTCGTCCAGAGACTTGGAGAGCATGCCCGGAACCTTGAGGTAAGCGATCAGGACGAAGAAGAGAACGAGACCGACGAGAGCGAAAAATGATGCATCAAATGCCATGTCAGGCTCCCTTCACGTTCGAAGCGGCGGCAATCGCTGCCTTCACGTCCGTGTCCTTGACCTTGGCGCCAACCAGCTGGTTGACGATCGCGGTCGCGGTTTCCTCGGCAATTGCGCCGACATCGGTGAATGCCTGTTCCTTGATGCCTGCAATGCGCTTTTCAGCGGCGGCCAACTTTTCCGCCAGACCGGCTTCGATTGCGGCGCGGTCGGCATCGGCCTTGGCTTTAGCGGCGTCACGGGCCGCGGCGCCGATCGAGCTTGCCTTGGCGCGGGCTGCCGCGAGTTCTTTTTCATAGGTTTCGACGGCTGCGTCGGCTTCGGCTTTCAGCCGTGCCGCTTCGTCGAGATCCTGTGCAATGCGTCCGTGACGGTTTTCGAGAATGCCGCCAACGCGCGGAACGATGACCTTCTGCATGAGCAGGTAGAAAAGGCCAAACGTAATCGCCAGCCAAAGGACCTGCGATGCATAAGTAGACTGGTCGAACGGCGGGAAAACGCCGGAAGAACCGTGCTCGGCGCCATGCGCTACACCGGTTTCCGTGTGCGTGGCTTCCGGTTGCGGCTGGCCAACGGCCGGAGTTTCCGTATGCGTTTCACCTACGGTCGGTGCTGACTGGGCATAAGCCTCGGTCACGAACATGCTCACCTCCAGGGGGGACTGCAAATGCGAAGGATCACGGCACGCTATCGTTGCGGGCCGTGATCCAGACCTGATGCCGTTATCAGACAGCGAACAGGAGAAGGAGAGCAACGAGCAGCGAGAAGATGCCCAGAGCTTCCGTAACGGCGAAGCCGAATACCAGACGGCCGAACTGGCTGTCGGCAGCAGAGGGGTTGCGCAGTGCGCCGGACAGGTAATCACCGAAGATACGGCCGAGTGCGAGGGACGTACCAGCCATGCCGAGGCATGCGAGACCTGCGCCGATGTACTTTGCTGCTTCCGCTTCCATGTGAGACTCCTTGAGATATAGGTTGTTGCGGCTGTTTTTGACGCCCGTTTCCGGGGCCAGCGACTTTACTTCTCAGTGACCACCATGCACGGCGTCGTTCAGGTACATGCAAGTCAGTACCGCGAAGACATAAGCCTGCAGGAAGGCAACGAGAAATTCGAGAGCGGTCATGGCGACCGTCATGATGAGAGGCAGGACTGCGCCGCCGACGCCGAGCGCGCCGAGCGCGCTCATGGAGGCGACGAAGCCTGCGAAAACCTTAAGCGTGATGTGGCCGGCCAGCATGTTCGCGAAAAGACGGACGGAAAGGCTGATCGGACGCGACAGGAAGGAGATCATTTCAATCGACGCCACAAGCGGCAGAAGCGCCTTGGGCACGCCCGAGGGGGCAAAGATGCCGAAGAAATGCAGGCCGTGCTTGTAGAAACCGTAAACGACGACCGTACCGATGACGAGGCAGGCGAGCGCGAAGGTAACGATGATCTGGCTGGTGACCGTGAAGAAATACGGGAACATGCCGAGCAGGTTTGCCGTCAGCACGAACATGAACAGCGAGAAAACGAAGGGGAAGAACACCATGCCCTTTTTGCCGGCGCCTTCACGCAGCATGGAGGCGATGAACTCATAGGACATTTCGGCAACGGACTGCATGCGGGTCGGGATAAGACCGCGGTTCGACGTTGCGAAATAAAGGAAACCCGAAGCAGCAGCCACGGTCGCGACCATGAAGAGCGACGCATTGGTGAAGGAAAAATCGACGCCGCCAATTTCGATCGGAATGATCGGCTGCACCAAGAACTGATGGGTCGGATCGTTTGCCACCGGCTGCCCTCTTTACCTGTCGCCGCCTGTCGCGGCATCTCAACTGTAAGGAAAAACAGCCTTAAAGGCCGCGTTTTCCACCCTCGTCCTGTCTGTCCGCCTTCTCCAGCAGCGGCGGCTTGGCCACCGCGCCGGTCGAGCGCAACACATTCAATACGCCTGCGCAGAAACCGAGAAGAAGAAGAACGATCATCCCCCACGGCGACGTGCCGGCAAAATAGTCCAGAAGATAACCCAGCATAGCGCCGACCACGATGGCCGAAATGAACTCCGATGAGAGCTTTACCGCCATCGCAAAGCCTTTCCGGCTTTCCGCAGCATTTGTCTCCGCCCTCACTTCCGCCTCATCATCCGCCTTCACCTTTGCCAACTCGTCGGCTAGGCGCTTGCGGCGCTCGTCCAGACTATCGTCACGGTTGCCAGTCATCTTAGAATCCCACCCATTTTCTCCGTTCCAGCCATGCCAGAACCCTTTGGAGTTGTAAACGGTGACGGATTAAGCCTGTTCCAGCCCGCTCTGAAGTCGCGCGCAACATAGTTTTAGGGGCTTCTCTAGTCAAGGCACAGATGACGGTTGTTTCAGCACAAATTAATGATGCAAAAACAATGGCTTGACTCAAAATCCCAGTTTAAGGGCGATGTTTCGTGGGGGAATCGGCATTTTTGACACGCAAAATGCGACAAAATGCCGGTGGTATCAGCTCCAGCCGCCACCATAGGTACGGTAAAAGACATGCAGGCCGATTCTGCCGACCTTCTTCATGGTCTTGCCCCAGGCCGGACGCACATAGACGGCGTGATAATGGGTGGCGGAGCCAACTTCCTTCAGCCAGATCTTGCCAGCCGTGGTCGCCATCGCCACTTCGCGCGCCATCTTCCAATGGCGCTCGGAATTCACGCGGTCCTTGATGTTATCGCAGGCGAAGGAGAACTGGCAGCGGTTGCGCCAGTCCTTGTTCTGGTAAACCACGCCGCAGATGGTTTTTGGATAAGCGGGATTGCGCACGCGGTTGAGGATGACCTGGGCCACCGCCGCCTGACCTTTAACGGACTCACCGCGCGCCTCGAAATAGATGCCCGACGCGAGGCATTGTTGTTCGGCCGGAGAGAACACGGCTGCCGGCAACGGCGTTGCGGCCCAGGCGTGGTCATCAGGGTTGATCTGCGGCACGAAGCGGCCGGTCTCCGGCTTTTTAAGAATGGCGTCGAATGGGGATTCGCGGGCGAAGTCCGGTTCGGCCGGCGCATAGGCGGTGGCGAGAATGTCCGGTGTGCGGTTGGTAATGAGTTCGGCCAGCATCGGCGAGACGCTCTTATCCGCCTTCTTCTCGTCGCGGCGGAAATAGAAGGAGGCGAGTTCGATATCCTTGCCGCGCTTCGGTTTGACGAAGGCGGTGCGATCCTTGCGCTTCAGCGGCTCTATATCCAGCATCGAGGTGCGCTGCAGCACCGAACCCGCGGTGAAGGCCTTCGGCGGCTGCATGATTTCGGTGGCGACGATGCGGCCCTTCTTGGCGGCACGGTTGACGCGTTCGCTGTCAGGCGTTGTCGTCTCTCCCTTCTTGTTGGTGACGAAAGCAACCTTGCTGCCATCCGGCAGGGTCATGCCACCACCATGCAGCGCCTCGTCCCCCTGCGCATCGTTGAATGTGAGGGAGGCATTGTGCGTGGAGCCGGCCGGAGAGGCGGTCAGCACCATGCGCCATTGTTCGCCGCCTTTATCCAGGCCTGCCAGTAGCGAGGCAAGATCCGCCCGCGCGGCAAGCGAAGGAAAGACAAGCCAGGCAGCAAGGCCGAAGACGACGGGTGACGTCCAGCTGGACGCCCATCCCGGAAAGGACGCGGGGGACCGACGACGCATGACTTTTTTCGAACGCAAAACCAGCACTCCGAACACCAACAACCGAATTTTCTACAGGTGTTCGAGAATCTCTTATTAACCTTGATGGATGGTTAACGCTGCGATGGAAGATGCCTTCACGTTAAAGTGTGAGCATATTCTGATGCCGAGGCGTGAAGTCGATTTCGCATGTGCCGATCATAACGGCCAGGCAGGACATCTCCACATCAGTCATTCCGGCCTCGAGCCGCAATCCAGCGGAGACGCGTCGGCGCGCGTAAAGACCCCTTTCACCCCAAAAGATTTGGGCTGGCTGGATACCGGCTCAAGGCCGGCATGACGGAGAGACCGAGATCGCCCAGCTACATCGAGGAGATGCCTGCCCCGTCACACGACGACGTGTGAACCGAGTTCCACCACGCGGTTGGCGGGCAGGCGGAAATAGTCCGAGGGATCGGCGGCGGTTTCGGCGAGCGCGATGAACAGGCGGTTCTGCCAGCCCGGCATGCCGGACTTGGGGTCCGGCACCAGCTTGCGGCGACCGAGATAAAACGAGGTCGACATGATGTCGAACTTGTACCCGGTGCGGCGCAGATAGCCCAGCGCCTGTGTGACGTTCTGGGTTTCCATAAAGCCGAAATGCAGTTCGACCACAGCGAACCGGTCACTAAGTTTCGTCAGCGTGTAGCGATCTTCAGGATGAACGCGCGGCTGATCCTCGGTGCGGATCGTCAGGATGACGTTCTTGTCATGCAGCACGTGGTTGTGCTTGAGATTGTGCAGCAAGGCGGCTGGGGCTGCGTCCGGATCGCCGGTAAGGAAAATCGCGGTGCCAGGCACACGCACCGGCGCATGAGCGCTTTCCTTTTCAACCGAAGCAACGAAAGCCTTCAATGGCACGTCACCACGACGGGTTTTTGCGAACAGGATTTTCGAGCCGCGCTGCCAGGTCGTCATGATGATGGTGAAGGCGATCGCCAGGAGCACCGGCACATAACCGCCATCGTGGATTTTCAGCAGGTTTGCACCAAGGAAAATCAGTTCCAGCACCAGAAGCGGCGTCAGCACCGCAAGGGCAAGCCAGATCGACCATTGCCAGCGCTTGCGCACGAATTCGAAGAACATCAGGCTGGTGACGACCATCGCGCCGGTGACCGAAATGCCGTAAGCGGTCGCCAGCGCATCGGAACTCTTGAAGGTCAGCACCAGCGCGACAACGCCGAACAGCAGGATCGTGTTGACGGCCGGCAGGTAGATCTGCCCGGTGTTGGTCTCCGAGGTGAAGAGGATTTCCATGCGCGGCAGGTAGCCGAGGTGGATCGCCTGACGAACCAGCGAGAACGCGCCCGTTATCACTGCCTGGCTGGCAATGATGGTGGCGGCGGTGGCCAGAATGACGGCGGGCAGGATCGCCCATTGCGGGAACATCAGATAGAAGGGATTGGACATCGCCGCCGGGTCCTTCAGAACCAGCGCGCCCTGCCCGAGATAATTCAGCGTCAGCGCGGGAAACACCAGACAGAACCAGGCCCACTGGATGGGGCGGCGGCCGAAATGGCCGAGGTCTGCATAAAGCGCTTCCGCACCCGTGATCGTCAGGAACACCGCACCGAGAACGACGATGCCGTAAAAACCTTCATTGGCCAGAAACTCCACCGCATGCCAGGGGTTGAAGGCAAAGAGAATGCCAAAATCGTCTGCGATATGGATGAGGCCGGCACCGCCCATCACCAGGAACCAGACCGCGGTGATCGGCCCGAAGAATTTCGCGACCGTTCCGGTGCCGTGCGACTGAATCGCGAAGAGGCCAATCAGGATGCCGACCGAAATAGGAATGATGAAGGCGTCCATTTCCGGCGTGACGAGTTTCAGGCCTTCCACCGCCGAAAGGACTGAAAGCGCCGGGGTAATCATGGCATCGCCGAGGAACAGCGCTGCACCGATGAGTCCAAGCACGATGAGGACGCTGCGATGCGTGCCGGCGGTCTTCATCAACAGCGCCAGCAGCGACAGCGTACCGCCTTCGCCGTCATTGTCGGCGCGCAGCAAAAGCGTGATGTATTTAAAGGTGACGATGATCGTCAGCGACCAGATCATCAGCGATGTGAGGCCGATGACTTCCTCCTGCGTCACGCCGTCATAGGCGATGGGGCGCAAAGCTTCGCGAAAGGCGTAGAGCGGGCTGGTGCCGATATCGCCATAAACGACGCCGATGGAACCAAGGATGGCGGCATAGAGCCCCTTGTTCTTGTGCGCGTCATCCGCATCCGGCTTCTCGGCAACATCCTTGTCAGCGATCTGGGACATGATGATCCTGGCTCCTCAGAGCCAGCCCTTCCAACGAAAAAAGAGAAACGGGATGATTGCGGACAGCACCATGACGATTAGCGCAAGTGGGTAACCAAATGTCCAGTTCAACTCCGGCATGAGCTGAAAGTTCATTCCGTAGATGGAGGCCACCAGCGTTGGCGGCAGGAACACGACCGAAGCGATCGAGAAAATCTTGATGATGCCGTTCTGCTCGATATTGATGATGCCAAGCGAGGCGTCGAGCAGGAACGTCAGATTGCCCGAAACGAAGGAGGCATGTTCGTTCAGCGACTGGATATCGCGCCCGATGGACTTGCCCTGCTCCCTTGCGCCCTTGTCCGCGCTCGCCTGAGCGCTGGTGGAAAAGAACGTTTGCAGCCGCGCCAGCGATGCAAGACTGACGCGGACCTTCGAAATCAGCCGATGATAGGCAGCAATATTGCTAAGACGATCCTCGAGATACCGCGGCGCCTTGCGCTTGGAACGGGCCTGGCTGCCCAGAATATCCGCAGCGAGATTATCGATCCCGGCGACCGAATTTTCGAGAATTTCCGCCGTGCGGTCGACAATGGTTTCGAGCAGCTTCAATAGCAGCGCCGTGCCGCTGCGCATCTCATGGGGCGCGCGGGTAATGGCGGCGATGAAAAGATGGAAGGATTTCGGCTCTGCATAGCGGATCGTCACCAAACGGTTGCCGGCCAGAACAAAGGCAACGTCGGTCAGGCGCGGATCGTCCGAATCCGCCTTCCACACCAGAGACGCTGTCATGAAGACATTGGCGTCTTCCATATAGAGTCGGCTTGAGGGCTCGATATCCTTCAGGTCTTCGCGTGTGGGCAGCTCGACGCCCAGCAGCTTTTCCACATGCTGCTCTTCCGCCCTGTCCGGATTGACGAGATCGATCCAGACGATGTCGTCGGGAATCGGTCCGGAGCCGTCGTGTGCCGACAGGCTGATCGCCTCGCAATTGGCGCGATAGGCTTTTATCAATCCGTTTCTCCGCTCCGCATCGCAGGCTTACCGCAATGCTGCTTAACATATCCTGTTTGCGGTCGGCAAACCTTTGGACGACACTTCAGGGAACGACGGAACGAGCGGGATCACCCAATCCCGAAAGCCCGATGGACCAAGAGCCAAACGGCGCAGGCGTATGCGCCCAAAGCGGAATGCAATCAAGCAATATTTTTTCGCAACAGCATTGCAGGCGAAGCATTTCTTGAGCTCGAATTCAGAAACGCTATCGTGTACCTCCGGATAACCTTCTGTTTTCGAACATCTATTTAAAGAAGGCAGATGCGTCGCCGAGTATGAGCCATGCCCGGCGCGTTATTCGAAAACGATCTTCGGCGCGGCTTTTCGCTCGCTCGTCCCGATGCGCGCCCAGACTTTTTCAGCGATATCGCGATAGATCGCAGCCTGCGGACCGTTGGGATCGGCAACGACAACAGGTGTTCCCGCGTCCGACAATTCGCGAATGGAGATGGTGAGCGGCACCTCGCCGAGAAAGGGAACCCCGATCCTTTCAGCTTCCGCCTTCGCGCCGCCATGGCCGAAAATATCGTAGCGCGCGCCGGTGTCCGGGGCGATGAAGTAGCTCATATTCTCCACGACGCCGAGGAGCGGCACCTCTACCTTCTGGAACATGGTGATGCCCTTGCGCGCATCGGCGAGCGCCAGATCTTGCGGCGTGGAGACGATGACGGCCCCGGCGAGCGGCACCTGCTGGGCGATGGTCAGCTGTGCATCGCCGGTGCCGGGCGGCATGTCGAGCACCAACACGTCCAGGTCACCCCAAGCCACCTCGCGCAGCATCTGCATCAGGGCGGACTGCACCATGGGTCCGCGCCAGATCATCGCTGCTTCCTCATCCACCAGAAAGCCCATGGACATGACCTTCAGCCCATAATTCTCCATGGGAAGAATGATGCGGTCTTCCTGTTGTTTTGGGCGACCCGAAATTTTAAGCAATCGCGGCAGTGATGGGCCGTAAATATCGGCGTCGAGCATACCGACCTTGAGGCCGAGCGATTGCAGGCCAAGTGCGAGATTGACCGATGTCGTCGACTTGCCCACTCCGCCCTTGCCCGAAGCTACGGCGATAATGGACTTAACACCCGGAACGCCAACCTTCGACGAGCCGGGCTGCGTGGCGGGCCGACCGGGCGCGGCGGCGGGCCGACCGGGTCCGGCGGCGGGCCGACCGGGTGCGGCCGCCGGGCGCGGTGGGGCGGGTTGCTGCTGGCCGGGTTTGCGATCGGCCGTCAACGCCACAACCGCGCCGGCAATGCCTTCCACACCCTTGGCAGCCCGTTCGGCTGCAAGCCTGAGCGGTTCCATTTCCGGCGCCTTGTCGGCGGGCACAGTGATCGAAAAATACGCCTTGCCGTCGGCGATGAAGATTTCCGAGACCATGCCAAGCGCGACGATGTTCTTATCGTTGCCAGGATAAATGACGGCCTCGAGCGCCTTTTCAACCTGACTTCTGCTGACCTCTGCCATAATCCTGCTCCCGCTACTTCATCCGATCGCTATTGCGTGCCATCCATAGACAAGCCTTGGCGCTTCGCCAATGGCAAAGCGTCATGGCGACGCATTCGTGACGACTTACCGATGCGGTTTCAGATTTCGTCGTCCATCGCCAGCCTTTCAGGATCAAAGACGCGGCCGTCAAAAAAACAGTCGGGGCCGAGGACGAGGCCCGTGCGGGATGCGCCGACGTGAACGGGTTCCTTCAGGGTTCCCTCCAGCTTCAAATTGGCGCCGGGCACCGGCACGAAGAGCGGCTTCATGGCCTTGCGGAAAATATCCGGCCGATAGGCGTTGCGGGCTGCCTCGACCATGGCTGCATCTTTACGGTAATCGGCCGAGACCTCGCCCCAACGCACCATCTGGCTGAAGAACCAGAGGGCCTGGCTTTGCCAGGGGAAATTGGCAGCCTTGGCGCTGGTGACGAAAAACTCCTGAAAACGCTGCATGTCCTTGAGCGAGGTGGAAATATAGCCCGTCAGTGCCGGCAGCAGATATTCGCCATTTTCATCGAGATATTGCGGGGCGGCCAGAATGCCGGCGAGTTCCTCGATATTCGTCGTATTCGCACACCATTCGCCGGCACGGTACAGCGCGCGCAGCAGGGCTTCCAGAACAGCAGCGTTGTTTTCCGCCCATGGCGTTTTCACCGCCAGTATCTTTTCGGGGGCGTTGTGCCAGACCAGCGCCCCCGTCGTAACAATGCGGCCGTTCCCCCCCAGCACCACGGCGCTGCCTGCCGGCTCTGCCGCGCAGAGAGCATCGACCTCGCCGCTTTCCAGCAGTCCCGGCATGGCCTTGGGCAAGGCTTCAACGATTTCCATATCGCGGCCGAGCAGCACGCCATAGCTGCCAAGCAGATATCGAAGAGTGTAAAGCGGCGTCGAAACAATGTCTTCGACGGCAAAAACCGGGGGCTTTCTACCCTCCGTGCGGCGCGCCGCACAGACGCGGGCCATGGCTCGTCCGAAGGCGCCGGGATCGGGCAGCTTCAACCCCTCACGATACAGCTCGTCGTAAAAATCATGGGAAACGGTCGTTGCCGATCCGCCAAGGGAGAGCGTGAAAACGCCGACGATATTGGCCGGCAGATCATCGAGGCCAGCGGCGGAGCCGACGGGCACCGGTGCGGGAAGGTGGGCAACATGGATGTCGTCGCTGCCGAGTGCCGACAGCACAGTGGAGGCGGAGGGCTGTCTGTAGAGATCAAGATCGATGCCTTCATCGGCAGCAAAGCCTTTTTCGGCAGCGGCTATCAGCACGGCGCAATCGATAGTCGGAGAAAATCCCGCTTTAATCCTATGCCGTTCCGGCAACGATTTCTCCTTTCCGGTGATTCGGAAGGAGGATCGCCGAAGATGCGCTTTATCACAATGAAAAAATTACGGTTTCGCTACTTTATGATGCCGACGCGCAGGGCCTTCGCAACTGCCTGGGTGCGGTTGACCGTATCGAGTTTTTTCGTGGCTCGATTGAGATAGTGATTGATGGTGTGTTCCGACAACATCATGATCTCTGCGATCTCCGCACTGGTCTTGCCGGCGGCGGTCCAGTTCAGGCAGTCAATCTCGCGCTCGCTCAATGTTTCGGGAACACGCAGATCAAGACGGCGGATCTCGGACAGGCGGGCAAAGACATGCGCGGAGATGTAAAAAAGCTCGGCCAGCCGCGCCTCGGGCAGCACCGTCTTGTTGCCGGAAAAGGAGACGGCACCGCGTGTGAGCGTGACATCATGCACCGGAAACCAGACGGAATTGATCATCTCGAAGCGTTCGAAGAGCGCGACCACGCTTTTCTTCAGCACGTGCCCCTCGCCTTCGACCAGAAATTCCAGCGAGACGGAAAAGGGCACGGTGGATTTTCTGAGCTGCGCCATGACCCGGCTGTGCTGCAACTCCCCTTCTTCATCATAACGTTGCAGCAGTTCGGCCGGCCAGCTTGTGATGACAGTGTATTGCGACAATTCGCTCGAAACCTCGGTGGAGAGGTCAAGCACCATGAAAGCCTTGAATTCCCACGCCTCGGTCAGCCGCTTCAAAAAGCGGAAAATATCGAACTGCGTGTTAAGGCCAGCGATCTCGCGAACGCAATCAACACCAATCGACTTTAAGGCTGCCGCCTCTGTTTTCTGCATGAAAGCTGTTCTTCGAGAAAGAGAAATGCCGCTGCAAAGGCTGCCTTTGCGCGGCAATTGTTGCGGATGTTACTCAACAAAACGATTCACGCAAACGAAAGTTGAAAATAAATTTCGAATAGTCGGAAATAGTATTGGAAGATGGTCAGTGAAGCGCGTTGCGGCCTGTTCCACCAGCCAAGTCTGCCGATTGACCGGCTTGTTTTCTTCAATTTCCTGCAACCGGGGATAATCTGCAGGCAAGATCAGCGGAAATATTATCGGCGGTTTGACGCAACAGGGGAGCCCACCGTCGAAGCTGGGCGATATCCACACGATAGGCGGGACCAGTGACAGATATCGCCGCCCGGAAGTTGCGGCCCGGCGCGCGGACAGGCGCGGCTACGCAGTGAATTCCGAGCTCATGCTCCTGAAGGTCGAAACCGTAACCGTTCTGGAAAATCGCTTCCACATCGGCAACGAGCGCTTCAGCCGTCACAATCGTATTGTCGGTGAAGCGGTGATACTCCAGTTCCGCCGCCAGTCGGGTCAGCTCTTCAACGGGCAGCAGCGACAGCGCTGCCTTGCCCACCCCGGTGCAATAGACCGGTGAGGTTTTGCCGACCTGCGAGTGCATGCGCAATGTATGCTGACCTTCCATCTTGTCGAGATAAGTGACCTGATTGCCATTCAACACGGCGAGATGGACGGATTCCTGCGTCGCCTGCTGCAAGGCAGACAGATGCGGACCCGCGACGCTGCGCAGGTCGTTGCCGCTCCATGCCTTTGCGGCCAATTGCAACAGCCTCAGCCCAACCGCGTAGGTCTGGTCGGCCGCATGATCGACAAGCCCTTCGGCAACAAGATGGGAGAGCTGGCGATGGACCGTGCCGCGCGGCTGGCCGCAGGCGTCGACCACATCGGTAAAGCGCATGGGTTTTTCGGCAAAGGCGATCAATTCAAGCAACGAGACGGCCTTGCCGAGTGTGCCGGTATCCGTCCCGCGTTTCTGCCGCGGGGTTGGAACCGCCTCAGCCTCCTGCCCATTGGGGTTTTTATGATCGGACATGACAATCCACCGCCATTTGCCTTGACATGACGGTCACGCCAAGAGAATAATTCCATTTATTAAAATCTAGTTCCGAATATTGGAACAATCAAGCGTTCTTGGATGAGATGATGCCGATGACACAAGCCCGATTTCCAGACCTCAAGGATGCGGGCGTGCTGGTCACGGGCGGCGGGTCCGGCATCGGGGCAAGTCTGGTGGAAGCCTTTGCCATGCAGGGCGCGAAGGTCTCGTTCATTGACATCGCCGAAGCGCCGAGCGTTGCACTCGTCAAGCGGCTTGCGGCGACGGCCGAGCATCCTGTCCATTTTTTCAAAACCGATCTGCGGGATATAGCGGCGATCGGGAAGACGGTGGAGGCAGCGGCCTCCGCCACCGATGGAATCAAGGTCCTGGTCAACAATGCCGCCTGGGACGATCGTCATGACATAGACGCCGTGACGGAAGCCTATTGGGATGCCAATCAGGCCGTCAATCTCAAACAGATGTTCTTTACCGTCCAGGCCACTTTGTCCTATCTCAGACAGGCGGCGGACGCATCCATCGTCAATTTCTCGTCAATCTCGTTTTTGCTGAACATGGGCGAACTGCCGTCCTATGCAGCGGCGAAGGCCGGAATCATCGGGTTGACGAAAAGCCTTGCCGGCCGGCTGGGGCCGGAGAATATCCGCGTCAACACGCTGCTGCCCGGCATGATCGTGACGGAGCGGCAGAAGGAACTGTGGCTCACGGATGAGGGCATTGCCGCCACCACCGCGCGGCAATGCCTGAAGCGCACGCTCGTCGCTGCCGATCTCTCGGGCCCGTGCCTGTTTCTCGCATCATCGGCATCAGGCGCCATCACGGCGCAATCCATAATCGTAGACGGAGGCCTCCTATAATGTCCGAACCCGCTTTCATCGCCGTCGACTGGGGCACGACCAGTTTCCGGCTCTGGCTCCTGAGCCGGTCGGGCGCGGTGCTGGCAGAACGCAGAAGTTCGGAGGGCATGACCACGGCCATGCGGACCGGTTTTGCCGAGGTCCTGCAATCGCATCTCGACGCCATCGGCGCGCCCGAAGGCTTGCCGGTTCTCGTCTGCGGGATGGCGGGCGCGCGACAGGGCTGGGTTGAAGCCGGCTATATCGACGTGCCGGCATCGCTTTCGCGGGTGCTTGATGGCGCGGTTCGCGTCCCTGAGCAGGTGCGGGATGTCCGCATTCTGCCGGGGCTGGCGCAACGGGATAAAGATGCGCCCGACGTGATGCGCGGTGAGGAAACGCAATTGCTCGGCGCCCTCGCCTCCTCCGGGGCGGGTGAAGCGCTGGTCTGCATGCCGGGCACCCATTCGAAATGGGTTACCGTCCGGGATGGCGGCGTGACGGAATTCGCCACCTTCATGACCGGCGAACTCTTCGACGTCATTTCGAAGCAGACCATCCTTTCCCATGCGGTGGCAGACGCCGACGCCTTTACCGGCGAGCATGCCGCCTTCACGGCAGCGGTCCGCGACATCTACGCCACGCCGCAGCTTGCGACCAATCGCCTTTTCACCCTGCGCTCCGGCCAATTGCTGCACGGCCTCACCGCCACGGACGCCAAAGCCAAGCTCTCCGGCATCATGATCGGACTGGAAATCGCTGGCGCTCATTCGGCTGCAACACGAGACACGCCGGTGGTTCTGATCGGTTCCGGTGCGCTTGGCGCGCTTTACGAAGCCGCCTTCACCACGCTTGATATCCACTATACGGTAGTTGACGCCGACGACGCCGTGCGGCGCGGATTGCTGGCCGCTGCCAATGCCATCTGGCCATAAGAAGAAAGATCGACCATGCGTATTCCCTTTCCGTCCATCAAATATCCGCTGATCGCCATTCTGCGCGGCCTGAAACCCGAGGAAACCGAAGGCGTCGTCGGCGCGCTGATCGAGACCGGCTTCCGCGCCATCGAGATCCCGCTCAACTCACCCGACCCCTTCCAGTCCATCGAAATCGCTGCAAAGATGGCGCCGGCGGATTGCCTGATCGGGGCTGGCACGGTCCTCAGCGTCGACGACGTCGCTTCTCTCGACGCCGCCGGCGGCAAGCTTATGGTAAGCCCCAATGCCGATGCTGAGGTCATTACCGCAGCGCGTGAAAAGGGAATGGTGACGATGCCGGGTGTTCTCACCCCAACTGAAGCGCTGGTGGCCGCAAAGGCAGGTGCCACCGGACTCAAATTTTTCCCCGCCAGCATCATCGGCCCGGCGGGTATCAACGCGATCAGGACCATCCTGCCCAAGGATCTGGTGATTGCCGCTGTCGGCGGCGTTTCCGACAGGAATTTTTCGGAATACACGTCGGCCGGCATTACTGCCTTCGGGCTCGGCACCAGCCTTTACAAGCCCGGCATGACGGCTGCCGACGTGCGTGAACGCGCAACCGTCACCCTGTCAGCCTATGATGCAGCCATTGGAGGATAACAGCGTGGCAACAGTTTTTCCGTTTACCGGACGTGTTCTTGACGATACCCCCATGCTGCTCGGCGAGGGGCCGACATTCGATCCGGCGACGGGAACCGCCTGGTGGTTCAACATTATAGGCCGCGAACTGCATGAGTTGCACCTCGCCTCCGGCCGCAAGACCGTGCACACGCTGCCCTTCATGGGAAGCGCGCTTGCGAAGGTGAGCGACAGCAAGCAACTGATCGCCTCCGATGACGGCCTGTTCCTGCGGGATACGGCAACAGGCGTGCTGAGCCTGCATGCAGAACTTGAAAGCGACATGCCCGGCAACCGCTCCAATGATGGACGCGTCCACCCCTCCGGCGCACTCTGGATCGGCACCATGGGCCGCAAGGCGGAGACTGGCGCGGGCAGCATCTATCATGTCGCCAAAGGCACCGTGACAACGCTGTTTTCGGATATCAGCATTCCGAATTCGATCTGCTTCTCGCCCGATGGCGCGACGGGTTATTTCGTTGATACCGACGTCAACAGGCTGATGCGCGTGACGCTCGATGCCGCGACCGGTCTGCCGACCGGCAAGGCGGAGCTCTTTAACGATTCCAGCGAAGCCGATGGTGGCGTTGACGGATCGGTCTGCGATGCCGAGGGGCACATCTGGAACGCACGCTGGGGCGAAGGCGCGGTCGATCGCTATGATGCCAACGGCAACCATATTGAACGATATGAAGTGCCTGCCGGACAGACCACCTGCCCCGCCTTCATCGGCCCTGATGCCTCGCGCCTGCTCGTCACATCAGCGCGTGAGAATCTCGATGAGGACGCGATTGCCGAAAATCCGCAGCACGGCTTGACCTTCGAACTCGGTGTCGACGTCAAGGGCAGGTTCGAGCCGCTCTACAAACTCTGAGGGAAGATCGGGCATTGCGCATCCCAGCGAATGCCCGATGCAAACCATCTCAGGAGATATCCGACAATATTTCCCGATAGTTTTCGTGCAGGTATCGCTGGGTCGCAGCGGCATCGGCAGGGCGACCGTAAAAATAGCCCTGCCCCATAGCGCAGCCAAGCGCGCGCAGTTTTTCCTCTTCCGCCCGCTCTTCTATCCCTTCCGCCACCACTTCGAGATCAAGCCCCTCACACATCGCAACGATGGCCTTGATGATATGTTCGGAAGGACGGTCACTGCTGATGCGGGACACGAAGGCGCGGTCGATCTTGACCTTGTCGAAGGTAAAGTCACGCAGCCGGCCAAGACTCGACTGGCCGGTGCCGAAATCGTCGAGCGAGATGCGCACGCCCGCCCCCTGTAGCTCGCTGATGATGCGCTGGGCGGTATCGGCCGAGGTCATGACGGCCGTTTCGGTGATTTCCAGCTCCAGCCGGTGCGGATCGAGCCCCACACGCGCGAGAATGGACAGGATATTGTCCGCCGTGCTGGGGTCCATCAACTGCGCCGAAGACAGGTTGAAGGAGAGAAAAAGCTCACGCGGCCAGAACAGCGCCGCTTCGGCCGCCTTCCTGAGCAGCGTCTCGGAAAGTGCATCGATGAAACCGCGTTCTTCGGCGAGCGGAACGAAAACGGCAGGCGATACGAAACCGAGGTCCGGATCGTTCCAGCGGGCGAGCGCCTCGAACCCGATAACCTTCGCTTCTTCCAGCCGGACGATGGGCTGGAAATGCACGTCGATCGCATCGGTGATGATGGCGTTTCTGAGCGCCTGCTCCAGCTGCGTGGCGCGCTTCATTTCCTGCGCGATTTCCCGCGAATAGACGGTGATCTGGCCACGGCCGCGCCGTTTCGAGCGGTAGAGCGCGGTCTCGGCGCTTTTCAGCAGATCCTCGAATTCATCGCCGGCGAAGGGATAGATGGCAAAACCGAAAGACGATGACAGGCGGACATTGCGGTCGCCGAGATCGTAAGGGGCCGACAGCACGTCCTTGATCATGTTGCCGATGCGCTCCGCGCCGGTGCGCTCGAAAACCAGCGGCAGCACGAAGGCAAACTCGTCGCCGTCATGGCGCGTTACGATGGCACCATCGGGAATGCAGGCCTTTAGCCGGTGCGCCACCTGGCAAAGGATTTCATCGCCCGCCTGAACGCCGAAAAGATCGTTGATGGGTTTGAAACCGTCGATATTGGCAATACCGACCGTAAAGGGCGCAGGATCGCTGGACCGTTCGCTCGCAAGCATGCGGATCTTGTCCCGCAGGCGGTAGCGATTGCCGAGCCCCGTCAGCGGATCGCTATAGGCCATGGCCTGCAGCTCATTCTGGCTGACCTGCAACGCCTGCGGCTCTGCCCGTTTCATTCCTGCATCTCGTGAATCCTGTGTCGACGCGCACACAATGCAGGGCAAGTATTAAAAAAGCCATAGCCTTGAAAGAACGGAATTCTCAGGCGTGCAGCCGCAGGGCGTCCTCGCCGATCAGCTTCAGGAAAATGGCTTCAACCATGTCCGGGCTCACGGGTTTCAGCAGCATGTCGTCCATGCCCGCGGCGAGACATTTATCGAGATCTCCGTCGAAGGCGTGGGTGATGACGCCAACGATGGGAATATGCCTGTCGCCGCCCAGTCCGCGCATCCGCCGGGCAGCTTCAAAGCCGTCGATATCGGCAAGCGTCGTGTCCAGCAGCACGATGGATGGCGGTTGTTCTGCAAAAAGCCGCAGGGCCTCTTCGCCCGTGGTCGCCAGCCGCCAGGAGAGCCCGAGACCTTCCAGGATCTGGGAAAAAACGATCTGGTTGACCCTGTTGTCCTCAACGAGAAGAACGTCGCCCACCCGACCTGCGCCTGCAAAGTCGGGAAGGTCGTCGGTCGTGATCTCCCAATCCTGTTCGGCGTCCTTCGTTTTCGGCAGGGCCTTGAAAGCGGCGGCGAGGTCACGCAGGAGAGACCCGTCGATGTCTTCCTGCTCGATCGTGACGACGGACAGACCATGCGCTTCAGCAATATCGAGGCACGCGACACTCATTTGAGCGTCAACGACGACCACATCGATGGTGACACCGGCAGAGGCCGCAACATCGATAAAGGCGCGTTGCTCATCCTCGCTTCTCACCGCCGCGTGATCCATGCCGCCCGCAGCGAGCTGCCGTCCGGCCTCTTCGGCAAAGCCCACGCTTTCAGAGACGATCAGGACAGCCTTGCTCTTTAAAAGCTCGCTTCGGCTGTCGACATCGCCGTCCTTGCCGTAAACGGACGACACAAAGGGGACATGTTCCAGCGATGGGATGATGGGTGTACCGGTCTCATCGACCGTCGCGAGAGCGGTCACATCCTCCATGGTCGTGACGAGGAAATACCGGCCGGCCCGGCCCACACGGTGCTTGCGGGTGATGGCCAGGACTTCTTCGCCGTTCAGGCGCCGCACCCTTTCCGGGATCAGCGCCGGGATGCCGCTATCCAGCACCTTGCGATCCGCTGCGTCGATCCGGCGGGCAACCTTGCGCGAGTGAAGATCGAAAACCGTGCGGCCGAGAATGCTTTCCGCGCTCGTCTCCACCAGCGCACAGGCGGATTTGTTAACGGCGGCATAGGCGAGATTACGATCCTTGACGAAGACGGGAAAAGGGAGGTTGTCGAGGATGTCTTCGATCAGCTGGACGCGCTCGAGATCGATGCGCCACTGCTCCTCCCGCTTCTTCTGCTCGGAAATATCGGCGATAACGCTGATGCCAAGGCCGGATGGCAGGCGGTTCATGACGAAGCGTAAGAACCGCTCCCCCTTCAGCCGTTCCGTCTTTTCCGACCGTTCTTTCCAGTGCAGCGCCAGTCGTTCGCCGATCCACTCCTCACGTCCCAGCTGGCGGGCATTGGCATGGAGGCTGTCGGCCTCGACAAGATAACAATCGTAAAGGGCGTTCAGATAGTCGCGCAGACGTGCGCCCGGACCGATGACGGCCTCTTCGAGCGGAAAGAAACTGAGAAGCTTCCGGCTGGCAAACAGGATGTGATCATTGCGGTCGCAAACGACGACCGCCGCGCCAAGCGCGTCGCAAAGGGCATCAAGCATCAACGTATGAACGCCCGCGCCAGAGGACGCCAAATCACTCAACTGCAAACTCCCGCCTGTTTTTCAGGGGTCAGGCCTATGTTTCTGGAGGAATCGCCAGGAGCGATTGCCGGGATGAACCGAAAAAGAGGACATCAGGGTTTGCCACTTGAAGCAGTCTTGAGGGGAAGATGACGCTCACCCAAAGTCGACGTCACACACCGCCAGATGAAGGCGGCCCCGTTCCTGCGGTCATTTCAAGCCGGCTCACCATAATCGAGGCCGATTAAAGGCGGATTAACGCTTAAGCCCTCCCGACTATAAGAATGAGATGCCGCAAAACAGGTGAAAACCTGTCCCGGTCCGGTTTTCCCCTTTCGAAGCTGTGGCGAATCCGCGAAAATGATGATCATGGCCATCAAGCAGCTCTCAGAAACTCTCATCAACCAGATCGCCGCCGGAGAGGTCATCGAACGACCGTCCAGCGCCACGAAGGAACTTGTCGAAAACGCTATTGACGCGGGCGCCACCCGCATCGAGATTGCAACGGCTGGCGGCGGCAAGGGCCTCGTGCGGATCACCGACAATGGCTGTGGCATGTCGCCGGCCGATCTGGAGCTTGCGGTCAGGCGGCACTGCACCTCGAAAATATCCGACAATCTCGACGATATCCGCACCCTCGGTTTTCGTGGCGAGGCCCTGCCCTCCATCGGTTCGGTCGCCAAGCTGACGATCACGAGCCGGCAGCAGGGCGCGCAGCAGGGCTCGGTGATTTCGGTTACCGGCGGCAAGGTTTCGGATGTACGGCCGGCCGCCTCCAATGCAGGCACCATCGTTGAGGTGCGCGATCTGTTTTTCGCCACCCCTGCCCGGCTGAAATTCCTAAAGACCGAACGCGCCGAGGCCGCGGCCATCACGGAAGTCGTCAAGCGCATGGCGATCGCCTTCCCGCATATTCGTTTCGTGCTGTCAGGTACGGATCGGTCGACGCTCGAAATCCCCTCGACGGGAGACGACCACCTCGCCCGCATGGCGCAGATTCTCGGTGCCGACTTCAAGGATAATGCGATTGAAATCGATGCGGGCCGTGAGGATGTGACGTTGACCGGTTATGCCGGCGTTCCCACGTTCAACCGCGGCAACTCCGCGCATCAATATGTCTTTGTCAACGGACGCCCGGTTCAGGACAAGCTGCTTTTATCCGCCATTCGCGGCGCCTACGCCGAAACCGTGCCGCATGGGCGCTACCCGGTCGCGGTGCTGTCGATCACGCTCGATCCCGCTTTTGTGGATGTGAACGTGCATCCGGCGAAATCTGACGTGCGGTTTCGCGATCCAGGCCTCATACGGGGGCTGATCGTCGGCGCGATCCGCCAGGCGCTGACGCGCGATGGCGACAGGGCTGCAACGACGGGGGCGAGCCAGATGATGAATGCCTTCCGCCCGGGCTACAGTCCCTCGGGCCTGCGACCCTCCCCCGCCATGGCCGCAACCGCATCATGGTCCGCGACCACATCGCCCTCAAGGCCGCTTCCCGTTTCCGGCAACATGCAGTTTGCGGAAGCGGGCCAGTCGCGCTTTTACGACATGACCATGCCCACCGCGCGGGCGGAGCCACAGGAAATGTACGAGGCTGCGGCCACAGCTCCTGAGCCGGCGCGCTTCCCGCTTGGGGCCGCGCGGGCGCAGCTGCACGAAAACTACATCATCGCGCAGACGGAGAGCGGCCTTGTCATCGTCGATCAGCACGCCGCCCACGAGCGGCTTGTGTTCGAGCAGATGCGCACGGCGCTGCACGCGAAACGACCGGCTTCCCAGGTGTTGCTCATTCCAGAAATCATCGACCTGCCCGAGGAAGATTGCGACCGGCTGATGGAGCATGCGGCCGGTTTCGATGCACTGGGCCTCGTCATCGATCGTTTCGGCCCGGGCGCTGTTGCTGTCAGGGAAACGCCCGCCATGCTGGGAGAGGTCAATGTGCAAGGGCTGGTGCGCCAGCTTGCCGATGAGATCGCCGAATGGGATGCCGCTTCCACGCTTGCGAACAAGCTGGAATATGTCGCGGCCACCATGGCCTGCCACGGCTCCGTCCGCTCCGGCCGGCGCATGCGGCCGGAGGAGATGAACGCCCTGCTGCGGCAAATGGAAAACACGCCAGGTTCCGGCCAGTGCAATCATGGCCGGCCGACCTATATCGAATTGAAACTTTCCGATATAGAACGGCTCTTCGGTCGAAGCTGACGCCTTCTCAAATGCAAGGGCGTCAGGGCTGGCCTTGAGCCGCCCCGGCCTATATAAATTCAGATATTGGAGCATCCGGATTGTTCAGGAGAACGCTGCGCCGTTTCGGACTGGGTGCCCTGACAGGACAGAGCAGGAGACGAAAACGGATGAACAGATTTGAGGGAGGCGGAAACCGCCCTGCCGTCATCGAATATCTCGACGGTGACTTCCGCATCGTCCAGACCGGCTCGCATGTCATCTGCGCCGTGACAGGCAAAACCATCCCGCTCGACGAGCTGCGCTACTGGAGCGTCGCCCGGCAGGAGGCATATCTGGATGCGGCGGCTTCGCTGGAGGCTGAAAAGAAAGACCGGGGTCTTCCGGCATAGGTCGAAACCGGCGTGCTGACGCGTTTCCGTCTTTAAAGCGGCGTTCTCAGGTGCAGTTTCAAAGGCGGCTGGCACCCTCACTTGACGTCATCCCCGGCCGTGTGCCGAAGAGCTGCCGATGTCGTATAAATCGATAGGTTCAGATGCTCGGGACAGGCCCGAGCAAGACGCAGAAGCGGTTTCCGGACCTTCGACAATCTCTTAAAATGACGTCCGCGCATTTTCCTGCAGCAGCCGGGCGCGACAGTGTGCCACCGCCGTTTCGATGATCGTGCCAGCCGCGTTGGGATCATCGAACATCATGTCGATTTCGATCACCTGGCTGTTCCACAGAAGCTCCTCGGCCCGGCCGTGGTGTCCGCGCAGCCGCACCGCGTCCTTTGCGGTCGTGACCAGCTGCAAATGCTGTTTTTCGGAATCCTTCAGAAGATCGTCAATTTCATCGTCGCTGAAATGATGATGATCGGGGAAGGAGCGGCTCTGCACGATCTCCCCGCCGAGCGCCTCGACCGTGCGATAGAATTTGCCGGGATCGGCAATACCGGCAAAAGCCAACACGCGCTTGCCCCGGAAATCTTCCGGCTCCTGCGGCGTAATTGCGGCCACAAAAACGGGTTTGGCGGCCTTTGCCGCCTGCCGCACCAGCGGATCGGCGGCATGGCCCTTGCCCACTTTGAGCAGTCCGGTCATCTGCCGCATCTGCTCGGCAAGCGGCGCTCTCACCGGACCGCCCGGCACAAGATGGCCATTGCCTATGCCGCGCACCGTATCGATCACCACAAGCGCATAATCGAGCGTGAGCCGTGCACTTTGGAAACCATCGTCCATGATGATAAGATCGACGCCTTCCTTCACAAGCCTGCGGGCACCTTCCACGCGTCTGCGTGAAATGACCGTCACCGCCTCGCGCGCCAGAAGAAGCGGCTCATCGCCGACATCGGCGGCGCGGTGGTGCTGCGCATCGACAAGCGTGGTCACATCAAGCGTGCCGCCATAACCGCGGCTCAGGAAACCAGGCTTCATTCCCCTCGCGAGCGCGGCCCGCGCCACGGCGATCGCGGTCGGCGTTTTCCCCGCCCCGCCAACCGTGAAATTGCCGATGCAGATGACCGGGACGGGAACGCTTGCCCGTTTTGCCGTCCGCATGCGCCGGCCGGCGACCTTGCCATAAAGAAGCGATAAAGGTGACAGGAGCCATGCCTGCCAGCCTGCTTTCTGCCACCAGAAGGGCGGCGCTTCAGAAACCATCTATTCCCGCTCCCGGCCGCATCGCCCACGGCATTCCGTTCGCCATTCCACGTCTGGGAGGTTGTTTGCCAGAAAAAACCGTAAATTGCAAAAAGCTCTCCGTCATTCCGGCCCTGAGCCGCAATCCATCCGGACGCGTCTGCGCGGCGAGAAGAGTCTTTTCAGCCCAAGACTTAATCTTGGTGGGTTCCGGCTGAAGGCCGGAATGACGGAAGAGACGGGCGGTTCCCGTCTTAAACAGCCCGTTCAGGCAGCAGCGCTTCAAGCCCGGTGATGTCATCGAAACAATAATGGGCATCCGCCCCCAGGCTTTCGCGCGAGCCGGTGCCGGTGAGAACGGCGACCCTGAGACCCGCGCCGGCGTTTTTTGCCATATGGAGATCGTGGTTATTGTCGCCGACAACGGCCACGCGGTCGGGAGCGATACCGATCGCCTCACAGAAGCCGAGGACCATGCCGGGCTGCGGCTTGGTGCCGTAACCGCTGTCATAACCCGCCACGAAATCGATATCGCCTTCAAAACCAAAGCGAATGGCGGTCTGTCGAATGGAATTTTCATTGTCGCTGGAGGCGATGCCGAGCTTATAACCTCGCGCCTTCAGCCTTGCAAAAAACGCCTTGAGATCGGTGACGGGCACCGATTTATCCGCCGCCTCCGTGAACAACCGGTCGAGACGAGCCGTCAGTTCCACGACATCGCAAGGCGAGCCGGCGGCAACGAGACCGGCGGCGATTTCCGCCGTATTGCCGGCGGCGAGTAGGCTGTCAGGCACGACATGGCCAGTCACGGGGTCCATGCCGCAGGCGACAAGAAGTCTGTCGGCTAACGCGGGATCGCCCCTGGCTGCAATCGCCGCCAGTTCCCGGTTCACCGGACCCCAGCTCGCATCGTAGCCTAGAAGCGTGCCGTCCTTGTCGAAAAGCACAGCGGCAATCGATTGTGCGGGGTCAAGTTGGATATCCGCTACCATGAACCGATGGCACTCCGTGGCTGCAACTTGGCCGAGACCGTCAGCGGATTGATATAGGGCTCAAGAGCCTTGACGGTCAGGGAAAGCGCACCGCGCATATCCTGAATGACGCGGTTGCCGGCATCGATCATCTTGTAACGCTCATTGTCGTTGACCAGCAGGTAATGCACCGCCTTGGCCAGCATTTCGACATCCCGGATGATGCGCGCGCCACCGGCCCGGATGAGCTTCTGATAGGCCTCGCGGAAATTCTGCACATGCGCGCCGGAAAGAACGGCACAGCCGAGCATGGCTGGCTCCAGCGGGTTCTGCCCGCCCTCCGCCGTCAGGGAGCGGCCGACAAAGGCAAGTTCGGTCAAACGAAGGTAAAGCCCCATTTCGCCGATGGAATCGCCAAGGAAAACATCGGTTTCAGGGGTGATGGCGTCATTCCGGCTGCGGCGGGCGACCGACAGGTTCATCGCCTTCAACATCGCTTCCACCTCATCGCCACGCTCGGGATGGCGTGGCACGATGATGGTCAATTGGCCGTTTCGGGACTTGATAGCCGCATGCACGGTGGCCGCCGCCTTCTCCTCGCCGTCAAAGGTCGAGATCGCCGCCCATGTCTTGCGACTACCGATCTGTTTTCGATAGGTCTCCAGAAGCGCGTCATCGCAGGGCGGAGGGTCCGTATCGCCCTTAAGGTTTCCCGAAATCACCACCGGCCAGGAGCCGAGATCGCGGAAACGTTCGGCATCGAGATCGGATTGCGCCACCACGAGCGCCAACTTGGAAAACAGCGATTCAGCAATATCGTGACGGTTGTTCCAGCGGTCGAAGGACCGGTCCGAGAGACGCGCGTTCACACGGATCTGCGGAATGTGGCGACGCTCCAGTTCCATCATCGTCACCGGCCAGATTTCGGACTCAGCCGTGATGGCAGCATCGGGTGCCCAGTAAGTCAGGAAACGGTTGACGGCAATCTTGATATCGAGCGGCACATATTGGTGGATCACATCGTCCCCCAGCCGGGTCCGTGTAAGTTCGGCCGACGTCACCGTGCCCGTGGTGAGGAGAACGAAAATATCGCGCTTGCGGATTTCGCGGATCAGCGGGATGAGGGCGAGCGTTTCGCCGACACTTGCGGCGTGGAACCAGACGAGCGGTCCGCGCGGGCGCTCGGCGCTGGCGTAACCGAAACGCTCCAGCCGGCGGCGCTTGTCTTCCTTGCCCTTGGCGGCACGATAGGAAAGATAGGGTTTGGCGAATGGGTAAGCGGCGATACCGGCAATACGGTAACCGGAGAGAGCGAAACGTGCGATACGGCTGCTCATGACATTCTGTCCTTGATCATTCCGCGCAATGCCCTGCCCCTGTGCTGTTGTTATCGCCGCCTACTTCTTCTCAAATTGCGTCATTTTTTGTCATCGGAAACGAAAGCGCGATCACATTTTCTCGTGTCGCAATACCGTGTCCTGCCGTCTCAAGCAGGAATCACGGGTAGGCCCGCCTTCACCCAATAGTATTACAACGCAAGGGCAAAAGGACTCAAATTTTATCGTCGGGATTGAGAAGACGGTGCATATGCACGATAAAATAACGCATATGGGCGTTATCGACGGTCATCTGCGCCTTGGACTTCCAGGCGGTCAGCGCCGAAGCGTAATCCGGATAGATGCCGACGATGTCGAGCGCATTCAAATCCCGGAACTGAACATCCTGAAGGTTTTCCAGTTCGCCGCCGAAAACGAGGTGCAGCAGTTGTTTCGGTTTGCCAGTTTCCGTCATATCTTTATCTCTTTCTTGAATTCTGAGAGAGGCCTTCATCTGCGGGATTTCCCGCCAAACGTCAACCGTCAGACGGATGTGAAAACGCTTTCAAAAGTGCTGGCAGCGCATAATTTGCTGCGGCGCACAAGGCGGGGTGGTTCACCTGGCGGCGATTATACATCAGCGGTTTCCCGTCGAGCCCCGCAAGCTGGCCGCCGGCGCGTTCGAGGATCAGATCGGCGGCGGCCAGATCCCACTCGTGCGAGTTCGGCAAAACCAGTGTTCCGTCGATGCGGCCATCCGCCACCATGGCCAGTCGATAGGCCAGTGACGGCACATGCGGGACGCGCTCGACGTTATTGCGCATCGCTTCCGGCAGCCGCGTGATCGTTTCTGCGGCGGCGGCGAGGTGAAACGGGCCGGCATTGCCAAGGCTCGCGGTGATGGGGCTGCCGTTTTTCATCGCCAAACCGCCTTCTATCGCGGCGAACTCCTCCGACAGCGCCGGTGCGACGAGCACGCCCACCACCGGTCGCCCTTCATGCACCACGGCAACGCTGATGCACCACGTGTCCCTGCCGTTAATGAAGGCGCGCGTGCCATCGATGGGATCGACGACGAAGACCGTCGTACGCGCCAGCCTGTCCGTATCGTCATCCGTCTCTTCGGAAAGCCAGCCGTAATCAGGCCGGGCGGCGCGCAGAATGGTTTCGAGAATCTCATTGGCGGCATAATCGGCCGCGCTGACGGGCGAAAGCCCGCCATTCTTCCACCAAACCTCGGGGTCCTTGCGGAAAAAACCCAGCGCCGTCTCGCCCGCCTTGCGGGCGGCTTCAAGCACCAATCTCAGATCGGAGGCCCAGCGGGCCTCAGCCATAGTGTTCATCTTGCCGTCTTTTCCGCGCGCCTCAAACGGCGCGCCCGTTTTTCCCTTCGCACTTGCACATAAAGTGCCGGCGAAAACAACCCGCAGGCCGCGTCACTTGCCCGCGATCGTCATGCCTTCAATGGCAAGCGTCGGGGCCGCTACGCCATATTTGCGGTCGATATCATTGGCCGGCGTGACCCGCATGAACATGTCCTTCAGGTTGGAGGCGATGGTGACTTCGGAGACCGGGAAGGTCTTTTCGCCGTTCTCGATCCAGAAGCCGCTTGCGCCGCAGCTATATTCGCCGGTGATCATATTGGCGCCGTGGCCAATGAGTTCTGTGACGTAAAAGCCCGATCCGACCTGGCTCAGCAAATCCTCTGGCGACAAGTCGCCCGGTTCGAGCGCGAGATTGGTCGAGGCGGGCGAGACCGATGTGCCGCCGCGCACGCCGCGACCGTTTGTTTCAAGGCCGAGTTCGCGCGCGGTCGAGGTGGAGAGAAACCAGTGCTTCAAAACGCCGTCCTCGATCATCGTCATTTTTTCGCCGCGCACACCTTCGCCGTCGAAAGGACGGGATGAAGGACCACGTACGATCTGAGGATCGTCGGTGAGATAAAGGCCTTTTTTCAGCACCTGCTGGCCCATCTTGTCGCGCAGGAAGCTGGTCTTGCGGGCAACCGAAGCGCCGTTGATGGCACCGGCGATTGCGCCTACAAACCCGCGCGCGATCCGCGGATCGAAGACCACCGTGATGTTGCTGCCGGTATCGACCTGCCGCGGGCCGACGCGCCGTACGACTTTTTCACCGGCGCGGCGGCCGATCTCTTCGGCTGCATCGAGATCGGCATAATAAAGGCGGCTGTCGAAATCGTAGTCGCGCTCCATCTTTGTGCCTTCGCCAGCGATGACGCTGACCGAACGGCTGAAGCGGCTGCCCATGTAGCTGCCGGCAAAGCCATGCGAGGTGACGAGTACGAGACCGCCCATACCGCTCGATGCACCCGCGCCCGAAGAATTGCTAACGCCCTTGACCGAGAGGGCCGCCTCTTCCGCAGCAAGGGCCGCTTCCCGAAGCTGATCCGCCGAAACGTCCGTCGCGTCGAAAAGCTGGAGATCGTCATAGGATGTCGCCAGCCGTTCCTTGTCCGCAAGACAGGCAAAGGGGTCTTCCGGCGAAACCTTCGCCATGGCGACAGCCCGCTCGGCCAGCGTTTTCAGGTCGAAGCCCGGATTGGCCGAAACGCTCGCCACCCGGCGGCCGACAAAGACGCGCAGGGAAAAATCGTCGCTTTCGGAGGATTCGGTGCTTTCCACCTTGCCAAGCCGCACCCCGACCGATTGCGAGCGGGAGCGGACGACAACGGCATCCGCCTCATCGGCGCCGGCGGCGCGGGCAAGATCGACAAGTTCGCTGGCGCGATCGAGAAGTTTGGAAGAATCTATTTCTGAGGACATGAGTTGGCCTTTCATTCCTGTTCCATTTATTGTGCCAGCAACCCCGCATCAAGGGCGAAACGCCGCTTTCTCCTTCAGCACCGCGTTGTCGCCGCCTTATTCGAAAGTCCGCCACCATGACCGAGCACGACGCTCTCTTTTCCGAACCTCTGCTGCTTCTGGCCGGTGCGGTCATTGCGGCGTCTGTTTTCCGCAAGCTGGGCCTCGGGACTGTGCTCGGCTATCTCGTGGCCGGCATCATCATCGGACCGTTCCTGCATCTGGTCACGGATGCGAAGGACATCTTCAACGTCTCCGAACTCGGCGTGGTTTTCCTGCTCTTCATCATCGGGCTGGAACTCAAGCCATCGCGCATCTGGCAGATGCGGCGCGACATTCTGGGGCTGGGGCTGGCGCAGGTGCTGGTGACCGGCAGCGCGCTGGCGGCAATCGCGTGGTGGGCAGGGCTGATCGACTGGCGCGGAAGCGTGGTGGCCGGGTTCGGTCTTGCGCTTTCCTCCACGGCCTTTGCGCTGCAGATTCTCGAAGATGACGGCGACATGAACACGCGGCACGGCAACCGCTCCTTTTCAATCCTGCTGTTTCAGGATCTTGCCATCGTGCCGCTGCTGGCGCTCGTCACCATTCTTTCCAACCGGCCCGATGTGCCGACGGATTCGATGGTGTCCGATCTCATCGCCTCCGTCGTCGCGGTGGCCGGAATGATCCTTGCCGGGCGGTATCTTCTCACCCCCATGTTCCAGATCATCGCCCGCACCGGCGCACGCGAGGTCATGATTGCGGCAGCCCTTTTTGTCGTCATCGGTGCAGCGGCCATCATGGAAATGGTCGGCCTGTCGATGGGCATGGGCGCGCTGCTGGCGGGGCTGATGCTGTCTGAATCATCCTATCGCCACGAGTTGGAAGCGGATATCGAGCCATTTCGTGGCCTGTTTCTAGCGCTGTTCTTCATGGCTGTCGGCATGTCGTTGCATATCCATATCGTCTGGGAGCATCTGGCCCTCATCCTCATCGCCGTGCCAGCCATGATGGCGGTCAAGGGCGCGCTGATCTATGGGGTATGTCGGATCGCCGGCTCGTCGCGCTATGCGTCGAGCCGCATTGCCCTGCTGCTTGCGCAGGGCGGCGAGTTCGGTTTCGTGCTTTTCACGACGGCTGCCGCGTCGGGTTTATTCCCGCAGGCAACCGCCTCGATCCTTGTCGCCGTGGTCACGCTTTCCATGGCCCTAACACCGCTTCTGGCGGTGATTTCCAGGCGTCTGACGGCGGAGGACGCGGAGGAAGACAAGCTTGAGGAGGATTTCGATGGCGCGGGCGCGGATGTGCTGATGATCGGCTTTTCCCGTTTCGGCCAGATTGCTTCACAGATCCTGCTTGCCGGCGGTCGCGACGTGACCGTCATCGACAGTTCGGCCGACCGCGTACGTCAGGCCTCGCGGTTCGGCTTCCGTATCTTTTTCGGCGATGGCACCCGCAAGGACGTGTTGATCGCCGCGGGGATTGAACGGGCCGATCTCGTGGCGGTCTGCACCCATAAAAAGGACGTGACCGACCGCATCATCGACATGATCCAGTCGGAGTTTCCAAGCGTGCGTCTTTACGTCCGCTCCTATGACCGCATTCATTCGCTCGACCTCAGAAAAAGGGGCGTTGAATATGAAATCCGCGAGACGCTGGAATCAGGTCTTCTGTTCGGCAGGCGCATTCTGGAAGGGTTGGACATGGACGGCGAAAGGGCGCTCGCCATCGCCGACGACATTCGTGAACGCGATGAACAGCGGCTGGAACTGCAAGCGGTCGAAGGCCTCGCGGCAGGACGGCAGATGCTGCACAACAAGCCTGTGCGCGAGGTGAAGCCGGAGCCGCTGATGAAACCGAAGAACAAGGCGGAAAGGCGGGAGGAAGACGAGGATGCGGAGGATAGCGAAACGGAAGTTTCGCTATGAACTTCGCGGCGATATTTGGGAGCACGCCGCTTGTTTCTTCCCCCCAACGGGGAGAAGAAACGCGCAGCACCCGCCCGTTCTTAGCGATTATTCAAGCCTCCACGCCCTGCCCGCGATGAAACAGCTCCACCTGCATCTCGATCTGCCGTTTCAGATCATCCTTGATGCCGGCCGAAGCATTCAGTACCTCCTCCGACTTCAAAAAATCCAGCACGCCGAAGCGGTGCACCGGCGGGCGCAGGAAAATGTGTGGCGGGCGCAATCTGAGCTTGAGGGCAATCGCCGCCTGCATCATCAGCTGGCTGGCGCCGAACAGGCTTTCCAATCGGCTGGGCATGGTGGTTCCATCCCCCTCCGGGCCGCCGACGACATCAACGCCGATCACGATATCGGCGTGGTCAAGCAGATGCTCATAGGGGACCGGATTGAAGATGCCGCCATCGATCATGATGCGACCGTCGATACGAACCGGCATGAACAGCGCCGGAATGGCGGCTGAGGCCGCCAGCGCCTCAATGATCTCACCGCTTTCGACCACCACTTCGGTCTGGGCGTAATAATCGGTTGTTATGACTTTCAGCGGAATGGCGAGTTCGGAGAACTCCTTCGGCAACGCCTGTGGCATCAAGGCGTGAAGAATAAGTTCGAGATTGAACTGTCCGAAGCGAAAGCCATGGGCTGCGTGGCGCATCGAAGCGGGACCCAGGCTCCAGAGCCGGTTGGCGACGGAGCCCTTGCGTCCCATGAGTTCGAGCGTGTACTCGCGGATGTCGCGGCCTGACATGCCGGCAGCCATGCCCGCGCCGATGATGGACCCGATGGAAGAACCGGAGATTGCGACCGGCCGGATGCCGAGTTCGTCAAGCGCCTCGACGACATTGATATGGCAGATGCCGCGCGCGCCGCCGCCGCCGAGCGCCAGTCCGAATGTCGGCTCATGGCCTTTTTGACCGTCGCGCCCGGGAACCTCTTCTCCGGCGCTGACGATCGTGATCCCCTCGTTGCCAGCCTGATCCATGCAAAACACCCCAGAAGTTTACCACGGTAAGGGTTCTGCCTATTGCGCAAACAAGACAAGACCGTGACTGACGGGGCGTGTCCCGTCAGGGCTCGTAGCGGTAGAAATGCATTTTCGTGTCGCCGAAGATGCGGCTTTCGAGCAGCTTGAACGCCGGATCGACATTGACTGCCACATCGCCGCGCTCTTCCAATATGGCAAGCGCGCCGGGGTTCAGCCAGCCGCCGGTATGGGCCGCCGCAAACGCCTTTTCGCCGTGGCCGTGACCATAGGGCGGATCGGCGAAAAGAAGATCGAAGGGCTCGATGTTGTTGACGCCGCCGAGCTTGGTGGCGTCACGCCGCAAGATACGGGCGCGACCATGCAGGCCGAGCGCATCGATGTTTTCCCACAGAAGGCCCCTGCCCTCGACGCCGTTCTCGACGAACAGCGCCACGCGACAGCCGCGCGACAGCGCCTCCAGCCCAACCGCACCCGTTCCGGCGAAAACGTCCAGGACGCGCGTGCCGTCAAGAGTTTCCGGATAGGCGTGGCTCAGAATGTTGAAGAGGCTTTCCCTTGTCCTGTCGATGGTCGGACGAATGGAATTCGATTTCGGCGCGGCCAATGTGCGGCCGCGAAACTCACCGCCTACGATCCGCATTACGTGTCATTCCCCTGCCTCCAGAAGGTTTGCCACCCGGGCCTTTGCCGCCCGGTTTGCCGCCACCGGGGCCACCGGGGCCTTTGCTCTTGCCTGAGAAACCAGAACGCTCGCCACGCTCGCCCGACTTGGCGAAAGACGGCTTGCCGAAGCCTGGCTTGCCCCCCGGCTTGCCACCGCGGGGCTTGTCGCCGGCCGGGCGCGCGCCGCGCGGACGATCACCGTCTTCACGGGGCCTGTCGCGGAAGGGGCGGTCACCGGCAGGTCTTTCACCACGGGCGGGGCGGTCACCGGCAGGTCTTTCACCACGGGCGGTGCGGTCACCAAAGCTCTTTTCGCCACGGGGGCGATCACGGTCGCCGTCCTCACGCGGGCGGTCACGGAACGGCCGGTCGCCAAAGGGCTTGTCACCGCGAGCCGGACGGTCGCCGAAGCTCTTTTGACCGCGCGGGCGGTCGCCATCCTCGCGTGGCCGGTCACGGAAGGGACGGTCGCCAAAAGACTTTCCGCCGCGTCCACCACGATCACCAAAACTCTTTTCGCCGCGCGGACGGTCGCCGCGTCCGCGGCCACCTTCTTCTTCGCGCGGGGAGTCGGAGCGGATCCACTCGCCTTCGGCATCCGCATGTCGCACGACGTTGCGGCGGGCTTCATCCTGCGCAGATGGTTTCTTGAACAGGCTTTCGGCCTCCGCGCGGGCGGAAGACTTGCGCTCCTTGCCATCACGCGTCGGCCTTGCACCGGGCGCCATCCAGACATTCGCCGTGCGGCTCGTGCCAGCGGGCTGGCGTGGGCGGCGGTCGTCACCCTCATCCTCGTTGCGGCCCTTCGCGCCGAACTTACCCGCAGGTTTCGCGCCAAATTTTCCGGCGGGCTTGTCGCCGCGCTTGGTGTCGAGGCGGCCGAGCGCCTTTTCGCGACGATCCTCGGACTTGCCGCCCTTGTCGGACCGCTCCCTGCCAGCAGGCGCGTCGCTCTTTGCCCATTCGGACTTCACGGGCCGCTTCGGCGCACTGTCGTCCTCGTCTTCGGTGGCATTATTGTAGATCGGCGCGTCGAAATTGGCGCCAGCCTGTTCTATCAGGCGTGGGCCCAGCTGGTCGCGCAGCATGCGGCCGCGCACTTCGAGCACCTTGCCTTCGGGCAGATCGCCGAGCTGGAACGGGCCGTAGGATACGCGGATCAGGCGGTTCACCTCAAGACCAAGCGCGCCGAGCACGTTCTTGATCTCGCGGTTCTTGCCTTCGCGCAGGCCCATGCTGATCCACACATTGTGACCCTGCGTGCGATCGAGCGTGGCATCGATTGCGCCGTAGAGCACGCCATCGACGGCAATGCCTTCCTTCAGCTTGTCGAGCGCTGCCTGATCCACTTCGCCATGGGCCCGCACGCGGTACCGGCGCAGCCAGCCGGTGGTCGGCAGTTCCAGCACGCGGGAGAGACCGCCATCATTGGTGAGCAGCAGCAGGCCTTCGGTGTTGATATCGAGGCGGCCGATGGAGAGCACGCGCGGCAGCTCTGCGGGAAGATTATCGAAGACGGTCGGGCGGCCTTCCGGGTCGGAATTGGTGGTCACCAGACCGGCGGGCTTGTGGTAGAGCCACAGCCGCGTGCGCTCGGCGCCACGGATAGGCATGCCGTCCACTTCGATCTTGTCCGACAGCGTGGCGTTGACGACGGGCGTGTCCAGCTTGACGCCGTTCAGCGACACACGGCCTTCCATGATCATGCGCTCGACGTCGCGGCGCGAGGCCACACCGGCGCGTGCCATGATTTTGGAGATACGCTCGGGCTTGGAGCCACCAACGGTTTCCGGCAGCGGGGCTGCCTTTGCCTCGGCGGGCTTGGCGTCGCGCTGTGCGGCCGGCTTGCCTGGGCCTTTGGGCTTCTTGTCGCGGCTAAATGTCTTGCCGCCGTCACGCTTCGGCTTGTCTTTAAAAGTCATTTGCTGTTTGCCTGTTGTTTGGGCTGTCCTATCAGGTCCAAGCACAAGGGTTAAGAGGAAATTGAAACGCAATGGCCGAAAGGACGCATTTCATGGAACTGGCGCTGGCGGAAGCCCGTGCCGCGGCTGAGCGGAATGAGGTTCCGATCGGCGCGGTCGTGGTTCTGAACGGGCGCGTGATCGCCAAATCCGGCAATCGTACCCGAGAATTGCATGATGTGACGGCGCACGCCGAAATCGCCGCGATCCGCATGGCCTGCGAGGCATTGGGACAGGAACGCCTGACCGATGCCGATCTCTACGTGACGCTGGAGCCCTGCACCATGTGCGCCGCGGCGATCTCGTTTGCCCGTATCCGCAGACTTTATTACGGCGCACGGGACCCGAAGGGCGGCGCCGTGGAGAGCGGCGTTCGCTTCTTCAGCCAACCCACCTGCCACCATGCGCCCGATGTCTATTCAGGAATGGCGGAAAGCGAAAGCGCAGACATCCTGCGGCAGTTTTTTCGCGAGAAACGTCTCGACGACTAAGCAGCCTCCGGGAGGATCAAATCGCCCGCAGGCCGCCATTGTCTTTACTGGAAGGGGTTCCACCAGCTCTTGCCGGTGCCCGCAACAGCCGCTTCTTTCTTGCGGCGCTTTTCCTTCTTCTGCTCGGGTTCGCCGAGATCGGTCAGCTGATCCTGCGGAACGCTGCGATATTCAGCCGGCGGATCGGTCAGGAACTTGCGCTGTGCGTTGACGACGGAACCGCCCTGTGCTTCGGCCTTGGCCTTGCGGAAGGCTTCCCACTTCTGGCTTTCGGTCATCTGACCGGCCGTACCGTTGCCTGCAAGCAGCGGCGAGCGGTAATGCGGGTTGTTCTTGTTGGCATCCGCCTCGTCGCGCAGACGTTCGCGGGTTTCTTCCGGCGATTCGACCCATTGCGGGTTGTTTTCGCGGTTGGCCATGTTCTGCTGCGGTGTGGTCAGCTGTTCGGCGCGGGCCTGGGCGGGAACGACGAGGCCGGGGCGCGGGCCATATTTCAGGTTGCGCTTGCTCTGGTCGCCGGTGATCGAGGTTGCGTTGCCCAGGTCGTCGACGAGCTGTTCGGCCGCCGTCTTGCCCGTTCCGTAGGTCGGGCTGGTGCAGGCGCCCAGCAGCACGCCTATCGTCGTGACGCCAACAACCGTGCGAAACATGCCCAAACCCTGCGCATTACCCTGCATCGTCTTCATTGAAACCCTTCCAGCCGTCCGTCCCACTTCGCCAGACATCGTCTTTCGGCAGGCGGCAGCCCGCATTGCCGTGCAAATCCGGCCATTTTCAGGCAGGTGTACCGGATGAAGAGGCAAAGCGCAATTCATCCGGTCATTTTCATTACGAGAGTGCGGCAAGCTCACGCAGGGCCGCCGCATCGCGGGCAGAAACCTCAGGATAATCCGGATCGGACCCGACATCGGTGGTGATGCGCCACGAACGGGCGCATTTCACGCCCTCCGCCAGCTTCTGCTCGACCACAACCTTCGGCACTTCCGGCAGGCGGAAACCGTCAGCAGGGCCTTCGTCACCCACAACCGTGATGGCTGAGGTGATGCAGATTTCGGCAAAGTCCTGATCCTTCAGCGCGGCCAGCAGATCGGCGTCGGCGATGTGGACCACAGGTGCTGCCTCCAGCGAGGAGCCGATGCGCTTTTCACGGCGCTCGACTTCAAGCGCACCCGTCACGACGGTGCGGACCTTGCGGATTTTCTCCCACTTCGCTTCCAGCGCATCGTTCTTCCAGTTTGCCGGGATTTCCGGGAACTGGGCGAGATGCACCGACTCCGCATCCGGGTAGCGCGACAGCCACGCTTCTTCCGTGGTGAAGGGCAGCATGGGGGCAAGCCACGACACCAGGCAATCGAACAGCTTGGCGATGACCGACAGGGCCGCGCGGCGCTTCAGCGACGACGGCGCGTCGCAATACAGCGTGTCCTTGCGGACGTCGAAATAGAAGGCCGAAAGCTCGACATTGGCAAAGTCGATCAGCGCGCGGGTGATCTTCTTGAACTCGAAGCCGTCATAACCTTCGCGAACAACGCCATCCAGTTCGGACAGGCGGTGCAGCACCAGCTTTTCCAGCTCCGGCAGATCGTCATAGGCGATCTCCTCGCCCTTGTAATGGGCGAGCGTACCGAGCATCCAGCGGATGGTGTTGCGCAGCTTGCGATAGGCATCGACATTGGTCTGGATGATGGCCTTGCCGAGGCGCTGGTCTTCCCAGTAATCCGTGGTCATCACCCAGAGGCGCAGGATATCGGCACCCGACTGGCTCATGACTTCCTGCGGGGCGACCACGTTGCCGAGCGACTTCGACTGCTTGCGCCCCTGCTCGTCCATGGTGAAACCGTGGGTCACAACGGCATTGTAGGGCGCACGGCCACGCGTCGCGCAGCTTTCCAGCAGGGACGAATGGAACCAGCCGCGATGCTGGTCGGAGCCTTCGAGATAGACATCCGCCGGCCATTTCAAATCGGGTCGGTCTTCCAGCGTGAAGGTGTGGGTGCAGCCGCTGTCGAACCAGACGTCGAGGATGTCCATGACCTGCTGCCACTTGGCGTGGTCGTGATCATTGCCAAGGAAGCGTTCCTTGGCGCCTTCGGCGAACCAGGCGTCAGCACCTTCGGCCTCGAAGGCCTCGAGGATGCGGGCGTTGACGGCCTCATCGATCAGGACTTCACCCTTCTCGTCGGCGAAGACGGCGATCGGCACGCCCCAGCTACGCTGGCGCGACAGGACCCAGTCGGGGCGGCCTTCGATCATGGCGCGCAGACGGTTCTGGCCGGAAGCCGGCACGAAGCGGGTCTGGTCGATGGCGGAAAGCGAACGGGAGCGCAGCGTTGTGCCGTCGCCCAGTTCCTTGTCCATATAGACGAACCATTGCGGCGTGTTGCGGAAGATGACAGGCTTCTTGGAGCGCCAGCTATGCGGATAGCTGTGCTTCAGACGGCCGCGGGCAAACAGGTTGTTTTCCGTGATCAGCGCCTTGATGACTCGATCATTGGCGTCACCCTTCTTGCCGTTATCGTCCATGACGCGGGCAGCACCGCCTTCGGCCGACGGGCCGAAACCGGGGGCGTCTTCGGTGTAGAAACCGTCGTCGCCGACCGTGAACGGGATCTTGGAGGAGATGCCGCGCGCTTCCAGATCGCGCGCCTGCGCCATCCACGCGTCAAAGTCCTCGCGGCCATGGCCGGGGGCCGTGTGCACAAAGCCGGTACCGGCATCGTCGGTGACGTGATCGCCATCGAGAACCGGAACAGGGAAGGTGTAACCCAGCGAAGCCAGCGGGTGGGCGCAGGTGACAGCCGCGAGTTCTTCCGCTTTCACATCGCGCAGGCGTGTGAATTCGAGCTTTGCCTTGGCAAAGCACTCGGCAGCCAGCTTGTCTGCGAAAACGAGTTTTTCGCCCGGCTGCGGCCCGAAATCATTCGTCGCTGCCGTGACCTCGTAAAGGCCATAGGCGATGCGCGAGGAAAACGAGACGGCGCGGTTGCCCGGGATCGTCCAAGGCGTGGTCGTCCAGATGACGATCGAAGCGCCATTGAGCTCGGCAGAGCCCTCAACGACCGGGAACTTCACCCAGATCGTGTCGCTCTCGACGTCATGATATTCGACTTCCGCTTCCGCCAGCGCCGTACGTTCCACGACCGACCACATGATCGGCTTGGAACCGCGGTAGAGTTGGCCGCTCTTGGCGATCTTCAAAAGTTCGCCGGCGATACGGGCTTCGGCGTGGAAGTTCATCGTCGTGTAAGGGTTTTCGAAGTCGCCCTCGATGCCGAGGCGCTTGAACTCTTCCGACTGGACCTTGATCCAGCCGGCCGCGAACTCACGGCACTCCTTGCGGAATTCGTTGACCGGAACCTCGTCCTTGTTCTTGCCCTTGGCGCGGTAGGATTCCTCGATCTTCCATTCGATCGGCAGGCCGTGGCAATCCCAGCCCGGCACGTAATTGGCGTCGTAACCGCGCATCTGGAACGAGCGGGTGATGACGTCCTTCAGGATCTTGTTCAGCGCATGGCCGATATGGATGTTGCCATTGGCATAGGGCGGGCCGTCATGCAGCACGAATTTTTCGCGGCCGGCGGCCGAGGCGCGCAGCTTCTTGTAAAGGCCCATCTCCTGCCAGCGTTTTACCGTTTCCGGTTCCTTCTGCGGCAAGCCGGCGCGCATCGGAAAATCCGTCTGCGGCAGATAGAGGGTGGTGGAGTAGTCCAGTTTTTCTGCGGTGTCGCTCATAATCGTACCGTTGTTGCGCGCCGTATCGGTCGCGCGATCTCAATTGCAAAGAGGGCAAATTCGGAAAGCGCCATGTCATTCCACATGTCCTAAAAACCACATGTGATGGAAGCGCCAAAATCCCGGACCTTCCGGCTCTCTCAGAGCGGGCGGAAGGCCGGGCCAATAATTCGGCCAATCTGAACTGCAAATTTCAACCGGTATTGGGACATGGACGGTTGTTTATGCGGTTTCCCGGCAAAAAGGAAGTGAAAAGCGACGGTGATGGGCGAGCCGATGGCGGAGGGTCAGAATGCGATCTTCGCATCCAGTTCGCTGAGCGGACGCACGCCCGAAAGCATCGCCCTCGCCTCCTCTTCATCGCGCCTGATCTGGGCAACCAGCGGATCGAGCCCGTCGAACTTCAATTCATCGCGCAGGTGGCCGAAGAAGGAGACCGAGCAGACCTCGCCATAGAGATCGCCCGAAAAATCAAAAACGAATGTTTCGAGCAGCGCTGCGCCGTTGTCCGTGACGGTCGGGCGATAACCGAAGCTCGCCACGCCGTCGCGGATCGAGCCATCAGGCCGTCGGAAGCGAACGGCATAGATGCCGGCCTTCAGCTCCGTTTCCGGCGCCAGGGCCATGTTGGCGGTGGGGTAACCCAGCGTGCGGCCAAGCTTCTGGCCGCCGATGACTTCGCTTTCCACCGTGAAACGGTAACCGAGCAGGCCCGCGGCGCCCGCCACATCGCCCTCGCACAGAAGCGAACGTATCCGGCTCGAAGAAACGACATCCGCGCCCTCGTCGCGGAAGGCATCCACCAGAGTCACGTCGAAACCATGGCGTTTGCCTGCTTCCATCAGGAATGCCGGCCCACCTTCCCGACCCTTGCCGAAATGGAAATCGAAGCCGGTGACGACGGCGCTGGCATGCAGCCAGTCAATCAGGATGGACTGGACGAATTCTTCCGCCGAGCGCTGCGAAAACTCGCGGTCGAACGGATATTCGATGACGGAGCGGAAACCGATAGCTTCGAGGATGCGCGCTTTCAAAGGGGCGGGTGTGAGGCGGAACACGGGCGTGTCGGGCCTGAACACGGAACGGGGATGCGGCTCGAAGGTCAGCACCAGCGCGGGGACGCCGCGAGCTTCCGCCAGTTCAAGCGCACGATCGAGCACGGCCCGGTGGCCGCGATGCACGCCATCGAAATTGCCGATGGCGACGACGCCGCCACGAAGAGCTTCCGGCAGCGGCTCCTTTTGTTCATTGCGGTGAAAGACGGTCATGACAGTCGATCCATTCCAGCGCCAGCTGTTGATGAGGCGAGACGCCCTCAGGCCAGTCTAGGCATCCACCAGCCGGGAGAAGCACCTTGCCCCTTGAGATAGGCATTCAGAAGCGCCTCGTCCGTCTGGCCGTTCAGCGTATATTCGGCGACGTGAATACCGCCGCTGATATAAAGAAGGTTGAGGCCGCTCGCAATCGCACCCTTCACATCCGTCGGCATGCCATCGCCGATGGCGAGAACGCGATCCTTGGCGAAAGCACCGCGCACCTCCTTGGCCGCAGCCAGGCAGGCCTCATAGATCGGCGCATGCGGCTTCCCGGCGATGCGGACTTCGCCACCGAGCTGTTCGTAATAAGCGGCCATGGCGCCGGCGCAGGGAATGATGCGCTCGCCGCGTTCGACCACCAGATCCGGGTTGGCGCAGATCATCGGGACCTTGCGGGCGACGAAGCTCTTGAGCATGTCGGTATAATCTTCCGGCGTTTCGGTCTCGTCGTCGAAAAAGCCGGTGCAGACGACAGAGTCAGCCTCCGCTTCGCCAACCACCTCGACATCGAGGCCTTCGAGCAGCGGCATGTCTCGCTCGGGACCAAGCAGGAAGACCTTTCTGGGGCCTTCCGCTATCAGGCCGCGCGTGACGTCGCCTGAGGTGATGATGCGGTCATAGGCCTCGTCGGGCACGCCGAGCACACGAAGCTGCGCAATGACGCCGGGGGCAGGACGCGGGGAATTGGTGATGAGCACGACCGTCTTGCCGGCCTCGCGCGCGGTCCGCAGCGCAATCGCCGCATCCGGGAAAGCGCTGACACCATTGTGCAATACGCCCCAGACATCCGAAAGAATGACATCGAACCCATCAGTGATGTCGCCGAGAGTATGAATGCGGTGGGCCATGAGATGCTTTCCGGATGCGAGAAGAGGGTGTGCGTCACATCGCAAAGCGGAAGGCCGATGGCAAGGAAAAAAGCGCCGCCGCGCCGGGCTTGCAGCCGGCTGACACAGTCCGGACACAAATGTCGCGTGGCTTCCCAACCTTCGCAACAGGCCGAAGGAATGCCGCCACAGCCTTCGCTCGGGAAGGGAAAAATTCCGTCACGGAACGCTGATAACCATAGGCCGTAAAATTTTTCAGGCAGGGCGTTCTTGACTCCGGGAGAAGCCCTCCTTATCTCGGTTGTGCTGGCACTCGACAAACGAGAGTGCTAACACCCATCAGGCGAGCTGCAAAAGCTCGCGCAGTCATTTGATCGAGGGATTAGACAATGACAAGCACCAATTTCCGCCCGCTTCACGATCGCGTCGTCGTTCGTCGCGTTGAGTCCGAAGAAAAGACCAAGGGTGGCATCATCATTCCCGATACCGCCAAGGAAAAGCCGCAGGAAGGCGAAATCGTCGCCGTCGGTTCCGGCGCGCGCGATGAGTCCGGCAAGGTCGTCGCTCTCGACGTCAAGGCTGGTGACCGCGTTCTGTTCGGCAAGTGGTCCGGCACCGAAGTCAAGATCAACGGCGAAGACCTTCTGATCATGAAGGAAGCCGACATCATGGGCATCATCGGCTGATTTCGGCCAACCCATCCTTCCTTAAATTTCAAGCCGGACCCGGTCCGGCCATTCGAAACCAGGAGTTTTGAACATGGCAGCCAAAGAAGTAAAATTCGGCCGCACAGCGCGCGAAAAGATGCTCAAGGGCGTCGACGTTCTTGCTGATGCAGTGAAGGTAACCCTCGGCCCGAAGGGTCGTAACGTCGTTATCGACAAGTCCTTCGGCGCTCCGCGCATCACCAAGGACGGCGTTTCGGTCGCCAAGGAAATCGAACTGGAAGACAAGTTCGAGAACATGGGCGCACAGCTCGTTCGCGAAGTTGCGTCCAAGACCAACGATATCGCCGGTGACGGCACCACCACCGCGACCGTTCTGGCCCAGGCCATCGTTCGCGAAGGTTCCAAGGCAGTTGCTGCCGGCATGAATCCGATGGACCTGAAGCGCGGTATCGATCTGGCCGTTGCTGAAGTCGTCAAGGACCTTCAGGCCAAGGCCAAGAAGATCAACACGTCCGAAGAAGTTGCGCAGGTCGGCACGATCTCTGCAAACGGCGAGCGTCAGATCGGTCTCGACATTGCTGAAGCAATGCAGAAGGTCGGCAACGAAGGCGTCATCACCGTTGAAGAAGCCAAGACCGCTGAAACCGAACTCGAAGTCGTTGAAGGCATGCAGTTCGACCGCGGCTACCTGTCGCCCTACTTCGTGACCAACCCTGAAAAGATGGTTGCGGACCTCGAAGACGCCTACATCCTGCTGCACGAAAAGAAGCTCTCGAACCTTCAGGCCATGCTGCCGGTTCTCGAAGCTGTCGTTCAGACCGGCAAGCCGCTCGTCATCATCGCTGAAGACGTCGAAGGCGAAGCCCTTGCAACGCTCGTCGTCAACAAGCTGCGTGGCGGTCTCAAGATCGCTGCCGTCAAGGCTCCTGGCTTCGGCGACCGCCGCAAGGCCATGCTGGAAGACATCGCCATCCTGACCGGTGGTACCGTCATTTCCGAAGACCTCGGCATCAAGCTCGAAAACGTTACCCTCGACATGCTCGGCAAGTCGAAGAAGGTTTCGATCTCCAAGGAAAACACCACGATCGTTGACGGCGCTGGCCAGAAGTCCGACATCGAAGGTCGTGTTGCCCAGATCAAGGCCCAGATCGAAGAAACCACCTCCGACTACGACCGCGAAAAGCTGCAGGAACGTCTTGCCAAGCTCGCTGGCGGCGTTGCCGTCATCCGCGTTGGCGGTTCGACGGAAGTCGAAGTGAAGGAAAAGAAGGACCGCATCGACGACGCTCTCAACGCGACGCGCGCTGCCGTTCAGGAAGGCATCGTGCCTGGTGGTGGCGTGGCTCTGCTGCGTTCGTCCACGAAGATCACCGCCAAGGGTGAAAACGACGATCAGGAAGCCGGTATCAACATCATCCGCCGCGCGCTGCAGGCTCTGGTTCGCCAGATCGCAGACAACGCAGGTGACGAAGCTTCCATCGTTGTCGGCAAGATCCTCGAGAAGAACGAAGACAACTACGGCTACAACGCCCAGACGGGCGAATATGGCGACCTGATCCAGCTCGGCATCGTCGACCCGGTCAAGGTTGTTCGCACGGCTCTGCAGAACGCAGCTTCGGTTGCTTCCCTGCTGATCACCACCGAAGCCATGATCGCCGAGCTTCCGAAGAAGGACGCTCCGATGCCGGCAATGCCGGGCGGCGGCATGGGCGGCATGGACTTCTAATCAGTCCTGTCACCGGATTAAGAAAGGGCGGTCTTCGGATCGCCCTTTTTGTTTGCCGCCCATGCCCTTTAAGTGGGTCCGGCGTCGCGAGCGCGCCGGTCGGGCGGCATGGACTTCCAGTCAGTCCTGTCACCGGATTAAGAAAGGGCGGTCTCCGGATCGCCCTTTTTGTTTGCCGCCCATGCCCTTTAAGTGGGTCCGGCGTCGCGAGCGCGCCGGTCGGGCGGCATGGACTTCCAGTCAGTCCCGTCACCGGAATAAGGAAAGGGCGGTCTCCGGATCGCCCTTTTTCGTTTGCTGCCGTGCGATATTGGTCTCTTTTGAGACAGACGCAATGGCGGGCCGCAATCAGCCACAAATTCGAAGATTACTGACGGTTATGCGGGCGGATGACTATTTATCGTACATCCGCGCAAGCGGCTTCCAGCTTTTTGGGGGCCTTTGTCTAGTTTTACCAACCGGCCGCTTCGGGTTCGATGTCCGGAGGCACGTTCGACTGCGGCTGGCGGAAATACTTGCGCCTTCCGGCTTTCAGGATCAGGAGCAAGGTCAGGTCAGTGGCTTTTCCTGTTTCCGCGCCTGGAGCAACGTTGCTTCTATTCTTGAGCCCGTCCAATACGGAGGACCTGACCGTTCACAAAATGAAGACAAATTGTCTCCTATTGTTCATCTTTCTGGGCGAATGATTTTCCGTCATTGATATCTCCAGACATTGCCCCAAACCGGCGACACGCCGATCAATTACCGGAGATTTCCATGTCCAGCAGCCAGAACGTTCTCGTTCTTATTGCCCGTATCCTGCTTTCCTTCATCTTCATCTATTCCGGCTTTGGTAAGCTGACTGATCCGGCCGGTACGGCTGGCATGATCGCCGGTGCCGGCATGCCTGCCGCAACCGCGCTCGCCTATCTGGCAGGTCTTTTCGAACTCGTGACCGGTCTTGCCATTCTCGCCGGTTTCCAGACGAAGATCGCCGCCTGGGCCCTGGCCGTCTTCTGCGTCTTCACCGGCCTCGTCTTCCACAGCGGCACCGTTGCCGTTCCCGGCTGGCCTGACCCGGCTCTCGGCTGGATCAATGCGCTGAACGGCATCATGCTGATGAAAAACATTACCCTCGCCGGCGCTTACATCCTGCTCGCTGCCTTCGGCCCCGGCGCCTATTCCGTCGATGCGAAGCGCGGTGTTGCTCTGGCCCACGCCTGATCCGAATAGACCATAAACAAAAAGGCCGCCGGAGCGATCCGGCGGCTTTTTTTGTTTAGTTCTCAGACCGCCGCTTTGATGCGGGACGCGATCTCTTGCACCGCCGCATTACCTTCATGCTCCGGCTTGCGGGCGCGGACAAAACAGGCTTCCGAACGAACGATGATGCCGTCGGAGAGAATTTTCAGGTGATTGGCTTTCAGGGTCGAACCCGTAGAGGTGATATCAACGATGATATCCGCCTGCCCCGCCGCCGGCGCGCCTTCGGTGGCGCCGAGGCTTTCGACGATCCTGTAAAGCTGAATGCCATGCTGGCGCGAAAAGAACTGCTGCGTCAGCCGCCAGTATTTGGTTGCGATGGCCAGCCTTCTGCCATGGCGGGCGCGGAATTCCGAAGCGACATCACCGAGATCGGCCATGCTGTCCACATCCAGCCAGATTTCCGGCACAGCGACCACGACATCGGCATGGCCGAAACCGAGACGGGCGCAAAATTCCACCTGCGCATCGGCATTGGTCAGGCCCTCACGCACCAGATCTTCCCCGGTCACGCCGAAATCCACCGTGCCGGCACCGATCTCGCGGGCGATCTCGGAGGCCGACAGGTAGGCGATCTCGATATCGTCGCGACCTTCGACGCGGCCGCGATAGGAACGATCATTGCCGACGGCAGCGACTTTCAGCCCGGCGCGTTCGAGAACAGCGGAGGAATCTTCCTTCATCCGGCCCTTGGAGGGCAATGCGATGGTGATCATGGCTTACTCCCGCGCACCGTTTCGATGCGATCCAGCCAGAGCGAGAAGCCCACGGCCGGTATTTTTTCCTGTGCGCCGAGCAGCGTCAACAGCCGGTCAAAACGGCCGCCACCCGCGAGAACACTGTCTCCACCCGCTTCCATCACCTCGAAAACAAGGCCGGTATAATAGTCCAGCGGGCGACCGAAGGCCGCGCCATAGGTGACGGTTTCGAGGTCAACGCCAGCGTTCGAAAGAGCCGCGACACGTTTGTCGAAAGCGGAAAGCGCCCCATCCAGTTTCAGCTTCGCCTTTGTGGCAAAATCCGCCAGAACCTGCGAGGCCTGCGGTAGAGGCGCCTTCAGAGCGAGGAACTGCTTCAGCAGCGCAAAACTGTCATCCGGCAGACGTGTCGCCGCAAGGGCCAGTTTTTCCCTGAGGCGGCGGGCGATTTCCTGTGGCGAGCGGCTTGCATTGGTGGAATAGCCGGTCTCCTGCATCACCGTGTCGAGATAATCGACCAGCACCGCCTCATCCCCGGTCGCCAATAGTCCGGCGACGCGGGCGTCCAGCCCGGTCATCGGCTTCGGATGCACGAGGCTTTCCAGCAGCGCATCGAGCTGCGCCATATCGCCGAAGGCCTGCACCAGCCGCTTCTGCCAGCCGAGCGGCAGGCCGAGGGCCGCCACCACCGCCTCGAACACCTGCTGGTCGCCCAGCGTGACGGCAAGCGCCCGGCCCGGCAGCAGACGCCGCAGTATCCCGGTGGCATCGATGACCGCACGCGCATCGGCGGCGGCGATATCGGTATCACCGAGATCCTCGATACCGGCCTGATAAAACTCATTCGCGCCCTCACGGCGCTGGCGGAAGACTTCACCGAGATAGGAATAACGCTTCGGCGTGCCGGTGGCGGTCTCGATATGGCGCAGACAGACGGGGATGGTGAATTCGGGTCGCAGGCAGAGGCTTGTCCCCGTCTCGCTCTCGGTCATGAAGATACGGCGGCGCAGATCCTCGCCTGCCATATCCAGAAACGGTTCAGCGGGCTGGATCACAGGCGTGTTCACGCGGCTCGTACGGCGCGCAGCGAATTCTTCCAGTAGCTCTCCGGCAAATTCCGGCATGTCGATCAGGGGCATGGAACGGTACTTTTCGTCACGGTTCGAGCGGCTGCATCATTTCGATGCGGTTTCCGAAGGGATCATGGACATAAAACCGGTGATACCCTTCCAGCGGCTCATCCTCAACCACATGGCAGCCCGCTGTTTCAAGTGTTTTTCGCAAGGTTGCGAGATCATCGACCAGAAACGCCGGATGGGCTTTTTTCGCCGGTCGGAAATCCTGCTCGACGCCCAGGTGCAGTTTTGTCGAACCCCGGCTGAACCAACAGCCGCCGCGCGCACCCAGATTGACAGGTTTTGCCTGCTCCGCAAAGCCGAGCAGGCTGCCGTAAAAAGCCCGCGCCTCTTCTTCGCGGCCGGCTGGCATCGCCAGTTGAACATGGTCGAGCGCAAGGATTCCCATGGCTTCAGCGCCCTTCGGTGGCGCGGCGAACGTCCTCTGCCTGATGCTCCAGAATCTCGCGGACCTTTGCCACCAGCTCGGCCTCCGGCACGCTGACCTGGGCCACACGCGCCTCGCGCCAGCTGGCATTGTCCTCGATCTCGCCGGAGAGGCGCTTGCCCTCGATCAGGTCCTTGATCTGCACCACGCCTTCGGCGCGCTCGTCACCGCCCTGAATAATGGCGATGGGGGAGCCGAGGCGGTCGGCATATTTCAGCTGGTTGCCGAATTTCTTCCAGTTGCCCTGGTACATTTCGGCGCGGATGCCTTCAGCGCGCAACGCCTGCGTGAAGCGCTGGTAACGGCCCATGCTCTCCACATCACCATCCATGACGGTGATGAGAACAGGAGCGAGCGGCTTGACCTGTCCGAGCTTGCCGAGGTTCTTGAGCGCCGTCATCAGCCGAGAAACGCCAATGGAGAAGCCCGTGGCCGGAACCGGCTGGCCCATGAAGCGCGAAACGAGGCCGTCGTAACGACCGCCGCCGCCGACGGATCCGAACACGACCTTTTCGCCCTTTTCATTGGTGACGTCGAAGGTGAGCTCGGCCTCATAGACCGGGCCGGTGTAATATTCGAGGCCGCGCACGACTGAGGGGTCGATCTTGATGCGATCAGCGCCGTATCCGGCACTGGTGACCAGAGCGCCGATGGTGTTCAGCTCATCAACGCCTTCCTCACCTTTCGAGGTGCCCGCAACCAGTTTCGCGAGATCATTTGCACTTGCCGCATAATCCTTGATGCCAACGAAAAACAGGACCTTTTCGATCTGCTCGTCACCGAGACCGGCACCCTTGGTAAAGTCACCGGACTCGTCCTTGCGGCCGGGACCGAGCAGCAGCTTCACGCCTTCCGGCCCGAACTTGTCGAGCTTGTCGATGGCGCGCAGCACGTTCAGACGACGACCGGCATTCTCCTCGCCGCCGAGACCGATGGCTTCCATGACGCCGTCGAGCACCTTGCGGTTATTGACTCGGATGACATAGTCGCCGCGCTTGATGCCAAGCGCTTCCAGCGTATCTGACATCATCATGCACATTTCGGCATCGGCCTGCACGCCGGCTGCACCCACCGTATCGGCGTCGAACTGCATGAACTGCCGGAAGCGGCCAGGGCCGGGCTTTTCGTTGCGGAAGACGTAACCGGCGCGATAGGTGCGGTATGGCAGCTGGATTTCGTTGAAGTTCTCAGCGACATGACGGGCGAGCGGTGCGGTCAGATCGTAGCGCAGGCTCATCCACTGGTCGTCGTCATCCTGCAGCGAAAACACACCTTCGTTCGGGCGGTCGCTATCGGGCAGGAACTTGCCGAGCGCATCGGTATATTCGAACTGCGGCGTTTCGATCGGGTCGAAGCCATAGAGCTCGTAAACCCTGCGGATCTTGTCGATCATCTCGTTGGTGGCATGGATATCGGCAGCCGAGCGGTCCACGAAGCCACGCGGCAGGCGGGCTTTCAGTTTCTGAGGCTTTTTTGCTTTTTCGCTCATGATGCCGATCCGATATTTTCCTGGAATTATGCCGGTGTTAAAGCGCGCCGCGCTTTAAATTCTGTTTTTTACGCATGTCTTTGTCCCAAAACCGCTGCGCACTTTTGGGAGACATGCTTTAGAGGATGAAGCCCGGTGCGGCAAGCCGCAAAGGCTCCGGTTTTACTGGCTTCTGAAAGCAAGCGATGCTATGTGGGATGCGTGTATCCCGCTTCAGTCGGAAAGGACGCGAGCAATGAGCAAACAGACGGCCATCCGCCTCCCGGATGAGACCTACGAGCGGCTGAAAGCGCTGTCTGAGCGCACCGGCCGCACATCCGCCTATTATATCCGCGAGGCGATCGAGAAACATATCGAGGATATGGAAGACCTCTATCTTGCCGAAGAGGCAACGCGGCGCATCCAGCGCGGAGAATCGAAGGTTATAAGCGCCGAGGAGTTCTGGCGTGATCTGGACAATTGAATATCACACGCTTGTCCAGAAAGAGATGCGCAAGATAAATCCGGAAGTGCGCCGGCGTATCCGCAGCTTTCTCCATGAAAGGCTGGCGGCGCTGGACGACCCGCGCCAAACCGGCGCGGCCCTTCAGGGTTCCGAACTCGGGAATTTCTGGCGCTACCGGGTGGGAGACTACCGCATCATCTGCGATATACAGGACCACAAGCTGGTCGTGCTGGTGGTCGAAATCGGCCATCGTCGCGAAATTTACCGTTAGGCATTCATGATCCTCGAAGCCCTGCAATATGCCGCCACCCGCGCGGTTACGCCGAAAGAATTCCGGCCGCATATCCGCTATTCCGTCAATCTCTGGGCACGCGCCAACCGCTGCGCCGCCGCCTGGGCGGAGCATGAAAACAACAGCCGGCAATTCCTGCTGCAATCGGCGCGAAGGCTGAAGCAGAGGCGGACGGCCGTGGTGCTGGGGTCCGGCCTGCTGCGGGATGTGCCCTATGATGCGCTGGTAGCGATGTTCGATACCGTCGTTCTGGTCGATCTGGTGCATCTCGCCAGCGTGCAGGCGAAGCTACGTTTCAATGCCAAGAAAAACGTCCGAATCGCCAATCGCGATCTCTCCGGATTCGATGATCTCATGGCCGGACGACCGGCGGAACCGCTCGATTTCCTGCGGCGCGTGCCCTATCTCGATTTTGTCGTCTCGGCCAACCTGCTGTCGCAGATCGGCACCGGTGCGCGGCACCGGCTGGAGCGGGAGACATTTACGAACGCGCCTGATGATCTCATGCCAAGGCTCATTCACACGCATCTCGATACGCTGGCCGGTCTGCCCTGCAAGGTCTGTCTGGTGACGGACACGGCCTTCGACGTCATCGGCAAGGATGAAAGCGTTCAGCAGCACGAAGATTTGATGCATGGCGTCGAGATTAACGCACCTGCTGTCGCGTGGGACTGGCCGCTCGCGCCCTTCGGGGAGGAAAGTCGGGATTATCGCATCGTGCATCATGTCATTGCGCGGGAAATGACATGATCGCCACACGCCTTGCATCTAGAGCCTACAACCCCGCAAGACCGGCTTTGTAGTCCTCCGAAGCCGCCCGGCTGAGGCGCTCTAGTTCCATCGCCGCCCGGCTGGTGTGGCGTTCCTTGTGGCGCAACAAAGCGAAGTTGCGGGCCGGTAGATCGATACCTGAGCGGACCAGCAGTCCCTGCCGCAGGAACAGAGATGCGACGGAGGAAGAGACGGCGGTTGCCGCACCGCCGGAACGAGCCGCCATCACCACCGCCTCATTGGATGGCAATTCCAGCATGACGGACAACTCCGCGGGGTCCACCCCCATCTGCCGCACCGCCGCCTCAAAGGCGGAGCGCGTGCCGGAGCCCTGCTCACGCAACACCCATGACGTGCCATGGAGCATGTCCAGCGAGGTGAGATACCGACCGTCGGCAAAGGGATGGGCCGAACCGGTGACGACCAGCAGTTTGTCCGACACAACGGGCTGCACCATCAATGCCGGCTCGTCGATCTTGCCTTCGATGAAACCGACCTCCGCCAGACCCTCCAGCACGGCCTGCGTTACCGTCCTGGTATTGCCGATATCCAGCCGGACCGTGACGCCGGGATAGAGTTTTTTGAACTGCATCAGGATCGGCGGCAGCCAGTAGCTGGCAATGGTCTGGCTGGCGCAGACGGTGATTTCGCCCCGCGTCAGCCCGCCCATTTCCGAGAGGATCAATTCGGCATTGCGCACACGCGCCAGCGTGGCCCTGGCTTCGCCTAGAAACGCACGGCCACTTTCGGTCAGCTCGATATTGCGGCCGACGCGGTGGAACAACTCGACATTATAAAAAGCTTCAAGATTTTTGATGGCGGAGCTGACGGCGGAGGCTGTCAAACCGATGGCTTCGGCGGCCCTTGTCAGGTGCTCGCGTTCGGCAACAGCGATGAAGATGCGGAGTTGTTCAAAGGTCATTATCGTTCATTCGATTTTATCGAACGATATATGCCAGATTATTTGATGGAATAAAACAGGCAGCTGCGGCAGGGTTTACCCATGGCACATCATCGCACCCTCGCTCACCCCGTCCAATTTTCGCTTCGCTGGCTAACCCCGCTTTTGCCGGGAATTGTCATCTGCGCGGCGGTCAGCTGCGCCGCCATTCTGGCGGAGCGCTTTCAGGTGCGGCTTGCGGGCCACGCGTGGCTTGGCGATCTGGTGCTTGCCATTCTGATCGGCACGCTTGTGCGTTCGCTGGTGTCGCTGCCTTCAGTCGCTGCGGCCGGCATTAAATTCAGCGCAAAGACACTGCTTGAAATCGCGGTGGCGCTTCTCGGCGCGTCTCTCAGCCTCTCCATCCTCAAGGGCGCCGGCGGTCTGCTGATTGGCGGCATTGCGCTGATCGTGGCGCTGTCGCTTGTCGTCAGCTATGCCGCCGGGCGGATGCTGGGCCTGCCGCCCAGGCTCGCGACGCTGATTGCCTGCGGTAATTCCATCTGCGGCAATTCCGCCATAGCAGCTGCGGCGCCCGCCATCGGCGCGAAACCAGAAGACGTCGCCGCCTCGATCGCCTTCACTGCCGTTCTCGGTGTCGTCGCCGTGCTTTTGATGCCGTTCCTGCCACAGCTGCTCGGGCTTGATGCCACCCAATACGGCATTTTCGCCGGGCTCACGGTTTATGCCGTGCCGCAGGTGCTGGCCGCGACCGCACCGCTTGGCGCCGTGGCCGTGCAGACGGGCACCATCGTCAAGCTCATCCGCGTGCTGATGCTGGGACCTGTGATTGCCGCCCTTTCCGTTATCCACGGCCGGTCGGACACGGGAGGCCTCAAGCTTCAGCAGATGGTTCCGTGGTTCATCGTCGTTTTCATTTTGATGATCATGGCCCGCTCCTTCGGCCTTATTCCCGGGGTCCTGCTCTCTCCTATCGCCACGGTCTCCAACATCCTCACCATCATGTCGATGGCAGCTCTGGGTCTGTCGGTCGATATTCGTAGCCTGCGCCATGCCGGCGGCAAGGTCATCATCGCGGCAAGCCTGTCGCTGCTGCTGCTGGGAATTCTGAGCTTCGGCCTGATCGTGCTGACCCAGACGGCCTGACTTGAGGTCGACCGTTATTTCCCGGCGCTGACCGTTAGAGTGTAATGCGCCCCCAGCCCGCGGCGCGGCGAACCCAAAATGAGCGTCGGGCGGATGAGCCACTCCGTGTCAGCTTTCGGAGTCAAAGTCGCGATCTTGCCCTGGGAATCGCTGAAGAAGATCGCATCCTCATCCGGCGTCGAAAAATCGAATATCGCCATCAGAACGAATTCGCTGGAGGCGGCAAGCTCGATCTTCACCGTCTCACCCGCCTTCACCTTCAGGCGATAGACATCGCCGCGCCCGCGCCGGGTCCAGCCATCGAGCTTCAGCGGTCCGGCGGGCGGCAGCGCCACTTCTTTCAGCCTTTCGCCATCGTCGAGCCAGATGCCGTCGACATTGCGTGCTTCGGCAAAGGATGGATGCGGCAGCGCGGCGACAGACATCGTGAGCGCCAGGAGAAGGGCGGTTACCTTCATGGACGTACAAACTCCCGCCGCATGACCTCTATCGGCTGGCGGCAATGACAGCCTTCGATATGATCGTTGACCATACCCATGGCCTGCATGAATGCATAGACGGTTGTCGGGCCGACGAAGGTCCAGCCCCGCTTTTTCAGATCCTTGGAAAGACGGATGGATGCGGCGCTGGTGGGGTTGGCCCTTAACGTCGCATAGTCCAGCCTTTGCGGCCTTTCTGCGGCGGAGGGTTCGAAGCCCCAGAAATATCGGGCGAGCGAGCCGAACTCATCGCGCAATAGCACGGCGCGGCGGGCATTGTTGATGGTTGAAACGATCTTGCCGCGATGGCGGATGATGCCCTTGTCAGCAAGGCAACGCTCGATATCGGCCTCCTTGAACTCCGCCACTTTTTCGAACTCGAAATTGGCGAAGGCACGACGAAAGGCCTCGCGCTTGCGCAGGACCGTCAGCCAGGAAAGGCCGGATTGAAACCCTTCGAGGCAAATCTTCTCGAACAGGCGGCGATCATCGGTGACGGGATAGCCCCATTCCTCGTCGTGATAACGGCTGTAATCGTCCAGCCCCTGTTGCCAGAAGCACCGGACAAGGCCGTCAGCCCCCGTTTCAAGTCCCGCTTCAACCATTCCTGAAACCACCCTTTTTCACCACCGTCCACAGGCGCGCAACGAGCTCACTTACCACTCATTCACCACGTTTCAAAACCGCCTGCTAACCCTAGAATCAGCTTTCTTTAATCAAGCGCTTTTTAATGAACAGCCATTTACGATTCGCTGGCGTCAAGGTGCGAACGTGTCCGGGAAAGCGGGAGAATTCCCGCAGGTGCATAGTTGCGATATCCCGCAGAGAGAGTCCACCCGATGACGATGAAGTCCGTTTTTCTGGCGCTGAGCCTCGTTTCCACCCTCGCCGTACCGGCGGCGATCGCCAATGAACGGTATCGCGAGCGTCCGCCCGTCGTCGTCAGCCCGGACCTCTCGGCGCCCTGGGTCACCCAGCTCGGTGGCCGCGGCAACGTTCGCCCGGTCGTCTATCCGCGCGCACCTGCCGCACGCCAGCCGTTCTTCCAGCAGCGTCAAACGGCCATGCCGCAGCGCCCCAGTTCCGGCGTCACATCACAGCGCCCGACGCGGGTGCAGAATGCAGCGGTCCGTCCCAATGCACCGGTGCGCACCCAGATCGCGCCGCAATTCCTGCCGCAGATCGTGACCTACCAGACCACACAAAAGCCCGGCACCATCGTCATCGATACGCCGAACCGCTTCCTTTATCTCGTGCTTGCCGATGGCAAGGCTCGGCGTTACGGCGTCGGCGTCGGCAAGCCCGGTTTCGAATGGGCCGGAACACACAAGGTGACCCGCAAGGCGGAATGGCCGAGCTGGACACCACCGAAGGAAATGATCACCCGCGAGGCTGCCAAGGGCCATTACCTGCCGGCGTTCATGGAAGGCGGCCCGGCCAACCCGATGGGCGCGCGCGCCATGTATCTCGGCTCGACGCTTTACCGCATCCACGGCACAAACCAGCCCTGGACAATCGGCAGCAACAATTCTTCCGGTTGCATCCGCATGCGCAATGAGGATGTCACCGATCTTTACGAGCGCGTGAACGTCGGAACCACCGTCATAGTGATATGATGGCAACGGTGGCGTTAATATGCCTGCCTGCAGCCGCCATGGCAGCGCGTCACGTTTGAATTGTCGTCCCGGAGCGATACAATCGCTACTAGATTGATTTTGCGAGACTTGGCGGGGGACGCCAGGCGCCGGACCTCTCTTAAAGGATGATGGAACGGCCTTTAAACGGGTGGTCAACTGACCGCCCGTTTTTCGTTTTAGGCCAAAGTTTTCCAGTAGATAGTGAAGCCCGGCTCGCAGAAGAGACAAAGGGAAACGCAGGGCTAAAGGGCCGAAAGCCTCGCCGGCTTCGGACCGCCATAGGCCCAGTCCAGCAGCTCTACCGTGTGCAAGATGGGCATATCCGTGCCGGTTCCGATCTGCGTGATGCAGCCGATATTCCCTGTCGCGATGACATCCGCCCGCGTGGCCTCAATATTTTTCACCTTGCGCGCCTTCAGCTTTGCCGAAATCTCCGGCTGCAGGATGTTGTAAGTTCCAGCCGAGCCGCAGCACAGGTGCCCTTCCGCCGGATCACGCACGGTGAAACCCGCAGCCTTCAGCAATTGCTTCGGCGCCATCGTGACTTTCTGGCCATGCTGCATGGAGCAGGCGGAGTGATAGGCAACCGTCAGCCCCTGGATTGGCTGTTGCGGCAGATCAAGCGAGGCGAGATATTCGGTAATGTCCTTCGCAAGCGCGGAGACTCGTGCGGCCTTTTCGGCATAGGCCGGATCGAGCCGCAGCATGTGGCCGTAATCCTTGATGGTGGTGCCGCAGCCGGAAGCGGTGATGATGATGGCGTCCAAGCCGCCATGCTCCATCTCCCGTGTCCAGACATCCACATTGCGCCGCGCCGAAGCCAGCGCCTGCTCCTCCCGGCCCATGTGGTGCACCAGCGAGCCGCAGCACCCCCCACCCTTCGGCACTACGACCTCAACACCAAGCCGCGCGAGCAGGCGCAGGGTCGCCTCGTTGATGCCGGGGTCGAGCACGGGCTGGGCGCAACCGGTGAGTATGGCGACGCGCCCGCGCTTTTCACCTTCGGCTGGTCTCACACCCGGCCTTGCGGATGCGGAAGTCGCCGGAATGGAGGCCGGTGCAAGGGCGAGCATGGATTGCAGAGGCTTTAGCGCCGGTGCTTTGGCAAACAATCCGGCAAAAGGCCGCGCCATGCGAGCGAGATGCAGGGCAAGGCGGAAACGGGCGGGGTGCGGCAGGATGGCAACCAGCAGATTCCGGATCAACCGATCCCAAAAGGGGCGCTTGTATGTCTGTTCGATATGGGTGCGGGCATGATCGATCAGATGCATGTAGTCCACGCCGGAGGGACAGGTGGTGGTGCAGGCAAGGCAGGAAAGACAGCGGTCGATATGGGTGACGACCTCCCGGTCAGCCGGACGGCTGTTTTCCAGCATGTCCTTGATGAGGTAGATGCGGCCGCGCGGGCTGTCCAGCTCGTTGCCAAGCGTGACATAGGTGGGACAGGTGGCGGTGCAGAAGCCGCAATGCACACATTTGCGCAGGATTTTTTCGGATTCCGCCACATGCGGATCGGCCAGCTGCTCAGGCGTGAAGGATGTTTGCATGGTTCAGACGGCCCTTTCCATCGTCACGGCCATCTTGCCGGGATTGAAGATGCTCACGGGATCGAGCTTCTCCTTGATACGCGCGGAAAGCAGCGCCTCCGCCGCCGGGCGCGGTTCGAAGGCAGCGACTTTGGCGCGCACAGCATCGCTCGCCCTAACCAGCGTGGCATGGCCGCCGCCGAGCGCGCGGATGGCGCCGCGCAGCAGATCGGCTTCGGGATCCGCCTCCATCTGCATCCAGACCAGGCCGCCCTGCCAGTCATAGAAGGCGTCGATGCCCGCCTCCAGGCGCAGCGCCGCAACAAGCTGGTGACCCATTGAAGGCGCTACCGAGACTTTCCAGAGCGGCTTGGCGGCTTGACCGGCATAGGGCGCGACATCCCGGACCTGCCGCCACAAAAGACCGCTTTCCTCGCCCTCCAGCAGCGCCCAGGGTCCGACACGATCCATGACCGACAGGAGTTTCGCCGTGCGGGCCTCCACCGAAGCGGCAAGGCCTTCCAGACGCAGAATGGTAGCCGGCCCTTCCGGCAAGGCGCCATCGATAAAGCGGGAACGCACGCTTTCAGGCAGATGCGCGGCACCGGAGACCTCGACGCTCATGGCCATTGCCGCCGCCATGATGCGTGTCGCCGCCTCGTCATCAAGACCGGATACGACAACGGTTTTTTCGACGGGCGGTTTCGGCAATATGCGGAACGTGACTTCGGTGAGGAAACCCAGCGTGCCGAAAGAGCCCGCGAGAAACTTCGTCAGATCTAGCCCGGTGACATTCTTCATTACCCGGCCGCCGGCCTTGATGATCTCGCCGTTACCATTGACGAAACGGACGCCCAAAAGGCTGTCGCGCGCCGCGCCCGCCACATACCGGCGCGGACCGGAAACATTGGCGGCAAAGACGCCGCCGATGGTCGGTTCGCCATGGGTGCCCATGATCGGACGATGGTCCATCGGCTCGAAGGCCATCATCTGGCGGTTTTCCGCCAGCGCCGCTTCGACCGTTGCGAGCGGGGTGCCGGCCTTGGCCGTTATGACCATTTCGGCTGGTACATAGGAAACGATACCGTTCATCGCACGGGAGGTCAGCGCGGTCTCCGCCGCCACCGTATTGCCGAAGCCGGAGCGAGTGTTGCCGCCGAAAATTTTGAGCGGGGTATTGCGAGCTGCATGATCGCGGACGATATCGGCGACCTGGGTTTCTGCGTAGGGCGTCAGCATGCGATTGTTGCCTTCGAGCAAGTGATACCCCGCTCTGCCCTGCCGGGCAGAGGGGGGTGAGCCACATCCTCCAACGCCATAAATCTCACACTCATCACCCTCTTCCCTCCAGCGGAAACACCTTGGATGGGTTCATCAGCCAACCCTCGTCAAAAGCCGCGCGCACCGCCATCTGCTGGGCAAGATCGGCCTCGCCATATTGATGCCGCATCAGGTCACGCTTTTCGATGCCGACACCATGTTCACCGGTGAGACAGCCGCCCGCATCGACGCAGAGCTTCAAAATCTCGTTGCCTGCTTCTTCCGCACGGGCCGCATCGTCAGGGTCGTTGGCGTTGAACAGGATCAGCGGGTGCATGTTGCCGTCCCCGGCATGGAAGACGTTGGCGACGCGCAGGCCGAGGCGATCGGTGATTTCACTCGTCTTTTTCAAGACGTAAGAAAGCTGTGAAAGCGGCACCGTTCCGTCCATGCAGATGTAATCCGCAATGCGGCCCGTCGCTCCGAAAGCGGATTTTCGGCCTTTCCAGATCGCCGCCGCCTCCATGGCCGATTGGCACTCCTTCACCGTCTTCACGCCGTGTTTTCTGGCGATAGTGACGATATCGGAGAGCATGGCGTCCATTTCCGCCTCGGAGCCTTCGACTTCGACGATCAGAAGCGCGCCGACGTCAAGCGGGTAGCCCGCCTTGGCGAAGGCCTCGCAGATTTCGATGGCCGGCTTGTCCATGAACTCGATGGCGACAGGGATGATGCCTGCACCAATGATATCCGCAACGCAGGAGCCCGCTTCCTCGGAGGTTTCGAAGCCAAACAGCACCGGGCGTGCGCCCTCCGGCTTGGCGATAAGGCGCACCGTCGCCTCCGTCACGATACCGAGCTGGCCTTCCGAGCCGCAGACAAGCGCGAGCAGGTCGTAACCTGCAGCATCCAGATGCTTGCCGCCCAGCTCCAGCACCGTGCCATCCACCAGCACCATCTTGACGCCAAGCAGATTATTGGTGGTGACACCGTATTTCAGGCAATGCGCGCCACCGGAATTCATGCCGATATTGCCGCCGATGGTGCAGGCAAGCTGCGAGCTGGGGTCGGGCGCATAAAAGAAACCCTCCGCGCCAGCGGCATCTGAGATGGAGAGATTGGTGACGCCCGCCTGCATCCGCGCCGTGCGGTTATAAAAATCAAGCTCAAGGATCGCGCTCATCTTTGAAAGCCCGATCACCACGGCGTCTTCTTGCGGGATTGCGCCGCCGGAAAGCGAGGTGCCGGCGCCGCGCGGCACCACCGGAATGCCCGAGCGATGGCAATATGTCATGACCGCTGCCACCTCCTCCGTCGTTCTCGGCAAAGCGACGGCGAGCGGCAGACGGCGATAGGAAACGAAAGCATCGGTTTCGAAAGGCACGAGTTCGCGGGCCTCATGCACAAGACAGTCGTCAGGCAGGATGGCCTTGAGGTCGGCAATGATGCGGTCGCGTTGCGCGACGACCTGAGCGCGCGGCTCCAGAAACTTTATAGGCTGCGTCACCGCCGCTCCTCCGTGCCGATAACTGGTATTGTTTCTTTACCACTTTGAGGCCGCGCAATCAAATGGTATGGATTTTTTCTATTCTGGAAACAATCGGGGGCAACTATGACAAATCTGGGCGATCTGGAAGTCTTCGCAAGCGTCGCCGCCTCCGGCAGCATGTCGCTTGCCGCCAAGGAGCTGGGCTATTCACCCGCCGTCATTTCCAAACGCGTCAAACGGCTGGAGGAAAAGCTCGGCGCCAGACTTTTCCAGCGCACGACGCGACAAATCTCTCTGACTGAAGCGGGACAAGGCTTTTACGAGCGGGTGCTGGCTGTTCTCGAAGGCCTTGAAGAGGCCGAGGATTTTGTGTCCGGCCGGGCGAATACCGTCAACGGTACACTGAAGGTTTCCGCCCCTACCTCCTTCGGGCGCATGCATATCGCGCCACATTTGAAGGGCTTCATGGAGCGGCATCCTGATCTCTCGGTCAATCTGGTGCTCAGCGACGCGTTCATCGATATCATCGAAGGCGGTTACGATCTGGCGATCCGCATTGCCGATCTCAATTCCTCGAGCCTTGTCGCGCGCAGGCTGGCGCCAGTGCGACGTGTGCTCTGTGCCTCGGCTGATTATGTTGCCGCGCACGGCATGCCCGCGACAATCGAGGATCTGAAAAAACACCGGTGCCTGCCCGCGCATAATAACGACGTCTGGCGGCTGGAGGGGCCGGGCGGCGCGCTCAGCATTCGCCCGGAAGGGATGCTGGTCACCAATTCGAGCGAGGTGATCCGCGAAGCCGTTATATCAGGGATTGGCATCGCGCTGCGTTCGACATGGGATATCGGCCATGAGTTGCGCAGCGGAAAGCTGGTGCAGGTTCTGCCTGAATATGAGGGCTCGCGCAACGTGACGCTGTCTGCGGTCTACCCCAGCCGGCAGTTTCTGCCGGCAAAGGTGCGGCTGTTCATCGATTATCTCGCCGGACTCTACGGGCCTTCACCCTATTGGGAGCAGGGTTGATACCGTGATCCTAATGGCCGCCCTCGGCATGGGAGCGGCGGATGCGGCGCACGACCCACCAGACGCCCAGCACCGCGAAGGGAACGGAGATACCGGTGACGACGGCGGGATCGACCGGCAACACGTCATGGCTGATCGCCTTGGTAAGATAGCCGATGAGCCCGACGACATAATAGGAGATCGCGGCGACGGACAGACCTTCCACCGTCTGTTGCAGGCGAAGCTGCATGGCGGCGCGCTTGTTCATGGTATTGAGCAGCACGGTGTTCTGCCGTTCCAGTTCCACATCGATCCAGCTTCGAACCAGAGCCGTGGCGCGATAGAGCTTGCGCGACAGGTTGGCCTGTCGTTCTTCCACCGACTGGCAGGTGCGCATGGCCGGTGCCATGCGCCTTTCCAGAAAGCTGCCCATAGTCTCATGGCCCTGAACGGGCGTTTCCGCGAGCGCCCGAATGCGTTCGCGCACGATGCCGTCATAGGCGCGACTGGCGCCGAAACGATAGAGGCTGAGCGCGGCATTGGCCTCCAACTCGGCGGCAAGCCGGGTCATTTCGGCCAGCAGCGCATCGGCCTCGTCGCGGGCGTCGCTCTTCATGCGCTGGGTGATGCCGGTCAAGCCATCTTCGATACGGCGGATTTCCGGCGACAGCGTCTGCGCCATCGGCAGTCCGAGCATGGCGAGCGTGCGATAGGTCTCGATGTCGAGCAGGCGCTGCACCAGCGCGCCGCGGCTGTAATCGCTGAGGCCTCGGTCGATCACCAATATCTGCGTCAGCCCGTCGCGATCCTGGCGGAAATCGGTGAGGATCGCCGCCTGACCGTCGCGCACGTCGCTATGACAGAGGCTGGTGGGCTCGAAGATTGCTTCCGCCTGCGAGGTAGAACCATTCTCCGGGCGAATTTCCAGCCGCACGCCCGAGATCAGCGAACCGGGCGGCGAAAAGCCGTCGCCGAAAGGATCGCCGGCAATCTCGCCGCCGAACTTTTCCGGCGCTGGACCGTCCCAGAACCAGGTCGAGAATTCGGTATGTCGCTCCCAGCGCAATGTCCCCTGCCCCCACGGCATGGCGTGGTGACGCGCATCGCGTTCCGGCGGGGCAACACCGCGGCTGCGCGACATCTCCGCGATGACCGAATGGTGCACGGACGAGCCGCCATCCATCATGAAGGCAAGCTGAATGATGATGCGCGACGGGGCAAGCAGCACCGTCGGCCGCGCATGCACCTCGCCCAATGCCAGCGACCGTTCCGGCGCGCTTGCGAATGCGAATCTACCCTTTGCCATTGCGATACCGTCCCCGCTTTTATGGCTGATGTCTAAGGCATCGATTGTGATGACAACACCACGATCGACGCCGATGTCACTGTTTTGATCCACCTGACGGAAAAATCCGCCGCCATGACCCTGTCGGCGACCGCTTTAACAAAAGCCAGTTCAAAAAGGCAGATGCTGTGTTGCCGCAGGCATTGATACAGCGCGAGACAGAACTGGACAGAATATTTGACCAGTGCGAGATTTGCCTGATACCTTGCATGATATCAAACACGGGCGGATTTCGCCGGGGACTTCTGCGATGGACGAAATGCTTTTTGCGCGCATCGAGCACAGCCGCACATCGCAGGAGGTGATCTTACGTTTCGAAGAACTGATCCTCGACGGGATTTTGCGCGATGGCGACCGACTGCCCGGCGAGCGCGAACTGGCGCAACGCCTCGACGTCTCGCGGCCCATCCTGCGGGAAGCGTTAAAGGAACTCGAAAGCCGGGGCCTTCTTGTGAGTCGGCATGGCGGCGGCACCTATGTGGCCGATATCGTTGGCCCGGTATTCTCCGATCCATTGAGTGCGCTGATCACCCGCCACAGCCGGGCGACGCGGGATTTTCTCGAATACAGACGCACCATCGAAGGCATGGCCGCCGAACTTGCCGCACAGCGGGCAACAGAACCGGACCGGCGCAACCTTGCCGCGATTGTTAACAGGATGCGCGAAGCCCATGAGGAGGGTCGCTTTGACGACGAGCTCTCCGGCGACGTCGAGTTCCACAATGCGGTGGGGGAAGCCGCGCATAACATCGTGCTGATGCATACGTTGCGCTCCTGCTACCGGCTCCTCAGCGACGACATTTTCTACAACCGTCACCTCATCTTTTCCATCGCCGGCGCGCATGACGAGGTTTTACGGCAACATGTCGCCATTCATGATGCCATCGCCGCGGCTGATCCGGTCGCGGCAAGGATGGCGGCGGAAGGGCATATCGACTTCATTGTGGAAACGACGGCGAAGGCCCATCAGGCCCGCGAATGGGACCGGATTTCCCGCCTCCGACAGCAGCAGCGCAGCGGCTGAAACCGCTTCACGGCGAAACGCGCGATCCATTTTGTTCCGTTTTTGATGGAACCTTTTGTGCCCTTTGGACTTTTTACCGGGTTAATTGGAAAAATTTACCAAGATGGGACCCATGACAACCACGAGCGAAACTGAACGCTATCCGCGGATAGCTCTCATATCGACGCATGGCTATGTCGCCGCGCATCCGCCACTGGGCGCGGCTGATACCGGGGGGCAGGTGGTTTATGTGCTTGAGCTTGCACGCAAACTCGGCCAACTCGGTTACACCGTCGATCTTTATACCCGCCGCTTCGAAGACCAGCCGGAATTCGACGAGGTTGATGAGCGCGTCCGTGTGGTGCGCATCCCCTGCGGCGGACGTGACTTCATTCCCAAGGAATACCTGCACCGCCACCTGATGGAATGGTGTGAAAACGCACTGCGTTTCATCAAGAAAAACGACCTCAACTACTCCTTCATCAACAGCCATTACTGGGACGCCGGCGTTGCCGGTCAGCGACTTTCGGAAGCGTTGAAAATCCCGCATTTGCATACGCCGCATTCGCTGGGGATCTGGAAAAAACGCCAGATGGAAACGGACTATCCCGAGAAGTCCGATACGTTCGAACTGGAGTTCAATTTCAAGGAGCGCATCCAGCACGAACTCATCATCTACCGCAGCTGCGACATGGTCATCGCTACCACGCCGGTGCAGCTCGACGTGCTGATCGAGGATTACGGCCAGAAGCGCAAGCATATCCACATGATCCCACCGGGATATGACGACAACCGCTTTTTCCCCGTTTCGGATGCGACACGACAGATGATCCGCCAGCGTTTCGGCTTCGAGGGCAAGGTGGTGCTGGCGCTTGGGCGACTGGCCACCAACAAAGGCTACGATCTGCTGATCGACGGTTTTTCGGTTCTGGCCGAACGCGAGCCGGAAGCCCGCTTGCACCTCGCCGTCGGCGGCGAGAACATGGATGAGCAGGAAACCACGATCCTTAATCAGCTGAAGGAGCGGGTAAAATCGCTCGGGCTGGAAGATAAGGTGGCCTTTTCAGGTTATGTCGCCGATGAGGATTTGCCGGATATCTATCGCGCTGCCGATCTGTTCGTGCTTTCCAGCCGTTACGAGCCTTTCGGCATGACGGCCATCGAGGCGATGGCGAGCGGTACGCCGACCGTCGTGACTATCCATGGCGGGCTATTCCGCGCTGTCAGTTATGGTCGTCATGCGCTGTTTGCCGATCCTTTCGACAAGGAAGATCTCGGCATCACCATGATGAAGCCGTTCAAGCACGAGCGGCTTTACGGGCGGCTTTCCCGCATGGGGGCGCATAAGGCGCGCAGCCTGTTCACCTGGACGGGAATTGCCCAGCAGCTTCTGGCCGTCGTGGAAGGCAGAACGATGATGCCGGTTCTGGAAGAAGCGGACTGGGCCGAACCATGGAATGACGGCGATTGAAACAGGTTCGCCTTTTCTCCACCGATCTGGACGGAACCGTCGTTGGCGATAACGACGCCACGCGGCGGTTCCGCGACTTCTGGCACGCGCTGCCCGACGACGATCGTCCGCTTCTTGTCTTCAACAGCGGACGATTGGTCGACGACCAGCGTGCCCTTCTGGAAGAGGTGCCGCTGCCGCAGCCCGATTACATCATCGGCGGCGTCGGCACGATGCTGCATGCAAGACAACACGAAGCGCTTGGAACTGCCTACACCAGGTCTCTCGGCAACGGGTTCGATCCTGGCCGAATAGCTGAGGTGATGGCTGCAATTCCGGGCGTGACGATGCAGGAAGAGCGCTACCAGCATGGTCTAAAATCCAGTTGGTTTCTGCATGACGCCGATGAAACGGCCCTGAGTGAGATCGAGACGGCACTCGCGGAGGCCGAGATCGACGCCCGCATCGTCTATTCCAGCGGACGCGACCTCGATATTCTGCCGAAAGCGGCCGACAAGGGCGCTGCCCTTGCCTGGCTGTGCGGGCAACTCGGAATCGGCGTCGATGAAGCGGTCGTTGCGGGCGATACGGGCAACGACAAGGCGATGTTCGACTTGCCGACCGTGCGCGGCGTGATTGTCGGCAATGCCCTGCCGGAGCTCGCTTCCCTCGCCGATCAGGACGACAGGTTTTTCCGCGCTGCCGCGACAGAAGCAGACGGCGTGATCGAGGGCCTGAGGCACTGGGGTCTGAACCCCGCCTGAAACAACGCCTGCAATGTGTCATCACAGGGTTGCAGTCGCGTGGCATGAATGTGGGCCAGAAGCACCTTACTGCTCCGATTGATCGACCGGGAACCACCCGGTCGAAACTTTGTTCGCCAATTGACCCTGACAATCTGCCAAAAAGCTCCCTTAGCATGAAGACAGCAGTGGGTTATGGGGAAAGGGGATTGGCCGAATCTCAGGCGTCCCTATATTATCTGTTATCACCGCACGACAGAGAGGACCTATTCGGGTTGAAAATCTTGAATCGATTGGCGACAGACGTTGGCTTGATGTTGCGCAGACCGCCGCGACAGCAATATGCGGCGCTATGTTATCGATTGTCCGAGACCAATGCGGAGCCCGAAGTCCTGCTACTGACCAGTCGCGACACCGGACGGTGGGTCATTCCCAAGGGATGGCCGATGGCCCACAAGAAGGCGCATGCGGTGGCCGAGCAGGAAGCCTATGAGGAAGCCGGCGTCAAGGGCACTGTCGAGAAGGCCCCCTTCGGCTATTACGGCTACGAGAAAAAGCTGAACAGCGGCATCAACGTGCCGTGCAGGGTTCAGGTGCATCTGCTCAAGGTTTCCGAGATGCAGGACAGCTTTCCCGAAAAGGAGTCCCGACGGCTGGAATGGGTCAGCCCCCGGGAAGCTGGCAAACGGGTGAACGAGCCGGAACTGAAAGCACTCATGCTCGCTTTCGACAAACGGATGGCGCATTCGAAATAGCGTTACGAGCGAAGCAGTGCCATGATGGAGTTTGATCTCCGACATCGCACTTACCGGCTTTCCTTTTGGAAAGATGTGCGAGATGTAACAGTCTTTCTGTAAATTGCCTTCAACCTGCGACGCTGCCGGACGAAAGGGAATGCTGGCAAACGAGGTGTGAATGGCAACGAAGCCGCCATCGAACATGAAGCCGACGCTCGACAAGGATCTCGACAAGCTGACCCGTGTCGAAGAGGCGACGCTGCATGTCACGCAGCAGCTTGCCGGTATTGGCGCAGGCTTCATGTTTGTCGTTCTTGCGGCGCTCTTTGCCGGCGCTTTCGTGACGGGCACAGCCGGTTCGATCATCATCATCGTTGCTGCGGCCATCGGCGCTTATATGGCGATCAACATCGGTGCGAACGACGTGACGAACAATGTCGGCCCTGCGGTCGGCTCCAAGGCCATGCCGCTTGCTGTCGCCCTTATCGTTGCCGCCATCTGCGAGATTGCCGGCGCGTTGATCACGGGCGGCAACGTCGTCGAGACCATTTCAAGCGGCATCATCAATATCGGGACCATCCCCGACAGGACCGCCTTTTCCTGGGCCATGCTATCGGCGCTTCTCGCCGCCGGTCTGCTCGTTAACATTTCGACCTGGACCAGGGCGCCAATCTCGACCACCCACACGGTCGTCGGCGGCGTTGCGGGCGCCGGCATGGCAGCCTATGGCGCAAAGGCGGTCGAGTGGTACTCGCTGGCCAGCATCGCGTTTGCCTGGGTGCTCGCCCCCTTTATCAGTGCCTTGATCGCAATTGCCATCCTTGCCTTCATCAAGGAATTCATCATCTACCGCGAGGACAAGATTGGCTCGGCGCGGCTGTGGGTTCCCGTTCTCATCGGCCTGATGGCAGGTGTTTTCATGGCCTACCTTATCTGGGTCGGATTGCGACAGCTTACGCATGTGTCCCTTGGTCACGCAAGCCTCATAGGACTGGTGACAGGCATTCTTGCCTGGCGGCTCTGCGTGCCGATCATCCGCAAGCAGTCGCAGGGACTGGAAAACCGCAACCAGTCCCTCAGGATATTGTTCCAGTGGCCGCTGGTTCTCGCCGCCGCGCTCATGTCTTTCGCGCATGGCGCAAACGACGTCTCGAACGCCATCGGCCCCGTGGTCGCCATCGTGCGGGCGCTGCATGATGAAGCTGTCAGCACATCGGCCCGCGCACCACTGTGGGTGATGCTGGTCGGCGCCTTTGGGCTATCCTGCGGTATTCTTCTTTATGGCCCACGTCTCATCCGCCTCGTCGGCGAGCAGATCACCAAGCTCAATCCGATGCGCGCTTTCTGTGTTTCGGTTGCGACCGCGCTGACCGTCCTCGTTGCGTCGCGCTTCGGCCTGCCTGTCAGTACCACCCATACGGCGATCGGCGCGGTTTTCGGTGTCGGCTTCTTCCGCGAGTGGTACACGCAATCGTCACGGCGGCGGCAGGAGCTGGTCCAAACGGGAGCCAGCCAGCCAACCCGCCGGGCTCACAAATATGCGGACAATCCATCCGAAGTGCGCCGGCGCTATCTTGTCCGCCGCTCGCACTTCATGACGATCATCGCTGCCTGGCTGGTCACTGTGCCGGCAAGTGCAACGCTTGCGGCGCTGCTCTATTGGCTCATGTCCTTCCTCTTCCTCTGAATACAGAAAATCCCATGCGCGCCAATTTCCGGATGCAACGTCTCTATATCGAAAACACTCTTGCCGAAGGGGTCGGGCAGGAAGCGACAGCCGAGCAATTCAACTATCTCGCCAATGTTCTGCGCTTGGCCGATGGCGCGGAAATCCTATTGTTCAACGGCCGCGATGGCGAGTGGAAGGCCCGGCTTTCCTTCCCCAGCCGCAAGAAGATCGTGCTCGTTCCTGTCGAACAGACACGTCGGCAGCCAGAGGCCCCCGACCTGCACTACCTCTTTGCCCCGCTCAAGGTCGGCCGGATGGACTATCTCATCCAGAAGGCGGTCGAAATGGGAGCGGGCGTGCTGCAACCGGTGATGACGCAGCACGTTCAGGGCAAAATCCACAGCACCGAGAAGCTGCGCGCCAATGCCATCGAGGCCGCCGAACAATGCGGCATCCTGTCTCTTCCCGAAGTGGCAGAGCCGGTGAAGCTGAAAGAGATGCTGGAGACCTGGCCGGAAGACCGGCGCATCATCTATTGCGACGAAGGGGATGCGGGGCAAAATCCGCTACCGGTCCTGCAAGCCGTGAAGGAACGTAAACTTGCGCTGCTGGTTGGGCCGGAAGGCGGCTTTTCCGAGGAGGAACGCGCGCTTCTGCGCAGCCTTGCCTTTGTGACCCCCATACCGCTTGGGCCACGCATTCTGCGCGCCGATACCGCCGCCGTCGCCGCCCTTGCCGTCATTCAGGCATGCATCGGGGACTGGAACTGAGGGAAGCCATTGCGCTTCATGCATCTTTAAAAGAAATTCATTTGCCAGCGGATATGATCCGGCCCTATCTGCCAATCATATGCCTCGCCGCAACAGAGACGTCATAACAAGGTAAGCCATGGCACGCGACACGACCGACCAGACCCCCCTCTCCTCCGTGACGGAGCTTACAGATTATCTGGCGGGCGGTAACAAAGCTGAAGCCGATTTCCGCATCGGCACCGAGCACGAAAAATTCGCCTTTTTCCGCGAGGATAACAGCCCGGTTCCCTATTTCGGCGAGGCCAGCATTTCAGCCCTTTTGAAGGGCATGCAGGAAAAGCTCGGCTGGGAGCCGATCATGGACGGTGAAAACATCATCGGCCTTGGCGAACAGCACGGCATGGGCGCCATCTCCATCGAACCGGGCGGCCAGTTCGAACTATCGGGCGCACCGCTCGAAAACCTGCACCAGACCTGCAAGGAATCCAACCAGCATCTTGCGACGTTGCGTGAAGTGGCAGAGCCGATGGGCATTCGTTTCCTCGGCATCGGCGGCAGCCCGCTGTGGACCTATGACGAGACGCCGCGCATGCCGAAATCGCGCTACGCGATCATGACGCGCTACATGCCCAAGGTCGGGACCAAGGGTCTCGACATGATGTACCGCACCTGTACCATCCAGGTTAATCTCGACTTCTCATCCGAAGCCGACATGCGCCAGAAGATGCGGGTTTCGATGAAGCTGCAGTCGCTGGCGACGGCGCTCTTCGCCTCCTCGCCCTTCACCGAGGGCAAGCCGAACGGTCTTCTCTCCTGGCGCGGCGATATCTGGCGCGATACCGACAATCGCCGCTCGGGCGTGCTGCCCTTCACCTTCAACGACGATTTCGGCTTCAAGGATTATGTCGAATGGGCGCTCGACGTGCCGATGTATTTCATCGTGCGCGACGGCAAATATCACGATTGCACCCATGTCACCTTCCGCCAGTTCATGAACGGTGCGCTGAAGGGCGAAATCCCCGCATGGGAACCGACCATGGGTGACTGGACGAACCATCTCTCGACGCTGTTCCCCGATGTGCGCCTGAAGCGTTTCCTTGAGATGCGCGGTGCCGACGGTGGGCCGTGGAGGCGCATCTGCGCCCTGCCCGCTTTCTGGGTCGGCCTTCTCTATGACAGGCAAGCGCTGGACGCTGCCGATGCGCTGACCGCCGATTGGAGTTTCGACGAGGTGATCGCGCTTCGCAACGCCGTACCGGCCAAGGGGCTCAATGCAGAGATTGCCGGCAAGTCGCTTCTTGGTATCGCCCGCGAGGTTCTCGACATTTCCCGCACCGGCCTGAAAAACCGCAAACGGCTGAATGGCGAAGGCCAGGACGAGACCGTGTTCCTGTCTTCGCTCGACGAGGTTCTGGCCAAGAAGACCACGCTCGCCGAAGACCTGCTGGCGCTTTATCACGGCCGCTGGGGCGGTTCGGTGCTGCCGGTGTTCGAAGAGTATCAATATTGAGGTTTTGCCGGAAAAACGGGCAGTCAGTTCAGGCCAGGCGATAAAAAAGCCCGGTGCGGCCGAGGGGCCTGACACCGGGCAAAGGCAGGGCTATTGGCAAATCACCCTGCGGGGAAAACCTTGCGGCTGGAGGCCGCGTCCGGCAGCTGGAGGTCTGTCGGAGGCGGAATTTCAAAGCGTCTTGAAACGCGTGACGGCGCGGTCGCGCGCGGCCCGGGTGAGATGGGTTGTCGGATCTTCCAACAGGCCGGTATTGAGAGCATCGCTGACATCCGACCGCACAAGCCCGATATCGGCAAGAAGACGGTCATCAAGGTCCGTGAGACCATTCGCCACGATACGGTTGTAGATGCGCTTGGCGACGGTTTTAACGCCGGAAACACCGAGCACAGCGGCGCGACGCCAAACGTCTCCCGGCCGTGCGGTTACGAGTTCCAGTTCCATTCTCCGTTCTGCCGTGCGCATGATACATATCCTTTCGTAACGGCACGATGCGGCACCGCCCCCGACGCACCACGCGCGAGAAGCTGCCTTGAGTTGGGGGGCTGACACCAGGCCGGCCCGGGTTGATACTGATTTGCTTGGTGTCAAAATGTCGCAGGACTATTGATCAGTCCAACGAATGTTTCTAATGTGAGACATCAATCATTCTGATGGATGAACTTCCATGTCCGCACCTCTCGACATAGACCAGCTGCATACCTTCATCGCGATCGTTGACACCGGTAGTTTCACCAAGGCCGCGGACCGCGTTTTCAAAACGCAATCGGCCGTCTCCATGCAGATGCGGCGGCTGGAAGAGCGCATCGGCAAACAGCTGTTCGCCAAGGATGGGCGTGGTAACCGCCTGACGGCGGAGGGTGAAAAGCTGATGAACTACGCCCGCCGCATCATCCGCCTCAACAACGAAGCAATAGCCGCTTTCGATGATAACAGGCTGGAAGGCACGCTGCGCATCGGCACGCCTGATGACTATGCCGACCGTTACATGCCCGAGATCATCGGCCGTTTCGCCAAGACCCATCCGAATGTCGAGCTTTATATCGTCTGTGAACCGTCGGTCAGCCTTGCGGAAAAAATGGCGCGCGGCGAACTGGATATCGCCCTTGTCACTCATAATCCGCGCGCACGCTCCTCCGATGTGGTGCGCACCGAGCCGCTCTGCTGGGTCGGCTCCGCCAATCATCCGCTGAAGGATGATGCGCCCGTGCCGCTCGCTGTCGGGCGACGGGATTGCCACTGGCGCCAGCTTGCCTGCTCGGCGCTCGACGCTGACGGGCGGGATTATCAGGTGCTGTTTACCAGCTGGTCATCGACCGTCGTCGCCGCCGCTGTGCTCGCCGGCATGGCCGTCTCGGTTCTGCCGGAATCGGCACTGCGCACCGGCATGAAAGTCCTGACGGCTGCCGATGGATTTCCGCCCCTTCCGCCGGTGCAGATCGGTCTGATGAAACGGCCGGGCCTATCACCCTCGCTGGTAAATGCGATCACCGACCACATCACAGCCTGCCTCGACAACATCTCGCCGATGACCGTCGTGGACGAAATGGACAGTGACGTGAAGACATTTCCAAAGATGCCGCGCCTGCGCGCCGGGCATATGTTGCCGGGGTGGTAAGGGTGGCGAAGGCCGGACCTTTCCGGCCTTCGTGTCAGCCTATCGTGCCCGTAGCGTCGCGACGGCAAGCAACGTATCGCCGCTGATGCCTGCCGAGCCGCTGCCGTTAAACAGGGTCATGATCGGATCGGCGACGTTCTGCTTGTTGTCATACATGATGGTGAAACGGGCAATCAGTTTCTTGACCTTCGCCGGGTCCTGAAAATCCTTGATGTCGAAGTACTTCTTCATCATCGCCACCTGCGTATCAACTTTGGCATTGCCGAGTTCGTCGGGGATGCCGAAGGTCGTCTTGATGAAATTCTGGATCGCGGTATCGGCCAGGATCGAATAATAGGATGTCGTGCTGGCCGCCATGCGCTTGAAATACAGCGCCAATCGCACGCCGGCGTTTTCCTCGCCCGCCTGCTTCTCAAGCGTCTGCGTCAGATAATTGTCCAGCGTTTCGTAGAGGCCGCGCCGGGTCTGGATCACGCTACGGTCTTCATTCAGAAGCTTGCCGTCCGTATCGAAATTGAACGCCGTGACGAGGCGGCGGAAGACCGGATCCATGTCTTTGTTCACATAGCTGTTCTTGTCGTCGAGCTTTGACGTGAATATTTTCTGCAACTGGTCTTTCTTGACGCTCTTGGGGTCGATGCCGAGCGATTCCATTGCGAACTTGGTCAGCCGGTCGTTGGCCAGGAATTCGCTCAGCGTCTTGACCTTCTGCATCTCGCTTGCGAAGTATTTTGCCTCAGCCTTTGCGGCTTCCTTATCCTTCTCGGTGCCGAAAGCAGACTTCTTCTTGATGTAATCGGCCGACATCGTCTGCAATTCGATTTCCGACTGTGCCAGCGTGGGTGAACCAATCGCGCCGTCCTTCGTGAAATTGAAAAGTTCGGCAAGCTTCACATAGCGATCGTCCTTCAGCGTGTAGACGAAGCTGTTTTTGTCCTGAAGGTCGCTGGTGAGAACCTTGCGAATATCGGAAATATTGACGCTCGCGGGGTCCAGCCCGACAGCCTTCAGCGCATAATTATAGACGGCGTTGGTTCCGAGGAAATCCTTGACGCTGGTTACCTTGCCGATGCTGCTCTTGAAGAGTGAAAGCGCTTTCGCGTCGGCTGCTTCGTCGGCATCGTTGTAATAGGTCATGTAACCGCTGGTCGTGGTCGCGGTCTGCGCCGTGGTCTGCGGCGTCGTGCCGGCCGCAAGCGTCCCGTCGGGCAGGAAATTGAACGCATTTTTGAGTGCCAGGTAACGCTTGTCGTTCCTCCCCACCGTGGCGATGTAATTGTTGGGATCGCTAAGATCGGTGGTGAGGATGTTTTTGATCGTTGCTGGCACGATCGTTGGACCATTGAGGTCGAAGGCTGTTCTGATGTAATTGAGCAACCGGGCATCCGACATGAGGTCGTCAACGGTCGTGATCGAGCCGATCTTCGATTCGAAATAATCCCGGTTCAGCGTCGCGACGGTCGGCGTCACGCGCGGGGCGCTGCCGATATAGGAGTCCGTGACGGCTTTCAGATTGTCGGCCGTCATTGCCCCGCCGGCGACAACCGTGCCGTCATTCTTGAATTCGAAGGCTTTGGCCAGCTGCGCCATCTTGTTATATTGGTTGACGGTGTTCGACAGCGTCGTCTGTTCTGCCTTGATGGCCGCGAGCTTTGCCTCCCACTCATCTTTTGGTGGCAGCACCGCTTCCAGCTGTGTCAACTGATCCTGCCGGGTCGCCTTTTCGGCTTCCAGTTTGGAACGCTCATCGGCGGCGAGGCCTGAGCCGGCAAGCTGGGCGTCGATCACGGTGATCCGGTCCGTGACCTGCGCATGCAGTTCGATATTGCCCTTCGTCGTCAGTTTTTCGACCGCATCATTATAAGCCGCACCGTATTTCTGGTTGATGTAGCTGTCCGGATCGGAAACATCGCTCGTCATCAAGCCCTTGATGTGGGCGTAGGAATAAGTCTTCTCATCGACGCCGAAAACCTGGAAGATGTAGGCGCGCGTGCGGTCGTTGCGCAGCAACTGATCGACATTGGTGACCGTGCCGATGATCGCCTTGTAATACCGCGTCTCTTCGGCGAGGCTATCGTTCAGATTGGTGATCGAGGCATCATAAAGGCCGATCATCTTGTCGAGTTGCGCTTCCGTCTGCACGGTCTTCGTCGACGAGGTGAAATTGAAGGCGGCGGCAAATTTGCGGTAACGCTCATCGGTCAGCTTGTTGGCGAAGCTGTTCTGATCGTTGAGATCGCTGTCGAGCACCTTTTTCATGAAGGCCTTTGCATAGGTCATCTCACCAAGACCGAAGGCATCCATGGCATAGGAATAAAGCTGGTAGTTATTCAGGAACTCATCGACGCTTTTCACATTGCCGATGTTCTCCTTGTAATATTTCGTCTGGCGCTCCACGAGCCCCTGCTGCGACACGCGCGAAATGCTCGCCTTCATATCGCGGTTGATCAGGTCGTAGCTGAGAAAAGTCGATACCATCCGAAGCCCCCTGGAGCACTGCGCATCCCCTCGGGGACACCAAGCTCCGGTTTTGAAATTCACCGCTTGCGCGCCCAAGCGGGCGCACGGCAAGCCTTGGCATGACCATGCATGACGCGCCTTGCCCGTAGCTTGAAAGAGCACATTTTTGGCAGCGATAAAAATCGCATTGTCCCAATTGGCTTTACCGAAGTGAAACCATGCCACGGTGGGTTTTGCTAACCATCTGGGAACGCAAAGTTTTCTTAACCGCGATTTTTAAGCAGTCTCGAACATGCGGCGGATAATCTCCTGACATCAGAGGACGAAAAGTCCCGATGAGAAGACCGGAAACCGGCTCTCAGGTAAAACAAGGGTAGATTAAACATGACCAAGACCGTTCTGAAGCCCGATTGGGCCGTTGCCACACTCAGGTTAGACCCGGCACGTTTTCCGCAACAGGTCACCTATGGAAAAGGCAATGGCGCGCCCGATGTCGCCGTCACTCTCGATGAACGCGGTGCCGTTCTGAGAAAGGTTCTGTCCTCTTCCGGCCTGCCTCTGTCCTTCGCCCTGCCTGCCCGCGCTTTCAAGGGCGTTGCCGCCCGTGCCATCGACCATGGCGATGGACAGGTTACCGTGACGCTGGAACTGCACCATGACGATCCAGAGCTCTGCGTTCCTCTTCTCGTGGCCCACGATCTCTGCGATATCGCCGCCGACTGGCGCAGCTGGTCCGAAGCCTATCGCATTCCCATGCTGATGGTGGAAGCCGATGGCGTTGCCCGTCCGCTGGAAGAACATCTCGGCAAGGTGCGCACCAAGAACAGCCGCCCACGCCGCCGCCACTCCTATTTCGCGGATCGTCGTCCGCGCTTCCTCGTGCGTCGCTCCACCGGATCGCTCGGCATGAGCATGAAAATCGAGGGCAAGGAAATCATCGCCCGTAACTGATCTTGACCGATCAAGAACACAAAAGCCCGGCGCGGAAAACGCAGCCGGGCTTTTTTCATGCTCAAGATTCCCGCCGCTTACGCCAGCAGGAGCGGCAATATGAGACCAGCGAAAATCAGAATCCCAACCCTGTTGTTGGATTTGAACAGCCTGAGGCATTGGTCGACGTCATCGATATCGAGCACCCAGACCTGCCGGAACAGCATGAGGGCGGCAGCGACAAGGCCACCATAGGCAATGATGTTAACGCCCGCCGTCCAGAAAGACAGGAACATCATGACAAGGGCTGTGCCATAAAGGAAAACCAGCCAGCGATGTGTGTTTTCTCCGAACAAGAGCGCAGTCGAACCGATGCCCACGGCCGTGTCGTCTTCCTTGTCCTGATGGGCGTAGATTGTATCATAGCCGATCGTCCAGGCGATCGCGCCGACATAAAGCAGGACAGGCGGCCAGGCGAGTGAAGCGAATTGCCCGGCCCAGCCCATCAGCGCGCCCCAGGAGAAGGCAAGGCCGAGGAAAAACTGCGGCCAGTGCGTGAAGCGCTTGGCGAAAGGGTAGATCGCCACGAACACCAGCGAAAAAATGCCCGTCGCGATTGCGAAGCTGTTGAACTGTAGAAGCACGACAAGCCCGGCAAGCGCCTGCAGCACGATAAAGAGCTTGGCCTGTCCGCGGCTCACGCGGCCGGAAGGCAGAGGCCGCGAGCGTGTGCGCGCCACGGCCATGTCGATCTTGTGGTCGGCGAGATCATTATAGGTGCAGCCCGCGCCGCGCATCGCCACCGATCCCACGAAGAACAGAACCAGGTGCCAGATCAGCACACCCCAGGAAAAGCCGCCCGTCGCCAATGCTGTATTGGCAGCAAGGGCCGTCGACCAGAAACACGGCCACATCAGCAATTGCCAGCCGATGGGGCGGTCCCACCGCGCCAATTGCGCATAGGGCCAGAGAGCCCTCGGCAATATCCGATAGACCCAGTTGTTGGATGGCGCGTCGGAAACGCGGTCTGACAAATCGCTGTGGTGAACCATGGGTTGGTTCTACAGCATCGGGGAAAAAAGCGGAATGGATTTCAGCACCCCGCCACGCATGCAAAAAAGCCCCGCTGCGGTTTCGCGACGGCGCTTTGCATGCGCTTATCGGCTGTTCACTCAGGGCAGCGAGAAATTGAACTTGTAGCTCGCCTGAACGCCGACGATGAACTGGTTCTTAGAACCGCGCTCGCGCACCAGCGAACTGTCGGCGGCATCACCCGTCAAACGGCGATATTCGGCAAACGAGCCGACTTCGGCATTGTCGGTGACCTTCCAGGTGATGGCTGCGCCGACGCCAGCGGAATGCAGGCCGCCGCCCGGGCTGTATGGCGATGGCGCGCCGGCCGCCGTCTGTGCTGCGCTGACGCCATAATAGCGCTCGTTATATTTGCTGCTGACCCACGTCGCACGCGGACCGGCCGACACCTGAATGCCGGGCGCGATATCGGTAAAGACATCGACATTGAGATCGGCGACCACACCGCTGTGGCTGCGGATGCCCTGACGCGCTTCGCCGCGAATGCGCAACCAATCGGTCGGATAAGCTTCGGCAAAACCGCCAAGCTCGCCGCCGCGCTTGATACGCGTCATGCCCTTCAGATCGGCGGAATCGCCTTCGTCACGCGGGGAAACCAGCTTGCCGGCGAGACCCATGCTGATCGGGCCATTGTCCAGAAGCGAAATCGAGGCGCTGTCGTTGCGCGAGGTGAACCGCGCGCCCTGACCCTGACGGCCCATGGAAATGATCGGTGCGAAGCGGAATTCGTTCTTGTTATCGCCTTGGTACTTCGGCGCGCTAAAACCGGCGCCGCCGAGTTTCAGATACCAGTCGCCCGAAAACCAGCCATCCGCATGGGCATTGCTCACGGCTAGAAGCGATACGACACAGGCGGCAACGGCCGCTGATGGCTTGAACATGAAAGAACCCCAGAAACGCAATACAGACAGGTATCCGTAGAATTAGAGGGATTGTCTTTCCATTCGATTAACCAGCGCTTGAAGAAAGCTGGCGATCACCTCTTCCGTCATTCCGGCGTTGAGCCGAAATCCAGCCGACGCGCGTCGGCGCGGCGAGAAGACTCTTTTCAGCCCAAGGACTTGGGCTGGCTGAATGCCGGATCGGGTCCGGCATGACGATTGAGAATACCCAGCCTCTAGAACGTCACCTTTTCCAGCGGCGCGCGGGTCTTTTCAAACTCCAGCAGTTTCGCCTCGTTCTGCGCGATGTAGTCGCGATTATGCGGTACGGCATCGCGGTCCTTGGCGATCTGGATCTGGAAGATGTGGAAGTTCTCGTGCGTGAAGGCCATTTCCGAGCCCGCGAGATAAAACTCCCACATGCGGAAAAACCGCTCGTCATAAAGTGCTATCGCTTCTGCCTTGCGTGCGACGAAACGTTCCCGCCAGTGTCGAAGCGTATGAGCATAATGCATGGGCAGGATTTCGATATCCTTCACCAGCAGCCGGGCTTTTTCCAGCGCCGGCAACACTTCCGCCAGCGACGGAATATAGCCGCCGGGGAAGATGTATTTTTCGATGAAGGGGTTGGTCGCCAGTGCCGGATAGGGCTGGCCGATGGAGTGCAGCACCATGATGCCTTTATCATCCAGCACCTCCGCGACCTTGTCGAAATAGTCGCGATAATGGGTCGGCCCGACATGTTCGAACATGCCGACGGAGACGATGCGGTCGTATTTTTTTGATGCCGGCAGGTAGCGATAATCCTGCAATTCGAAGCGGACGTTGCCAGCAAGACCGCGCTTTGCAGCCCGATCACGGGAAACGCGCAGCTGTTCCTCGCTAAGCGTGATGCCGGTAACGTCGGCACCGGCGCTTTCGGCGATGTACATAGCCATGCCGCCCCAGCCGGAGCCGATTTCCAACACGCTCTGGCCCGGCTCGGTCATCAGCTTGGCGGCGATGTGGCGTTTCTTGGCGACCTGCGCCTCATAAAGGCTGATGCCGGGCGGGTTGAAATAAGCGCAGGAATATTGCCAGTCCTCATCGAGGAAGAGATCGAACAGCTTGGCGCTCAGATCGTAGTGATGGGCGACGTTGCTCTTGTTGTGGTTGACCGGCAAATGCATCTTGATGCGGGCGGCGATGATGCGGGCCATGCCGCGCCAGATCATGCCGAAGGACAGCGCTTCGCTGAGCGTATTGCTTTTGACCAGCGCCAGGAAATCGTAAATGTCACCCTCCGCGACCTTCACGCGGCCTTCCATATACATTTCAGCAAGCTTTAGCGCCGGGTCAGCGGCGATTTCGTCCATGGCGGCTTCGTCGGTGAAGTTGAGAACCACCTTTTTTCCAGCACCATTTCCGAAAGTGCGGCTTCCGGCCGGGCTATTGACGGTGAGATCACCGTTCTTGATTATCTTTCCGAGAAGAACATGCAGAGACGACGCCATGGCACCCCCAATTGCTAAGTCTCACTTATCAATTTTGCTGACCGTATTCCTTTCAGCATAAGTTGCAAGATAGTCTTATCTCAAAAAAATTGAACGATTTCATCACGCAAAAAGCCCCGCCGCAGGTACGGCAGGGCTTAAGTCGAAAAAATCAGTGCAACCCGCAGGTCAGCGCCGCTTCATCGCTTCAGCCAAAGCAGCGGCCAATGCGCCCCCGGATTGCGACCCCTCGTTGCGATCTTTGGGCTTGGCTGTCGCGTGGCGCATGGCGTTTGCATTGCCCCTCTCCCGCATCGGCTGAGGCGCAGCCTCGCCGCCATCCTTGCGCATGGTCAGCGCGATGCGCTTGCGCTTCACATCCACCTCGACGACTCGCACCTTGACGACATCGCCCGCCTTGACGACCTCATGCGGGTCTTTGACGAAACGATCGGCGAGTTGCGAGACATGCACCAGCCCGTCCTGATGCACGCCGATATCCACGAAAGCGCCGAAAGCCGCGACATTGGTGACGGTGCCCTCCAGCAACATACCTGGTTTCAAATCGGTGATTTCGTCCACACCCTCGGCAAAGGTCGCGGTCTTGAAGCTCGGGCGCGGGTCACGGCCGGGCTTTTCCAGTTCGGCAATAATGTCCTTGACGGTCGGCAGACCGAACTGCTCATCGATAAACTTCTTCGGGTCGAGCGATTTCAAGGTGGCGCTGTCGCCCATTAGCGAGCGCAGATCGCGGCCGCAGGCAGCGACGATCTTCTTCGCCACGCCATAGGCTTCCGGGTGAACGGACGAAGCATCCAGCGGCTCCTTGCCGTTTGGAATGCGCAGGAAGCCCGCGCATTGTTCGAAAGTGCGCTGGCCAAGGCGCGGCACTTTGAGCAATTCCTTGCGGCTGGCGAAGGGACCGGTCTGGTCGCGATGGGCAACGATGGCATCGGCGATCGAGGCACCGAGGCCGGAGACGCGCGCCAGAAGCGGCGACGAGGCCGTGTTGAGATCGACGCCGACGGCATTCACCGCATCTTCCACGACAGCATCGAGCGAACGGCTGAGGCGGCCCTGATCGACATCGTGCTGGTATTGACCGACGCCGATGGATTTCGGCTCGATCTTCACCAGTTCCGCCAGTGGGTCCTGAAGACGGCGCGCAATCGAAACCGCGCCGCGCAGCGACACATCGAGATTGGGGAATTCGGCCGCCGCCCGCTCCGAAGCGGAATAGACGGATGCGCCGGCTTCCGACACGATGACCTTGGTGGGCTTTGCCCCGGAAGCGGAAGCCGGCATTTGCGCCAGAAGATCGGCGACCAGCTTTTCCGTCTCGCGGCTGCCCGTGCCATTGCCGATGGCAATCAGCTCAACATTATGCTTGCGGATAAGCAAGGCGAGTTCCGCCTGCGCGCCGCGCACGTCGTTCTTCGGCTGGAAGGGGTAAACCGTCGAGGTATCCAGCAGCTTGCCGGTGCCATCGACCACGGCCACCTTGACGCCGGTGCGGATGCCGGGATCGAGCCCCATGGTGGCGCGCGATCCGGCCGGGGCGGCCAGCAGGAGATCCTTGAGGTTTCGGGCAAAGACGTTGATCGCCTCTTCTTCCGCCCGCTCACGCAATTCGCGCATCAGATCGAGCGATAGCGACATGGAGAGCTTTACGCGCCAGGTCCAGCCCGCAACATCCATAAGCCATTGATCGGCAGGCCCGACGTTGCGGATATCGAAGGCGGCGGCGATAGTGCGCTGCGCCGGCTTCACCGGCGAGGGATCATCCGCATCGACATCGATCGTCAATGTCAGAATTTCTTCGTTCCAGCCGCGCAGCATGGCGAGCGCGCGGTGACCAGGCACCGTTGCCCAGCGTTCGGAATGGTCGAAATAATCGGAAAATTTCTCGCCCGTCGCCTGTTTGCCATCCACGACCTTGGCGCGGAAGGTGGCGTTCTGGCGCATGTAATCGCGCAGGCGGCCGAGAAGCTCGGCATTTTCCGTCATGGTTTCGGCAACGATGTCGCGCGCGCCCTCAAGCGCCGCCTTCACATCAGCCACCTCATCCTTGAGGTAGGCCTCCGCCAGCTTCGCCGGATCGGCAGCGCGGTTTTCCCAGATGGCTTCGGCAAGCGGGCCGAGACCCTTTTCGCGGGCGATTTCCGCGCGGGTGCGGCGCTTGGGCTTGTATGGCAGATAGAGGTCTTCCAGCTCCGCCTTCGTGCCCGCATGCATGATCTTGACCATCAGCGCGTCTGTCATCTTGCCCTGACCGCTGATGGAATCGACGATGGAAGCCCGGCGCGCATTGAGTTCGCGCAGATAGACAAGGCGTTCGGAAAGCGTGCGCAGCTGGGTGTCGTCAAGCCCTCCCGTCACTTCCTTCCGGTAACGGGCGATGAAGGGCACGGTCGCGCCTTCGTCCAGCAAGGCCACCGCCGCCTTTACCTGATCGGCGCGGGCATTGATTTCGGAGGCTATGAGCGAGGCGAGGCGGGCATTATCTGCGGTCATGTGGGTCTCTGATGTCATATCTGGAGCGGCGACCATAATGTCTGATTGTGGCGTGACAACAAGAGGCATTCACGATTCCACAGGAAAGGCGGCGATCAAGGGAAAGACGGGCATTCGTGGCGCTTTCTCCTTGACCTTTCGCCCCCCTGCCCTTAACGCCCCTGACACAAGGTTACTGGCGAATTCGCAGGGGTATTGACCATGAAAGTTCTGTTGATCGGTTCCGGCGGACGCGAACATGCGCTGGCGTGGAAAATCGCCCAGTCCACCCTGCTCGATCAACTCTACGCCGCCCCCGGCAATCCCGGCATCGCCGAGCACGCGACGCTCGTGGAGTTGAACGTGGAGGACCATGCGGCGGTCATCGCCTTTGCGAAAGAAAAGGCAATCGACTTCGTCGTCGTCGGTCCGGAAGCGCCGCTGGTCGCTGGCCTTGCAGATGATCTTCGCGCCGCCGGCATCGCCACTTTCGGACCCTCGAAAGCGGCAGCCCAGCTGGAGGGTTCCAAGGGTTTCACCAAGGATCTCTGTGCCCGTTACGATATTCCGACCGGCGCTTACCAGCGTTTCAAATCCGCCGAACCGGCGAAGCAATATGTTCGTGAACAGGGCGCACCGATCGTCATCAAGGCCGACGGGCTTGCCGCTGGCAAGGGCGTAACCGTTGCCATGACCGAGGCCGAAGCCCTTGCCGCCATTGACGACTGTTTCGACGGCGCTTTTGGCGCGGCCGGCGCCGAGGTGGTGGTGGAAGCCTTTCTCGACGGTGAAGAGGCAAGCTTCTTCTGCCTTTCCGACGGCAAGACAGCACTGGCCCTTGCCACCGCGCAGGATCACAAGCGCGTCGGCGATGGGGACACTGGCCCGAACACCGGCGGCATGGGCGCCTATTCGCCCGCTCCTGTCATGACGCCCGCCATGGTGGAGCGCACCATGAAGGAAATCATCGAGCCGACGATCTCAGGCATGGCAAAGGATGGAAACCCCTTCTCCGGCGTATTCTTCGCTGGCCTGATGATAACGGCCAAGGGCCCCGAACTCATCGAATACAACGTTCGCTTCGGCGATCCCGAATGCCAGGTGCTGATGATGCGCCTCAAGAGCGACCTTTTGCCGATCCTCTACGCGACGGCCACCGGCACGCTGGACAAGGTGCAGGCGGAATGGCGCGACGATGCAGCCCTGACCGTCGTTCTCGCTTCCAAGGGTTATCCCGGCGCCTACGACAAGAATACCCCTATCGCCCATGTTCCCACGGCGAGCGAAGAGGCGAAAGTGTTCCATGCCGGCACGGCGCTGAAGGACGGCAAACTCGTCGCAACAGGCGGCCGCGTGCTGAATGTCACCGCCTTCGGCAAAAATGTGACGGAAGCCCAGGCGCGCGCCTACGCGCTGGCCGACAGGGTGGAATGGGCAAACGGCTTCTGCCGTCGGGACATCGGCTGGCAGGCCATTGCGCGCGAGAAGGCCTGAGCCGACATCATCGATCACGCCGACTGACGGTTTCGTTCAATTTTTACCAAGTTTGCTGACCCGATGGAAACGAAAGCCACGTAATACTTCCCGCAATACTGGATGGAAACTGGTGTCTCGGGTACGAGGCCGCGCCATCTTTTTCGGGGGCTTTTCGATGCGTCGTTTTTTTCTGACAGCTGTTGTCGCGCTGGCAAGCGGGTCTGCGATGGCATCGTCGATCGAATACATCAATGGCGTACATGTGGAGAATGGCAGCTTCGTTCGCCTCGATTGCGCCGGCTGCCAACCGATGAAGACAAAGACCGTCGCGGATGGCTATGCCGTCCCTTCGATCGAACCCGGCACGCAGCACACGGAAATGCGTGAAGTCGATGGCAGACGCGTGCTGGTTCGCACCGAAGCCTGGCTCGGCGGCGCACCCGTCACCTTTGTCAGCACCAATCCTGCCTGGATGACACAGACCCCCGGCACAGCCGTCGCCACCTACGACCAGGCAGCGCCAGAAGCGCATCCTGCCGAAACGGCGGCGACATCGCCCGGCATCGATGAGACAGCGACGACCGCCGCCGTCAATCGAATCTCCAACGACCAGAAGGTAGCGCCCGTCATCGCATCGGTAAGCGGCGCACCGCAGTTTCCGGATTTCCAGTTGCGCGGCAACTAAAAACGCGTCAGACGTGTCTCGTCGTTTGTTTTACCCTCTCCCGGCATGACCCCGTTACGCGCTTTCGCAGAATTGATCTAACGTCGCGCCTCCGGCGAACGGCTGAGACCAGGCTCCTACTATCGTTGGTCCGCGGCAATACTGCAACCATGTGGAGAAGTTCTGTTTTCTACCACCTTTTTTTGCGAAATGCGCCGATAAAGCGACAGCTAATTAAATATTTATTCAAATTTTTAGCTACTAAATAAATCCATTGTGCGATGCAGCACATGATGTGTGCTTGTGGCGATGACACGCCTTCTCAAGCCCTTTTTCCGCGCATCAGGCGCCTCTCCTTTTCTGAAACACCGGCACCGCGCGCTCCTACGCGCGATCCCAAACGCTTGTGAGCACCCATGAAGAACCTTTCCATTTCTCGTCAACTGATCGTTCTCGTGGTGGCCCTGATGGCCGCCTTTTCCGTGGCGACCTTTTACCAGCTGAGATCCGCAACCGACGCGATCTATGAGGAACGCTACGGCATGCTGCGCGCACAGGTGCAATCGGCAATCGCCATCCTGCAATCGTTTTACGATAAGGAAAAAGCCGGAACGCTTTCGCACGAGGAGGCCATGAAACAGGCTTATGCCACCGTCAGCGCCATGCGGTTCACACCTGACGGTTACCTCTTCGGTTATGACTACGACGTGACGATGAAGTTCCATCCTGATCCGAAACGGGTCGGTGAAAATTTCAAGGGCAAGCCTGACAGCAAGGGGTTTGCCTATCGTGACGAACTGGTGCGGCTCGGCCGCAATGGCGGTGGGCAGACGGATTTCTACGGCCCGAAGCCCGGTATGGAAGGCAACGACTACGCCAAAAGCTCCTACGCCCTTGCTTTCGAGCCATGGCAGGTTGTGGTCGTGACCGGCGTCTATATTGACGATCTGAACGCGCAGGTTCGAGGCGACGTGATGAAAGCGCTCTCCATCGGCGCGTTGATCTTCGTGCTGGCGCTTGCCGCCGCCTTCTATGTCATCCGTGGCATTTCGAAGCCGCTTGGCGATATTCATCGTGCCCTCGGCGAAGTGGCAAACGAGAATGTCGCGCTTAAAATTCCCCACACGAACCTCACCAATGAAGTGGGCATGATGGCGAAGGCCACGGCCTCGCTTCAGGACAAGGTGCGCGAGCGCCATGCCATGCAGCGCCGTGAGGAAGAACAGCAACGACAGCTGAATGCCGAACGACAGAACAATCTCGACATGCAGCGCGACGAGGCGGAATTGCAGGCGCGTGTCGTTACGACGATCGGCGAAGCACTGGAAAAGCTGGCAAGCGGCGACCTCACTGTCCGCTGCGGCGATCTCGGCAACCGCTACGCAACGTTGCGCGACAATTTCAACGAAGCCCTGACGCATCTTGACGCCGCCATGGCCAAGGTCAATGCCAAGAGCATCGACATTGGCGGTTCCAAGGAAGAAATCCGCAAGGCCTCGAACGAGCTGTCGCAGCGCACCGAACGGCAGGCTGCCAATCTGGAAGAAACCTCCGCAGCGCTTGACGAACTGACCGTTGCGGTGCGCCAAACCGCGGAAGGCGCAGCCGACGCCGCCAAGCGCGTCACCACCGTCAGCTCTGAAGCCATGCGCAGCGACCGGGTGGTGGAAGAGGCAATCTCCGCGATGAGCGGCATCGAACAGTCGTCCGACCAGATTTCCAACATTATCGGTGTCATCGACGACATCGCTTTCCAGACCAACCTCCTGGCACTGAATGCTGGCGTCGAAGCGGCGCGTGCCGGGGAAGCCGGCAAGGGCTTTGCGGTGGTTGCGCAGGAAGTGCGCGAACTGGCGCAGAAATCCGCCGCCGCGGCGAAGGAAATCAAGGACCAGATCGCCCGCTCCTCCTCGCAGGTGGAAAACGGCGTGCGGCTTGTCGGCGAGGCTGGCGATGCGCTGAAGCGCATCTCCGACCAGATCAAATCCGCCAACGAGATCGTCAGCAAGATCGCGCACTCGGCGGCCGAGCAGGATACGACGCTGCGCTCGATCTCCTCGTCGCTGAACCAGCTCGATGTCGCCACCCAGCACAATGCGGCGATGGCGGAAGAAACGACGGCTTCAGCGGAAGCGCTCGCCGTGGACACCGAGGAGCTGCTGAATCTCATCCGCGGCTTCCGCGTCTCCTCCGGCCATCAGCTGCATGTCATGGCGCACGAAATGCGCATGGCGGGATGATATAGTCCGAGGCTATCGATCACGAACAGCGCCGGGGGAAACCCCGGCGCTTTTGTTTTCAAGCATTTCCAGGAAAAGTGGAATCCGGTTTTCCGTCCTGAAATGCTCCAAAACACTCTAACGGGTCAGCGCATCGAGCCGGTCGATATCAGCCGGGGAAAAGACCGCAATACCGGCTTTTTCGAGCAGCGCCGCGGTCACGCCATTGGCCGGCATGTTTAATGCCGGAGAACGAACCGTCATAGATCGCGACGGATCCGCATGACGGGCTGCCGTCGATCAGCAACGCGTGGGTACAGCCATTGGCTCTGGCGAAGACGAGCGCCTTTTCCGCACCGGCAATAAACTCCGCCGTGACATTGCCGCCGGTTACCTCCAGCACGCGGGCGCGACCTTCCAACACATCGAGACCGGAAGCGCCGTTTTCAATTTCCGCCGGCGGACGCGGCACGGGCATGCCGCCCGCCATTTCCGGACAGATCGGAACCAGCCTGCCCTCCTCGCGCCAGCGCTCGATTGTTGGATGGGATAGAGGTTTGCCCTTGCCGTCATAACGGACTGGTTGGCCGAGGAGGCAGGCGCTGATGAGGATTTTGGGGATCATGTCGATCATTCTAAAACGCTACCGGCAAGCATAGAAGCCGAAAATACCCCCTCTGCCCTGCCGGGCATCTCCCCCTCAAGGGGGGATCGGCAAGCGGGACACCCCCCGCCAAATCCTTAACGTTGAAGATGATTGAACGGTCACAACGATTCGATCTCCCCCTTGTGGGGGAGATGCCCGGCAGGACAGAGGGGGGTGAAACCCAGCATTCTGCAATGCCCGTTTACCCCCAATGTTGTTACCCCGTAATCTTCGAGAAATCCGCAACGGTTCCGGTCGCTTCGCGGATGGCCTTCAGCAGCGCCAAACGGTTGGCACGGATGGCAGCGTCTTCGTCGTTGACCAGCACATCCTCGAAGAACTTGTCCACGGGCGCACGCAGCGTCGAGAGCGCCTGCATGGCAGAGCGGAAATCTTCGCCCGCCACTGCCTTTGCGGCATCTGCAGAGGCGGTCTTGATTGCCGCGTAGAGCGCCTTTTCGGCATCGAGCTTCAGCAGCTCTTCCGAAACGCCATCGGCCACCACGGTGCCCTTCTTTTCTTCCGCTGCAAGCAGCTGCGTGGCGCGCTTGGCGCCTGCCAGAAGGTTGCGGCCATCCTCGCCGGTGATGAAGGCCGTGAGCGCTTCGACACGGCGGGCGATCATCAGGAGATCATCGGATTCCGGCGTCAGAACGGCGTCGATCAAATCATAACGGGCGCCGAGATCGCGAAGATAGACCTTCAGGCGATCATGGAAGAAGGAGAGAAGGTCCGGGTCCTTCGCCACGCTCAAGAGCGGCAAGCGGACATTCTTTTCCAGAAGAATACGCACCACGCCCAGCGCCGCACGGCGCAGCGCGAAGGGGTCCTTCGAACCCGTCGGCTTCTCATCGATGGCCCAGAAGCCGACAAGCGTGTCGAGCTTATCGGCCAGAGCGACCGTGATCGCCACCTTGTCGGCCGGCAGGCGGTCAGAGGGGCCTTTCGGTTTGTGATGGTCCTCGATCGCAGCGGCGACACTCTCGTTTTCTCCCTGCAAGGCCGCATATTTGCGCCCCATCAGGCCCTCAAGCTCGGGGAATTCTCCCACGGCTTCGGTACGCAGGTCGGCTTTGGCCAGCACCACGGCACGGTCCACCAGCGCCCCATCGGCACCGACGACGGGAGCCAGAGCCTTGGCCAGTTCGCGAATACGGGCCACGCGCTGCCCTTGAGTGCCGAGCTTGGCATGGAACGTCACGTTCAATGCGTCAAGCTTCGCCATGCGCTGGTCGAGGGGCTTTTTGAGATCGAGACTGAATTTCGCAGCCGAGTCTTTCAGCGTTTCGAGATCGGGCAGATCGCCCTGGTCGCGGGTCCAGAAATGGCGGGCATCCGACAGGCGGGCGCGCACGACCTTGCCGTTGCCATGGATGATTTCCTTGCCGCCGTCGCTTGCCTCGATATTCGAGACCAGGATGAAGCGGTTGGAAAGGCCCTCTTCCGCACCCTGGTTGCGGGTGACGAAACACTTCTGGTTGGTCTTGATGGTCAACCGGATGATTTCCGCCGGAATCTGCAGATAATCCTCCTCGAAGGTGCCCATCAGCACCTGCGGCCATTCGACGAGACCGGAGACTTCTTCCAGCAGGCCTTCGTCTTCCACCAGATCGAGACCATTGGCGAAAGCAAGGTCCTTGGCATCGTGCAGGATGATGTCCTTGCGGCGCTCGGCATCCAGCACGACCTTTGCCTTTTCGAGGCTCGAGACATAGTCCTCGAAACGTCGCACGGTGATGGGGCCGGGCGCGTGGAAACGGTGACCATAGGTGACGTTGCCCGCGACGATGCCATCGATCACGAAGGGAATGACCTGGGTTTCGTCATGTTCCGGACCGAACAGGCAGACGATGGATTGCAGCGGGCGCACCCAGCGCAGGCTTTCCGAGCCCTTGCCTTCAATGCCGGCATAGCTGGAACCCTTCGGCATGGAGGCCGGGCCGGAACGCATTGATTTTGGCCACGGGAAAGAGCGGATGATGCCGGGCATCACCTCGGCGATGATCTCTTCTGCCGGGCGGCCGGGCTTGTTGATGATAGCGATGTAAAAATCGCCCTTCTTCGGATCGGAAACGACCTGCGCTTCCGAGATATTATTGAGACCAGCGCCGCGCAGAAAGCCTTCGATTGCCTTTTCATTTGCATCGGTGCGCGGGCCCTTCTTTTCCTCACGCACATCGGCGGAGCGGGCGTTGAGACCGCGAATATCCAGCGTCAGGCGGCGCGGCGTCCAATATTCGCGCGCACCCTCATAGGTCAGCCCTCTCTCCACCAAGGCGTCGGTGACGAGTTTCTTCAGATCTCCCGCCGCCTTGCGCTGCATGCGGGCAGGGATTTCCTCGGAGCGAAGTTCAAGCAGAAGATCGGGCATGGGATAAGGACTTTAATTTGTTGCAGAAGAGTGTTGCGGACTTAGCAAGACCAGCGGCAAAAGTCACCAAGGCAATCGGTTAAATTACCACCCGCGGGCGCTACCACCCGCCCCCGCCGCCGCCACCGCCGCCGGAACCGGAAAAACCGCCGCCCCCACCACCGCCACCACTGGAGAAGCTGGAGTTTGACGAACTGACGGGTTGAGGAATCGTGGAGGCGATCGTGCTTGCCATTGAGGTCGAGAACCCGCCGATACGGCCGCCAAAACTGCCGTAATTGCTGCCAACGTACCAGCCAGGCACATAAGTTGAAGCAGCGGCGCCGGCAGCGGCCGTCTTCAGCCATTTCTCGAATGTCTGGCTCCACGGTTTTTCGACACCGAGCGCCACGGCATAAGGCAACAGCTTTTCGAAATGCTGCGGCGACATGGTGGGTGCATCCGCCATGTTCATCCGGTCCTTTTCCGCGAGCGTCAGATAGGTCCTCAACCCCTCAATGCCATCCGTCAGCTTGCGTCCGAGCGGCGTCGGCGCGCCCATCAGAAAGAGGAAGAGCGTATTGGTGAGCACAATGCCGCCGATGGCGGCCAGCGCCAGCGACTTCGTGCCATGTGTCACGTCGAGAAAGATCTGCGTTGCAAAGCCGCCGACCGCGGAAAAGGCAATGAAGCCGGCAAAGGCAAGCATGATGATACCCCCGATCCGCTTGCGCAGCGACGCGCCGCGCGAGAACTGGCGACCGATACCAATGGAGAGGATACCGAAGAAGAAAGAAAAAAAACCGAGGACCATCACGGCCGCGATGGAGTTTTCGTCCAGATCGCCGAAGACGAGCGTCGCGATGATGATGGCGATGCTGAACAGGATGCCAAACACCGTGTAACCGGCATTGCTGCGGTAATATTTCCCCCGATGTTCCTTCTCGATGGCTGTACGAAACTGTCGCCCGACCTTTTCGACCTCAGCCCCATGGGCCTTGTCGATCGTCAGTGACTCGCCACGTCCGCCGATGGAGGCAAGCAGCGTCTTTTGGCCGGTCGGCAAATCGGTGGCAGTCGGCTTATCCGTGCGGCGGATGACAATTGAATTCTTCAGGTCTTCCAGAACGACATAACCTTTGACCGCAAGATCAAGAGCAGACGCGGAAAGCGCCGTCCAGCCCGCGCCGGAGAAGCCCCTGTTATCGACGTAGTTGACCAGCGCCGGCGATAACCCTTCAGGCGCATCCCAGCGCGGCACGACCACGCCTTTGGCCGGATCACGGCCGACCGCGGACCATGCCCGGAGGTAATAGACGAGAACGGCCAGAAGCCCGCCGCCCGAGATCAGGATGGCGAGATGATCCCGCAGCCACCAGCTTGTCTCCTGCGAACTCGCGGGCGCGGCGATGGCGCCCTTGGGCAGCTTCACCGCAACCGTCATGCCCTCGCCCACCGAATATGGCCGGGTGGACGCAAAAAATACCTCGTTTCCTTCATTGAGGATGCGGGCATCCTTGCCCTTCGCCCCAAGCGGACCCGTGAAAACCGCCGTATCCGTCGCCTTCACACCCTCCGGCAGCGTGATCGTGGCGGAAATCTCGCCCATCGGAAACTGCCAGCCATTGCCTGTCACGTTCCAGGTCAGCTCGTCGTAATCGCTGAAATAACGGATCTGCCGGGCGGTGGTGTAGGTGATCTGGAAGATATGGTCGCCGGTCGACAGGAAACGGTCGGCGCTGCCGGTATAGATGCGGATGCCGCCATCGATGGTTTCGGTGCGCCAGTTCTCGGGCGCACCGTCGCGCTCGACCGAAACGACGTTGAAATCCACCCTGGTGCGGCGGTTATTCGCATCCAGCGCGTAAAGCGGGAAGTCGCGGAAGATGCCGCGCTTGATGTTCTGGCCTTCGGCGCGGGCGGTGATTGTTTCCGTCACCGTCAGCTTTCCATCTTGCGCGACCTCGATGACGGAATGATACGAACGGATGAACTCTTCCGCGAAAGCCGGGAAGGCCGCGCCCAGGAAGACGAACAGCGCGAGAAGTCTTGCGGCGATGGTCTTCACGGGCGATCCTCCTTGAGGGGTCAGAGCGTTTCCGGTTTCAACTGATGCACGTACAGTCATTTCCGTCATAGCGGGCTAGACCCGGTATCCAGCAGCCGCGCGTCGGCGCGGCTTGAAGAGTCTTTCGCGATCAAGGACTTGATCGCGCTGGTTTCCGGCTCAAGGCCGGAATGACGGCATTGAACCGTTCTTCTAATGCTGCGGCTCGGCAGCGCTTTCCTTTTCGGTATAGTCGACGCCGAGCGAGGCGAGCGCCTTCCAGTAGTTCGGATAGGTCTTGCCCACGCAGGCAGGGTTCTGGATGGCGATGCCACCGATCTTCAGCGCCGCGAGCGCAAAGCTCATGGCGATGCGGTGATCGGCAAAGGTATCAATGGAAGCACTCACCGTCTGGCCCGCGAGGGAGGGATCGGAATGCACGATCAGGTCGTCGCCTTCCTCATGCGCCAGACCGTTGCGGATTTCGTTGAGGCCCAGCGAGACGGCGCGGATGCGGTCGCATTCCTTGACCCGCAGATTGGCGATGCCGACGAAACGCACCGGCGTTTCGTTGAAGGCGGCGAGAACCGCGATAGTGGGGATGGCATCCTGCATCTGAGAACCATCGATTTCGGCGGGCAGGTGCGGAAACTGCGCCATGACCTCATGGGCCTTGGCATCCGGCTGGGTGAATTTATCGGCGGGCGTGCCGATATCGATTGCGCCGCCGGTCAGAAGTTCGGCACCCCAGAGATAGGTGGCGGCGGAGGCATCCGGCTCGATATGGAAATCGGTCGCCGCGTAACCGGTCGGGTGCACGCGCCAGATGGCATTGCTGACCCGCTCCACCTTCCCGCCGAAAGCCTCCATGGCCGATGTCGTGAGGTCGATATAGCCCTTCGCACCGATTTCCTCGCCCTTGAGGATGATATGGACAGGCTTATCACCGCAGGCGGCCGCCATCAGAAGTGCCGAGACATATTGGCTCGACAGGTTGGCGTCGATGGTAACGCTGCCCTTCGGGAAACCCGTACCCTTGCCGCAGACGGTAACGGGCGGGCAACCGGTCGGCGCATCCGCCTCGACTCCGAGGGAGCGGAGCGCTTCTACCAGCGGCATGATGGGACGTTTGCGCATATGCTCGTCGCCATCGATGATGACGGCCCCGTCGACAAGCGCGGCGGCGGCGGTGAGGAAGCGTGTTGCCGTGCCAGCATTGCCAAGGAAAAGCGGCTTTTGTGGCTGCTGCAGCAGACCTGAACTTTCGACCACGAAAGTGGTGGCATCAGGCTCGGTCACCTTCACACCCATCTCACGCAGGGCTTCCGCCATATAAAGCGTATCGTCGCTCTTCAGCGCACCGGTGAGGCGGCTTTTGCCCTTGGCAAGGCCCGCCAGCAGCAGCGCGCGGTTGGTGATGGACTTGGAACCGGGTGGCTCCACCTTGCCGGAAAGCGGGTGACCGGGCGGGGTGATGGTCAGTTCGATCATGATCGTCGTCTTGTCAAAATAGGCGGCATAAGCCGGAATGTCATCGGGCGTCTATGGGCAGCTTTGGCCGACCTTAGAATTTGACGGTTGGCACCGCACGGTCAGCGGGATTGTCGATCTCGAAATAGGGCGCCTTGGCAAACCCAAACTGGCCTGCCACGAGGTTCGACGGGAAGCTTTCCACCTTAACGTTGAGATCGCGCGCGGCGCCATTGTAATAACGGCGCGACATCTGGATCTCGTTTTCGATGGATTCGAGCGAGCGCTGCAATTCCAGAAAGTTGGTGTTGGCCTTGAGATCCGGATAGGCTTCGGCGAGAGCGAACAGCTTGCCGAGCGCCTGCGACAGCAGCCCTTCCGCCTGGGCGCGACCTTCGACATCACCCGCCGGCACCGCCTGCGCCCGGTTGCGCAGGCTAATCACCTCCTCGAAGGTGCTCTTTTCATGTGCTGCATAACCCTTGACCGTCTCGATCAGGTTCGGAATGAGATCGGCGCGGCGCTTCAGCTGCACGTCGATGCCCGACCACGCCTCTTCCTTCATCTGCCGAGACTTGACGAGGCCGTTATAGATGAAGACGACATAAAGCGCGATTGCAGCAATGATTGCCAGCGTGATGAACATGCCCGACCCCTCCTCAAGAGGCGCGGACGCCAACGGCGGCATCCGCAGTTTAGAGTGTTTTCCGCCTTACATATTTGTTCAGGCGGCCCTGTTCCAGTTCAGCCCGCCAGCATCCGTCAGCAGGAAGGCCTCGCCGCAGGCTTTCGCCAGCGTGCGCACGCGCAGAATATAGCTCTGGCGCTCCGTCACCGAGATGACACCGCGCGCATCCAGAAGATTGAAGACGTGGCTCGCCTTGATGCACTGGTCATAGGCCGGAAACACACATTTGTGCAGGCGCTGGTTGTCGTTGTCACCGGGCGCACCGGCAGCGAGAAGCGCCTGGCATTCCTTTTCCGCGTCGATGAAATGGCGATGCAGCATGGCGGTGTCGGCAAATTCGAAGTTGTGGCGGGAATATTCCTGCTCGGCCTGCAAAAACACGTCGCCGTAGGAAATCTTCTCTTCGCCCTCGCGGCCGTTGAAGTTCAGATCATAGACATTGTCGACGCCCTGAACATACATGGCCAGACGCTCCAGACCATAGGTCAGCTCGCCGGCGACCGGCGAGCATTCAATGCCGCAAACCTGCTGGAAGTAAGTGAACTGCGACACTTCCATGCCATCGCACCAGCATTCCCATCCGAGGCCCCAGGCGCCGAGCGTCGGGCTTTCCCAATCGTCCTCAACGAAGCGCACATCGTGCAGCAACGGGTCGAGGCCGATCGCCTTCAGCGAACCGAGATAGAGCTCCTGCAGGTTGGAAGGGTTGGGCTTCAGGATGACCTGATACTGGTAATAATGCTGCAGGCGGTTGGGGTTTTCCCCATAACGTCCATCGGACGGGCGGCGTGATGGCTGCACGTAAGCGGCCTTCCACGGCTTTGGCCCAAGCGCGCGCAGCGTCGTTGCCGGATGGAACGTCCCCGCGCCCACTTCCATATCGTAAGGCTGCAACACCGCGCAGCCCTTGTCGGCCCAGTAATTGTGCAGCGTCAGGATCAGCGCCTGAAAGGAACGCTTCGGGTTCATATGGTCGGGAACATCGGTCATTGCAGTCATCGCGGCGTTAGGAGGACAAGTAAGCATTGACTTACTTCGGATGCGGACTGGTGCCACGGCGTGGCGTGGGGGTCAAGGTTTTATGCGTGGAGACGGGCGGTGAACGGGTTGAAGATCTTCATTCGCCCTTCGACGGTGAGGCCATCCTGCATGTCTTCGGAGAGGAAAACATTGCTTTCCGCCTTCAGCGCTGCCGCCAGCATCAAGGCGTCGTAAAAAGCAACATTGTATCTCTGCACAAGATCAAGCGCGTCCATGTGCAGACCAACGTCCAGCGGCACAATCTGCGCTGCCGCCGTTCTGAAATCTTCCAAAGCAGAACGTATACCGCTCCATTCCATTCGCAATTTTTTACGCGCGACAACCGAAAACTCGTTAAGTGCCTGGACGCTGATAACGAATGGCTGCGATATTATCGTATTGGCCACCTCGGAGCGCGGGTCGGAGGTCGAAGCATAGACCAGAATATTGGTGTCAACGAAGGGCGCCTCACTCAACGCTCATTAGCCTCGTCACGATCAAATTTATACTCCGGCGGCAATGTCCATCGCAGGGAACGAATTTTTTCAAGCGCCTGTCGCCGCTCTTCGTCAGGCGTCGCGTTGACAACCGCATCGGTTGCAGCAACGACATCCACCTCGTCGCCTTCCTTGATATGCAAGGCTTCCGCGACATCCGCCGGGATGCGGACCGCAAGACTATCGCCCCATTTCGTGACACGCATGACAGCCTCCTTACTCGAAAGCGACTATAGCAAATTTTGCGTTAGAGGAAAATTACGTCTCGTCCTCGCGCTTCACGCGGTACTCACCGGTTTGCGGGTCCTTGATCAGGGTGCCGATCGCGCCGGTCTCACGTTCCTTCTCGCGCCGTTTCGATTTTGCCGAAAGCTTTTCGGCATCGCGGACGAAGCGGCGGTAGAGGATGATGGCACCCACCACCAGGAGGATGATTGTAATAAGCTGAGCCATAAGGCTTTATTCCTGAGACATCATAGACCGAAACGCGACCACAATGCCTTTTCTTCGGCGACCTCTGCAAGTCCCGAAACCGCACCTGCGGCGAGCCTCTCGGCGTCAAGACCAAGCGCTGCGTTCACACCGGGCACTTTTTTGCCGAACAGAGTGCGCCCGCCGCTGACGAGTTGCAGCTTCACCTTGGTACCGTATCGGCGGCGGAGCACGTCCCGCATGTCGCCCAGTCCATCGATCAGGCCGAGATCGAGGCCGCGCATGCCGGTCCAGAACAGACCTGAGAAGATCGTGTCGTCGCCCTTCAGTTTCGAGCCGCGGCGCATTTTGACCATATCGATGAAAACATTGTGGATTTCGACCTGGAGCGACTTCAGGTATTCGATATCGCCTTCCTTTTCCGGCTGGAAGGGGTCGAGGATGACCTTGTTTTCGCCGGCCGTGTAGACGCGGCGCTCCACACCGATCTTCCGCAGCATTTCCGGAAAACCGAAGCCGCCGGAGACCACGCCGATCGAACCGACAATGGATGTCGGGTCGGCGATGATCTCGTCGCCGGCAAGCGCGATCATGTAGCCGCCGGAGGCCGCGACGTCCTCCACGAAGACCAGAACCTTCTTGTCCTTTTCCTCGGCCAATTGGCGGATGCGGTTGTAGATCATGCGGGCCTGGACGGGCGAACCGCCGGGAGAGTTGATCGAGATCGCGACGGCCGGGGCATCCTTGATGGCGAAGGCCTTTTCGAGCAACGGCGCATAGGAGGCGAGGTTGAGCGCGGGGCGGAACTGGTTACCGCCCGCCATGATGGCGCCATTCATGCGCACGACGGGAATGACAAGCTCTTTTTTACGAAAGCGTTTCGGCACAAGATGCTTCAGCAAACCCACCAATCAATCCTCACAGCAATGACTTCAACGACACGGATGTATGTATCGCCGGGCAAAACACAATGGCATGCGGCTGGCGTCACGCTGATTTTATAAGCCGGGTCTGATTGCCCTTACATTACGGGAATAGGCGGCGCGGCCATTGTTGAGGTCATCCACGAAAGGGGTAAAGGCGTGGCTGCCGGTCTCGTGCATGATAAGGGGCGCGCGGAAGGAGAGCCGTGCGCGCGATCCCTTGATGGCGGTTACGAGCATGCGTACCGCATCGTCACCGGGGCGTGGATGGATGAGGGTGATTTCGAGGCCGCCAAAACGGCTGCCGCAGGCGGCAATGATCTCCGCCACCGATTGCGGCCGTGCGATCAGGGAAAGCTGCCCGCCCGGGATCATGATGGCGCCCGCGGTCCTGATCCAGTCCTCGAACAGGCCATCCGTCATGGCATGGGCTTCCGCCTTCAGGGCATCCGGTGTGCGGCGGTCGCCGGCGTCATTATAGGGCGGATTCATGATGACGTGATGGAAATGATCCTCGGGCAATCCGGCCTCGATCCGGGCTTTCGCCCGCAGCGTCACGTCGGCTTCGAGAACCGCGACGCGGGCGGAAAAAGCGGCATTGTCAGGCAGTTCGAGACTGCGGCGGGCAAATTCCGCCATTTCCGGGGAGCGCTCATAGAGTGTCACCTGCGCCTTTTCGAGCCGCGCTGCCACAGCCATGCCGGCGGCACCGGCACCGGCGCCGAGATCGGCAACACGACAGGCGCGGTCATCCGCGACGAGCGAGGCAAGCAGCATGGCGTCCATGCCTGCCCGATGCCCCCTGCCCTTTGGCTGGATGATGTGAAAGCGCCCGCGATGAAAGGCGTCGATCGTTTCGGAAATGCCGTCGCTCACCGCCGCTCAAGCCTCCTGATTGCGCAACTCGTCGCCGAGCCCCGCATCGATGAGAATGCGGCGGGCCTGATCGGCGCGGTCGTCTTCCACCAGAAACCGTCGCGGCAAAAGGCCGAGCGATCCCTCCAGAATGCTCATCGCCTGATCGGCAATCAGGCAGTGAATGCCGGCATCCTTCATCAGGCTTTCGGCGAAGGAAAGAAGCACGGCATCGTTGGTACGGATCAGTTCACGCATGGATAGACCTTAAATTCCCATCTTTTTGAATGGCGAGCGGCAATTCGCCCCTTGCCGCGCAAGGCGTCAGTTTTTATTGTCGAATTCAAATTCGAACTGGAGTCCTGTCCCTTGGGCGTCGTCATACCGCTTGAAGAAAGCAAAAACAAACTCGCATCCGTCAAGCCGCTTGTCGACCTGACCCGCCCCGACATGGAACGGGTGAACCAGCTTATCCTTTCCAAGGCCGGCTCCGATGTCCAGATGATCCCCGAGGTGGCCAACCATCTCATCTCGTCAGGCGGCAAGCGCCTTCGGCCGATGCTGACGCTCGCCTCGGCCTCGATGTTCGGTTACGAGGGCGACAACCACATCAAGCTCGCCACCAGCGTGGAATTCATGCACACGGCGACGCTTCTGCATGACGATGTTGTGGACGAAAGCGATCTGCGTCGCGGCAAATCCACCGCCCGCACCATCTGGGGCAACCAGGCGAGCGTTCTCGTCGGAGACTTCCTGCTCGGCCAGGCTTTCCGCATGATGGTGGATGTCGGTTCGCTGGACGCGCTCGACGTGCTCTCCACCGCCGCTTCCGTCATTGCCGAAGGCGAGGTTCTGCAGCTTTCCGTCGCCAAGAACATGGAAACGACCGAGGACGATTACCTGCAGGTGATTCGCGCCAAGACGGCCGCTCTCTTTGCCGCAGCGGCCGAAGTCGGCCCGATCGTCGCCAAGACGGACAAGGCCACCCGCAGTGCGCTGAAATCCTATGGTATGAACCTCGGCCTCGCCTTCCAACTGGTCGACGACGTGCTGGATTACGGTGGCAAGTCCGCCGATCTCGGCAAGAATACCGGAGACGATTTCCGCGAAGGCAAGATCACGCTGCCGGTCATCCTTTCCTATCGCCGCGGCACCCAGGATGAGCGCGCATTCTGGCGCAATGCCATCGAAAAGGGTGAAAGCAGCGACGAGAACCTGGAAAAAGCGCTCGGTCTTATCACCAAATACAACGGTCTCGGAGACACGATCGGCCGCGCCACGCATTACGGCACCATAGCCCGTGACGCACTTGCGCCATTGCCGCAGAGCCCATGGAAAAACGCGCTTCTCGAAGTCATCGACTTCTGCATCGAGCGTCTGAACTGACGCTGGACGGCCGGAATATCGGCGGATGGTCTGCCCGTCCGCCGCACCTCTCACGGCGATTTTCTCCTCAAGGCGTGATTGTGGCCCCGCCGTAATTTCTTGCGGCGTTGCTTCAAAAAAGCCATTCTATCGTGACCAAACAATGGAAACTGATTTTTCCGTGCTTCGGCACAAAGGCAAGGGTTCCCTCATGCGGCGTAAACCAGCACTCCGTCTTCTCTGCAGCGCGGCTCTCGCCGCTGCTCTCGCAATCGGCGCGGGTGCAAGCCCCGGTTTTGCGGAGACGAAGGCAAAACCGGAAGACAAGGCCGTTACCTTCGATCCGGCGAAGGTGAATACCTTCTCCGGCGCCTTCCTCGCCGGTCGTAACGCCGATGTCGACCAGGACTACCCGACCGCGATTTCGCTCTACAAGAAAGCGCTGGAATTCGATCCGGCCAACTCGGAAATCCGCCAGCGCCTGATGATCGCCGAACTGCTGAGCGGCAATTTCGAGGCCGGTGCGAAGATCGCCGATTCGATGAAGGACGACACGACCGTCGAGCGTGTGACGACCATTATTCGCGGTCTGGACGCGATCAAAGACAAGGAATTCGCCAAGGCCGAGAAGATCCTGAAGTACACGGGTCCGAACGATCTCGACCGGATGGTCAATACGCTTCTGACCGCCTGGGCGCGCGCCGGTGCCGGCAAGCCGAAGGAAGCGCTGGCGCTCGTCAACAACATGAAGGGCCCGGGCTGGATCTCCATCTTCCAGAAATACAACGCAGCCTCCATCGCCCTGATTTCCGGCAACACCGAAGCGGCGCGTAAAAGCCTCAACGAAGCCGTGACAGACCGCGAAGGCGGTGCCACCGCCTCCGACACCTATATGCGCGCGGTCATGGCGCTGGCGCGGCTGGAAGCGTCCGCCGGTAACAAGCAGAAGGCGCTGGACGCCATTGCGGTTGGCGACACCTTCGCGCCGAATTACGCGCCGCTGAAGGCGCTGCGCGAGGCGATCGAAAAGGGTGAAAAACCGGAGCAGCAGATTACCAACGCGGTAGAAGGTGCCGCCAGCGTGATGTTCTCCATCGCTGGCGCCTTGAATCGCGAAGGCGCCGAAGAGATCGTAACGCTTTATCTTCAGACATCGCGCGCACTCGACCCGAAGAGCCCCGACACCTTGATCCTCCTCGGCGGCCTTTCAGAAGCACTGAAGCAGCCGGACCGCGCCATCGCCTTCTACCGTGAGGTGCCGAAGGACTCGCCGATGTATCGCATTTCCGAGCTGCAGCTCGGATTGACGCTGGCGCAGACAGGCAAGGTTGAGGAGGCGCGCAAGCACCTGAAATCGCTTCTCGAGTCCGACCCGAAGGACATCCGTTCGTATCTGGCCTATGGCAGCGTGCTGTCCGATGCCAAGGATTACCGGGCGATGGCTGAAAACTACGACAAGGCGGTCGAGGTCATCGGCGCTGTGCCGCAGAAATCCGACTGGACGATCTTCTTCCAGCGCGCCATCGCCTATGAGCGCCTGAAGGAATGGGACAAGGCCGAGCCGAACTTCAAGCGGGCGCTCGAGTTGAACCCGGAGCAGCCGCAGGTTCTGAACTATCTGGGTTATTCCTGGGTGGATAAAGGCATGAATCTCGAAGAAGGCATGAAGATGATCAGCCGCGCTGTCGAGCTTCGGCCGAACGACGGTTACATCGTCGACTCCCTCGGCTGGGCGCACTTCCGGTTGGGTGACTTCGATCAGGCCGTGACGGAACTGGAACGCGCCATAGAACTCAGAGCCGGTGACCCCGCCATCAACGACCATTTGGGCGATGCTTACTGGCGCGTTGGTCGCAAAATCGAGGCGGTTTATCAGTGGAACCGTGCGCTGATCGGCGACAATGACGATGTCGACAAGGCCAAGGTGAAGGAAAAAATCGCCAACGGTCTGCCGCCGCTCGAAAAGGACGCTGAGAACACCGCCAAGAAGGAGGTCGCGCCGCAGCCACCGGCTCCTCCAGCGCCGGCTGCCCCTGCTCCGGACAAGAAATCCTGACGCCGCATGCAGCTGCATGACGCTTCCGGGGCCACCGAAACAATCGAGGCGGCCCCGGCCAAGATCAATCTGGCGCTCCATGTGACCGGCCAGCGAGCGGATGGGTATCATCTGCTTGAAACGCTCGTAACCTTCACCGAAGCCGGCGACGTGATCCGCATACGCGACGCCGCCGCGGACAATTTCTCCATTTCCGGCCCCTTCGGCGATCTTCTAAACGTGGGTCAGACCGGCGAAAATCTTGTCATCCGCGCTCGAGACCTGCTGCGCGAGGCGCTTGCGTCTGCTGGCCAACCCACGCCACCGGTCGCTATTCATCTTGAAAAGAACCTGCCGGTAGCCTCAGGCATTGGCGGCGGGTCCGCAGATGCCGCGGCAACGCTTCGCGGCTTGCTGCGCCACTGGCAAGCGCAAATCGCGCCGGATGCGCTGGCATCGATGGCACTGAAACTCGGTGCAGACGTGCCGATGTGCCTTGCAAGCCGGCCACTGATCGCGCGTGGCATAGGCGAGGACATCGAAGTCCTTACGGACCTGCCGAAACTCGCCATGGTTCTGGCGAATCCGCTGAAGGCCGTTTCGACACCAGATATTTTCCGGCGACTGCAGAACAAGGCCAATCCCCACCTGCCCGCCCATTCGACGTTGGGCTGGATGGATTTTCTCGCGCATAGCAGTAACGATCTGCAACCACCGGCGCAGACGCTTCTGCCTGAGATCGGGGAGATCATCACATTGCTGTCGGATGAAGGTGCGGCGCTTGTGCGTATGTCTGGTTCGGGGGCCACCTGTTTCGGCATTTTTCATTCACTTGAAGCGGCCCGGACGGCGGAAATATCGCTTCGGAAGAAACGTCCCGGCTGGTATTTTCAGGCAACGCGGACCATCTGAAGAACAGACAGACTAAGGATAAGGCCATGGCAGGCGAAAGACCCTTCATTCCCCTTGGAATTGCGGTTCTGACCGTTTCGGATACCCGCACGCTGGAAAACGACAAATCTGGCAATACGCTCGTCGCAAGGCTCGAAGAAGCGGGCCACAGGCTTGCCGCCCGCGCCATCGTGCCTGATGACAAGGCGGCGATCGCAGACACCGTGCGCGAATGGACGCTGTCTGACGGCGTGGATGTTGTCATCACGACAGGCGGCACCGGTTTTACCGGTCGCGATGTGACGCCGGAGGCGCTGGAGCCGCTGTTCGAAAAGCGCATGGACGGATTTTCCGCCCTTTTCCACCGCATCTCCTACGACAAGATCGGCACCGCCACCATCCAGTCACGCGCGACAGGCGGGGTGGCGAACGCGACTTTCATTTTCGTGCTGCCCGGCTCTCCCGGCGCCTGCAAGGATGCGTGGGACGGCATTCTCAAAGCGCAGCTCGATTATCGCCACCTGCCCTGCAATTTCGTGGAGATCATGCCGAGGCTGGACGAGCATTTGAAGCGTGGCAAGAGCCAGCCGTCGCATTAAGCCCGGCGGTCATCTACCGCCGGGCGCGTCGTGGTCACAGCGGTTAGCGGCGGTTTCTATCGCGGAGCACGGCCGTCGGATCGATGTAGGTAGTCGTGTCGAAGCGGCTGTTTTTCCGTTCGACCATACCGTTTTCCAAGACACGGTAGGTAACCTCCGGGTTGGAGACGGAGACAGCCTTGTCGCCTGGCTTGGCATGGTTCTCGATCATCTTGGTGATGGGCGTAGCGGAGTCGCTGAGAAGGCCGTTCGCGGAAGCGGCAGCGGTTGCGGCGATGAGGGCGAATGCGGCGATGGCGATATTTTTGATCATTGTCTTGATCCTCGAAACGGGTAACACTGCGACTTGCAGCACGTTGAAAGTAAAACGCCGATTTTTCAGCCGCCTGTCGCCGACTATACAATTTTGTAAACCCGCCAATGCCTTAACTGCCGCAAGAAAGCCCGATTTGCGGCGTGATCAAAAGCGGTGAGATTTCTTTAAAGCTGTATTTAAGACAACGTCATCGCCATGAAGATACTTCTTGTAGAAGACGACATCACAACGGGAAACTATATTATCAAGGGACTGGCCTCTGCCGGCCACACGGTCGACTGGGTGAAGGACGGGCGCGAGGCGCTGGCGGCCGGCCTCGACGGCGGATACGACGTCGCCGTCGTGGACCGCATGATCCCCGGCCTCGACGGCCTCAATCTGGTCAAGAGCATGCGCGCGGCCTCGATACGCGTCCCCATCCTTTTTCTCACCGCAATGAGCGGTGTTGACGACCGTGTCGAAGGGCTGGAAGCGGGGGGTGACGATTATCTGGTCAAGCCCTTCGCTTTTTCGGAACTGACGGCGAGAATCAATGCGCTCGTTCGGCGCCCGCCTATTGCCACGGAGAAGACGCGCCTGCGCGTCGGCGACCTGGAGATGGACCTCGTCACCAGAACGACATCGCGTGCAGGGCAGCGGATCGACCTGCTGCCACGTGAATTTTCGCTTCTCGAACTGCTCATGCGCAACGAGGGCAGAATCCTGACGAAAACGATGTTTCTCGAAAAAATCTGGAACTTCAATTTCGATCCGCAAAGCTCGGTCGTGGAAACGCATATCAGCCGGCTGAGGGCGAAAATCGACAAACCCTTCAATCAGCCGCTTCTGCACACGGTCAAAAACACGGGCTATACGCTTCATGCCCGGCGCTAGTTTCCTGAAGAGTACCGCCGTCAGGCTGGCGCTTCTCTATATCGCCCTTTTTGTCACGGCCTCGCTCGGTGCGAATATCGCGGCCTATCGAATGGTCGTCGGCTTTCTCGATGAGCGCCTGAACGCCAATGTGATGGAGCGGTACCGGGAAATCGCGTCCGCCTTCGACACGCGCGGACTTCAGGGCGCGGTAGAGATGATCGACAATCACGGACCAGCCATCCGGGGTCAGGAAACCATCTATTCTCTACGCAGTCCGCAGGGGCAGCTTCTTGCCGGCAGCGATCAGTTCTCGAATGTCCCACCCGGTTACTCGACTCTCGAACCGAACGACCAGCACGATAATGCGTCCCACTACAAGCTTTACAGCGCAACGCTCGGACCGAACAATCTCGTTGTCGGGATCAGCTATGGCGATACGGATGAACTGGCCCGGATTGTTCTCATAAGTTTCTGCTGGGCGACAACGATCGTGCTTTGCGTCGGCATGACTGGGGCGGCCATACTGGCATACCGGACGCGTCGTCGCATCGCGTCACTGACACAGAGCGCTCACGCTATCGGCAATGGCGAGCTGTCGAAACGGCTTCCGGTCTCCTCGCGCAGGGATGAAATCGACATATTGTCGGCCGAAATCAATGTCGCTCTGGCAAGACTGGAATCCAGCGTCGCGGCATTGAAGCAGGTGACCACGGATGTCGCACATGATTTGAAGACACCGATAGGCCGTGCATTTCTCGTTCTGGAAGATGCGTTGAATGCACATGGGATTGACGAGATGAGGACGGGCATTGAGACCGCCCTCGAAGACCTGCTGTCGATCGCCAATACCTTCGACGCGCTTCTGCGGATTGCGCAAATCGAAGCGCGAAACAGAACCGCGCGCTTTAAAGTATTCGATCTATGTGACGTCGTCAGCGACATGTACGAGACCTATGAGGTGATCGCAGCCGAGGAAGGTTATGAGCTGCGCATGCGCATGGATGCCGGGGAATGCCGGATCGAGGGAGATCCCGACCTCATCCGCCAGCTGTTGGTGAATCTTCTGTCCAACGCCATGCGGCATACACCCGCCGGATCCAGAATCGCGCTCGATCTTTCACACAACGGGGCGCGGGCGCAGTTGGTGATCGCCGATAACGGGCCGGGCATTTCAGAGGAAGACCGAGCCCAGGTTTTCGACCGCTTTTATCGCGTCGAAAAAAGTCGAACCACATCAGGGTCGGGGCTTGGCCTCAGCCTTGTCAAGGCGGTAGCGGAATTACACGGCGCCGCCGTGACACTTTCGGACAATCACCCCGGCCTGCGCGTGACCGTTCAGTTTCCGCCGAGCGGTTAGACAAGCGGAGCGGAGCGCGCATTGGCGCACACCGCTTTCGTTCTTCACATCAGGCGGCGAGGTCTACGACGATACGGCCGTCGATCTTGCCCTCTTCCATGCGGTGGAAGATATCGTTGATGTTTTCGAGCTTGTCCCACGAGAAGTGGGCTGCGACCTTGCCTTCCCCGGCGAAGGTCAGCGCTTCCTCGAGATCCTGTCTGGTGCCGACGATGGAGCCGCGCACCGTGATCCGCTTCAGCACCGTGTCGAACACCGGAATGGAGATAAAGCCCGGCGGCAGGCCGACAAGCGCCATGGTGCCCTTGGAGCGGAGGAAGCCATAAGCCTGCTCCATGGCCTTGGGCGACACCGCCGTCACCAGCGCCCCGTGGACGCCGCCTGTCGCCTTCTGCACCTGTTCAACGGCGTCGGGCGCACGGCCGTTGACGATGACATCGGCGCCAAGCTTCTTCGCCAGCGCGAGCTTGTCATCAAAAATGTCGGCAGCCACGACATGCATGCCCATGGCCTTGGCATATTGCACTGCCATATGGCCAAGCCCGCCAATGCCTGAAATGACCACCCATTCGCCCGGCCGGACTTCGGTCTCCTTGAGGCCCTTATAGACGGTGACACCGGCGCAAAGCACCGGGGCCGCGGGGCCGAAATCGAGATTATCAGGCAGCCGGCCGACGAATTTCGGATCGGCAAGGCCATATTCGGCAAAGCTGCCATTGACGGAGTAGCCCGAGTTCTTCTGGCTCGGGCAAAGCGTCTCCCAACCGGTGCGGCAGGGAATGCAGCAACCGCAGGCGGTGTAGAGCCACGGCGTGCCGGCACGGTCACCCTCCTTGATGCCGGTAACGCCGGCGCCGATCTTGGCCACGTAGCCTGCACCTTCATGGCCTGGAATGAAGGGCGGGTTGGGCTTAACCGGCCAGTCACCCGTCGCGGCGTGCAGATCAGTGTGGCACACGCCAGTCGCCTTGTAGTTGATGAGAATTTCACCGGGCCCGGGATCCGGTATCGCGACTTCCTCGATCGTCAGCGGTTTCCCAAACGCGCGGACCACCGCTGCCTTCATTGTTTTAGCCATGACTTGCTCCCTATCTCCAAACACCTCGAAAACTTTCGACGGCAGGTTGAGATTAACGAGCTTCAGGCGTCATGGAATTGACCCATCGCAAACCGGAACGTTTTGCGAGGCGGGAGTGTCTCAACTTTGAAGCAACCCCATGGTGCTGTTTTATTCAAGCGCCAACCATATGGCGAGCCAGGCCCAGAGGCAGACCAGCAGTGCAAAGCCGATACCGAACAGGGGCGCGCGGTACCGCAGCCTGTTGCTGGTGACGTGCACATAGGAATGCGCATAGCGGGAGATCACGAACAGCCAGGCAAGCACCACGGTCACCACATTGTCTGCATCGGTGATGTAAAGCAGCAGGCAGATGGCGTGAAAGAGAACAGGAAGCTCGAACTGATTGGCGATGTTTCTGTTCACCAGCGCGCTCGCCTGCCCCTCCTCGCCTTTCTCGCGATACTGTGCCACCGCCTCCCTGCTGGTGAGCGTGTGGTTCTTGCGCCGGTACAACAGCAATGCATAAAGAATGAAAACCAGCGAGGCATGGGCTATCATCGGCCAGAACATTGCGGTTGTCGGGGACATGTTTTCTACTCCAATCATGAAAACGCTCCCCGATCCGGCGTGAATCGGGGAGCGCCAAATAGTTGGTATCCTTTTAAGGATTTGGCCTGAAAGATCAAACCGCGCCGGGGTAGTTCGGGCTTTCGCGGGTGATCGTCACGTCGTGGGCGTGGCTTTCCCGCAGGCCGGCGCTGGAAATGCGCACGAAGGTGGCGCGCTCCTGGAACTCCTTGATGTTGCTGCCGCCGACATAACCCATGGCAGCCTTCAGGCCGCCAGCCAGCTGATGCAGAACGCCGGAAACCGGGCCCTTATAGGGAACCTGCCCCTCGATACCCTCAGGCACGAGCTTCAGCGTGTCGCGCACTTCCGCCTGGAAATAACGGTCGGCAGAACCACGGGCCATGGCGCCAACGGAGCCCATGCCGCGATAGGCCTTGAAGGAACGGCCCTGATACAGGAACACTTCGCCCGGGCTTTCATCCGTGCCGGCGAGCAACGAGCCGATCATGACGGCGGAAGCGCCGGCGGCGATAGCCTTGGCCAGATCGCCCGAGAACTTGATGCCGCCATCGGCGATGACGGGAATGTCAGCCGCATTGGCGGCTTCCACCGATGCCATGACGGCCGCAAGCTGCGGAACGCCCACGCCGGCAACGATGCGGGTCGTGCAGATGGAGCCGGGACCGATACCAACCTTGACCGCATCCGCACCGGCATCGATGAGAGCCTTGGTGCCGTCGGCGGTGGCGACATTGCCGGCGATGATGCGAACCGAGTTCGACATCTTCTTGACGACTGAAACGGCATCGAGCACGCGCTGCGAATGGCCATGCGCGGTATCGACGACGAGAAGGTCGACGCCGGCATCGATGAGGCGCTCGGCACGCTCGATGGCGTCCGCACCCACGCTGATGGCAGCGGCAGCGCGAAGACGGCCCTGCGCATCCTTGGTGGCGTTGGGGTTCAACTGCGACTTCTCAATGTCCTTGACGGTGATGAGGCCGACGCAGTTGCCCTTTCCATCCACCACCAGCAGCTTTTCGATGCGGTGCTTGTGCAGAAGACGGCGGGCTTCCTGTTGATCAACGCTGCTTTCCTTGACCGTGACCAGATTTTCGCGGGTCATCAGCTCGTAGATTTTCTGCTGCGGATCGGAGGCAAAACGAACGTCGCGGTTGGTCAGGATGCCAACGAGGCGGCCGCTCTTGTGACCACCGGAACCGCCGTTTTCCACAACCGGAATACCGGAAATGCCATGCGCTTTCATCAGCGCCTGGGCTTCGGCAAGGGTCGCATCCGGGCCGATGGTCACAGGGTTAACGACCATGCCGCTTTCGAACTTCTTCACCTGCCGAACTTCTTCGGCCTGTTCGATGGGGGTCAGGTTGCGGTGGATAACGCCGATGCCGCCGGCCTGGGCCATGGCGATGGCGAGGCGGCCCTCGGTGACCGTGTCCATGGCGGAGGAGAGGATAGGCAGGTTGAGATCGATATCGCGGGCGATGCGGGTGGCGATATTCGTCTGTCCCGGCATGACTTCGGAATGTCCGGGCTGCAGCAACACATCGTCAAATGTGAGAGCGTCCAAACCAGTGGGTGTTTGAATGATGCGTGCCATGACCAAATTCCTTCATACTGAAAATGCGTGGCCGTTCCGGAACGAAAAGTTCACCCCGGCGCCCTGCAAGGATTGCTTGGAAGTTGGCGAGGGCTGGTAACACGTTCATGACAGGAAGGGAATAGAAAAAACCCGGAACAGCGTTCCGGGCTTTGCCTGTTGCTGCATTGCAGCAGATATCAGATATCAAACTGATAGGATTTGGGTACGAAACGGTATCCCACATCCAGCTTTTCGGCATAGCCAACGGCCGGGAATGGCATGTGATATCCGAGGAAGGGCAGCCTATCGGTAGCGATCATGTCAAAGACCTTCTTACGGGTCGCAGCCGCCGCTGCCTTGTCCATGTCGAACTTGACTTCCCAGTCCGGCTTCTGCAGCGAGAGGACGAAGTGGTTCGCGGTATCGGCTGTCAGGATGAGTTGTTTGCCTTCCGATTCGACGCGGAAGATCATGTGGCCCGGCGAATGGCCGAAGGCGGCGATGCCCGTGATGCCGGAAACCACATCGGCGCCATCGCCAATGAAAGTGGCCTTTTCCGCCAGCGGTTTGACGTTGGCAAGAACACCCTTGTGGCCGCCCTCGGCAGGCGTGCCGACGCGTTTTTCATCCGTCCAGAAATCATATTCCGCCTGGCCGAAGACATAACGGGCCTTGGAGAAGGCGGGTGCGCCCTTTTCCATCAGGCCGCCAATATGGTCGCCATGCATATGGGTCAGCACCACCACGGTCACATCCTCGGGGGTGTAACCGGCGGCAGCCATGCCTTCGATCAGGCGGCCGTTGCCCGCCCCGCGACCGGCTTCACCAAAGCCTGTATCGAACAGGACGAGATCAGAGCCGGTGTTGACGAGAACCGGCGAGAAGGAATTGACGAACTGGTCCTTCGGCAGAAAATTCTCCTCGAGCAATTTACCGACTGTTTCCGGCGATTGGTCGGTGCCGAAGGTCTCTCCCGGATTGGGCGCAGCGCGGGCGCCATCCTTCACGACAAGCACTTCAAAATTACCGAGCTTGAAACGGTTTGTTTCCGGTGGCATCGCGTGTTTGATCTCCATGGAGGTTTGCGGCTGGTTGGCCTGAGCATTGGCGCTGCGCGTCATCAACAGAGGCGCGCCGAGGACGGTTGCGCCTGCCGCACCAATGAGGCCACGTCTGCTCATGTTCAAGGATTTGGTCATCGTCTTGTCTCCCATATCGCCACCTGGCTGTTTTCCAGCTTAACTTTGCCCAACGGACAATAGAGCCAGAAAGTTGCAAGAAAACCGCCCTCACGCAGGTTTGATCGGAACTTGAGAAATCGCCGATTAACGTGTTGGCAAGGACGTTCATCAGGCGTAGGAGGAAGGCCAACGTCTTGTTGCAGCGAAAGCCGCAGGCATTCCCATGAACCGCATCATTCCGCTCATCCTGGCAGTCGCCCTTTTCATGGAGCAGATGGACTCCACCGTCATCGCCACCTCTCTTCCGGCGATTGCAAGGGACCTCAATGTCGGGCCGATCACGCTGAAACTCGCACTGACCGCCTATATGGTGGCCTTGGCGATCTTCATTCCGATCAGCGGCTGGATGGCCGACAAATATGGCGCAAAGAAAATCTTCCGTTTTGCCATTGGCGTCTTTGTCGTGGGCTCCATCTGCTGCGCCGTCTCGTCGTCGGTTCTTGAATTCGTCCTGTCGCGCTTCCTGCAGGGCATGGGCGGGGCAATGATGACCCCGGTCGGCCGTCTTGTGCTTTTGCGGACGACCAAGCGTAGCGATCTCGTCTCCGCCATGGCGCTTCTGACGATCCCCGGTCTTGTCGGACCTCTGACCGGCCCGCCGATCGGCGGCTTCATCACCACCTATTTTTCATGGCACTGGATTTTCCTGATCAACGTGCCGATCGGCATCATCGGCATCTGGCTGTCGACGATCTTCCTGCCGGAAATCGAAACCACCAATCCGCCGCCGATGGACGGCAAGGGTTTTGTGCTATCCGGCATCGCCGCCTCTGGCGTCGTCTTCGGCCTTTCCGTCGTCAGCCTGCCAGCCCTGCCGCCCGCGATCGGCATTGCCTCGACCATTATTGGTTTCATCTGCGGTTTTCTTTATCTGCGCCATGCCGCGCGCCACCCTGCCCCCATTCTGGATTTCCGGATTTTCCAGAACGCGACATTCCGGGCCGCCTCCATCGGCGGCACTGTTTTCCGCATTTCCACAGGCGCCATTCCCTTCCTGATGCCGCTGATGTTGCAGATCGGCTTCGGGCTCAATCCGTTCCAGTCAGGCATGATAACTTTTGCTGGTGCAATCGGCGCGATCACCACTAAATTCATGGCCAAGCGGGTGTTTGCGGCGACCGGATTCCGCTCGACGCTGATCGGGGCCGGCATCGTCGGCGCGTTCACCACACTCGCCAACAGCTTCTTCACGCCTGAGACGCCCTATCCGCTGATCATGATCTTTCTGGTGACGGCAGGGTTTGCCCGGTCCTTCTTCTTTACCGGATCAAACGCGCTCAGCTACTCCGATATCGAAGACAGCCAGGCCAGTCAGGCGACGTCGATGGCCTCTGTCCTGCAGCAGATCAGCCTGGCGCTCGGTGTTGCCTTCGCTGCCTCGATTCTGGAAATCAGCAGCATGATGTCAGGCACTCATCTACAACTTGCCGATTTCCACATCGCTTTCATGATTGTCGCACTGGTGTCGCTCTTCGCAATCGTGCCCATCATCCGCATGGATGCGCGCGCCGGCGCGGCCGTCTCCGGCCACCGCGCCAAGGTCTCCCAACCGGCGGAGTGATCAGTCTTCAGAAGCCTCGTCGGCTTCCGCATCAATCTGTGGCGCGTTCTTGCGGCCCTTGAAGTGCTTGGCAAGCAGGAACATCTCCACCGATTCCGAGCGTGACGACGCCGGCTTGATGTGCAGGACCTGCTTGAAATTCTTCTTCAGCATATCCAGCAACGCCTTTTCCGTGCCGCCCTGGAAGGTCTTGGCAAGGAAATGGCCGCCTTCCGCCAGAACCTGCACCGCAAAATCTGCCGCAACTTCGCACAGATGCATGGTGCGGATATGGTCGGTTTTCTGGTGACCCGTGGTTGGCGCAGCCATATCCGACAAGACAAGATCGGGCGTGCCGCCAACGGCCTCCATCAGCTTTTCCGGCGCGGTCGGATCAAGGAAGTCGAGCTGCAGGATCTTCACGCCAGGGATTGGGTCGATCTCGAGAAAGTCGATGGCCGCGACGCGTATATCGTCCTCGGTCGAATCCGTGACCTTGGAAGCGATCTGGGACCAGCTGCCGGGCGCGGCGCCCAGGTCGATGATGCGGGTCGCGCCCTTCAGGATCTGATGCTTGTCGTTGATTTCCAAGAGCTTGAAGGCAGCGCGGGCGCGATAACCTTCCAGCTTGGCGCGCTGCACATAGGGGTCATTGATATGACGTTCCAGCCAGCGGCGCGACGAGGCCTTCAGCTTGGTCTTCTTGACCTTCTGGCCGATCTTGCGGCCGGTGCGATTGGTGCTTGTCGGCGCCTTGCTCATGTCAAACCTTCCGTTCTGTCCTGCCGTACCATCTGCATGCGCCTCATGCGGTTGCGCCGCCACGCGCCGTCATCCGCCATCATGTCCGTCAGGAGGCCTTCGCGCAAACCGCGATCCGCCACCCGCATGCGGCGTGCCGGCCAGCGGCGCCGGATGGCCTCAAGGATGGCGCAGCCGGCCAAAACCAGATCGGCCCTGTCAGGCCCGATGCAGGCATTGGCGGCACGGCCGGCGAAATCCCAGGCCAGCAGCTTGTCCTGCATGGCCGTCACCTCGGCGTCAGACAACCACAGGCCATCCACCTTGCGACGATCGTACCGCGGCAGATCGAGATGCACGCCTGCAAGTGTCGTGACCGTGCCTGACGTGCCAATCAGGTGAAAATCCTCGTGATGCGCCTGCGGCGCGAGCGGCGGGCAATGGAATGAGTCGAGCAGTCCTTCGACTTCGCGCACCATGGCGGCGAACACGTCGGGCGTCACATCGCGGCCGCCGTGGCGTTCCGACAAGGTGACGACGCCGACCGGCAGCGAGGTCCAGTGGGTAATATGGTTGGCGAGCCGGTTCGAGCGGTTTTCGCCGACCTTGATCACGGCAATTTCCGAAGATCCGCCACCGATATCGAACAGCACGACGGAACGGGCTTCGCGACCGACAAGAGAGGCACAACCGGAGACCGCAAGGCGCGCTTCCGTCTCGCGGCTGATGATTTCAAGCTTCAGCCCGGTCTCCCGCGTCACGCGCGCCAAAAATTCTTCGCCATTCGATGCCGCACGGCACGCTTCGGTGGCGATGAGCCGCATGCGCCTGATGGGGCGTCCGGCAAGTTTTGCGGCGCAGACTTTCAGCGCTTCGACCGCGCGGTCCATCGCATCATCAGAAAGACGCCCGCTCGACACAAGGCCCTCGCCCAGCCTGACAATACGCGAGAAGGCATCCACGACCCGGAACTGGCCCGGACGCGTCGGCTGCGCGATCAGAAGACGGCAATTATTGGTGCCGAGATCGAGCGCGGCGTACATATCCGCGGGCGCGTCAGGACCATGCTCGTGCTGGCGAGCCTGATGACGCGCAGAGGTTTCAGATTGCGGCCGATGCTGTTCCTGGGAAGCGCCGTTGGCACGACCGTTCTGCTTGCCGACATGCTTGGGGGCATGGCTGGGGACCAGCGGACGGCCCTGCGGATCCCGCCCACGCGGATCACGATGTCCGCGCTTACGGTGACGCGACTTTTTCCCCACGCCAGGCGGCATGGTTGAGGGTGTTGCACCGTCGCTTGGAGAGGGGGGCTGAACCTGCCCGCTGATGGCCACCGCAGCCTGCTGCGATGCGCCTTTTCCGCGAGAGCGCCGGCGGCGCTTTCTCTTGCGCGGCTCGGCATCCGGCTCGAGAGCCGATACATAGGAGGAACCGGCCGGAACATCCGCGGGAACATCATGCGACAGCACATGGGCGTCACGGGGCTTGCCGTCACGCTTGTGTTTCTTGCCACGACGGGATCGCTTCGCGTTCCCTTTGTTCGCCACCGACGCCCCTTGTTCCGACGGCTTTGGGCCGTTTCCGGGGTCGATCACTGTCTTGTCCATTTCGCCGCGCACAAGCGTAGATGCTATGCTGCTGGCTTTCATAAGGTTTCGTTGGGTGGACAATACCAGCGCATGGAGTTTTAGCCAAATGATTTTTGGAGGCGGGCAATTGTATGGGAGGGAGGGGAAAGATGCCGATCCGGACTGCCGCCAGCCCCGCGATGCAGACACTCAACGACGGTTGCTGGAGACCGGCAACAAGCATCGCGGGAAAGGTGCCTTCAATTTCAGTAAAAACAGCCCGGTATGCCCGCCGAGTTCGACATAAAATTGCATCTTGTACAGGCGGGATTAATGCGACATTTATACCATGCCTAGCTATCGTTAATGGCGACGTCGTACACGAAACCGTTATTCCGCTTTCAGCACTATTTGCTTAGTAACTCAGATAATATTTTCAAACACCCTTATTATTCTTGACGTCGACAAGACTACCGTTTCAGAAGCAAAAATTTAAAGCAAATTATTTATCTCGGAAGCCTTCCTGGTGCTATTACGACAGACATTCAGATATCTTCCTGCCCAGCTGATGTCGCCGCTTATCCAGATGGCGACTATTCTCGTGTGGGCGCATCTTCTACCCCGGGCGACGTCGGCGTTCTTACGCTGGTTGTGGCGATCCAGGAAATAAGCTTCGGTTTTTTTTACATGTGGTGGACGCAATACACGCTGCGCCGCTTCACCGCTATCAGAAGTGCTGGCCGCGGTGATGCCTATCTGCGGACGGAAACGGCGATCTCCGCGTTTCTGATCCTAGCGCAGTTGGTAATCCTGTTTCCGGTGATATCACTGTATTTCGGTGATCAGATTGACGCCTACACGCAGATATCGGTCGTCTTCATGATAATATCCAGATCGCTCACCGTGTTCCTGAGCGAGCGTTACAGAGCGGAATCGAAGGTACTGCCCTATACGGCTATCCAGATTCTCGTACCCGCTTTTGCCATTGTTTCCGGCACGGTCCTGTGCTTGGTTTGGGAGAAAAGCGTCTT